>DASZPH010000085.1:0-300000 GCA_035550375.1 Pirellulales bacterium | reverse complement strand
CGCCGCCCTCGACGCAAGCTGGAAGCAGCTCGTGGCCTTGGGAGGGCACCCTGACACGAACTCCCATCGTGCGCAGATCGAGCGCATCCTGCAGCGAGAATTCGCCTGGAGCTCGTTCACGTCCGTTCCGGCCGCCCTGAACGAGACGACCGACACCGCGCTCGTCGAGGCCTGGAACGAGGTGCTTTTTTTCGGCTGGAAGAAGGCTGAGGCCCAGCGACCGCGCGTGGCCGCCGCAACAAGGCGATTGCAGCTCGTCGCCGAGTTGGAGCGGCTGGCGGCACTGCCGACGAGCATATCGAATGAAGACGACATCTACCGGACGGCGGCGGACTTGCCCAGCGGATATGGACTTCGCCTTCAACCGCGACTCAAGCTGGCGCACGACCGACTCCACGCCGTGGCCCATTTGAAACGGACCCTCCACGAGCCGATCTCCGATCTGGCCGTCGCCGGCGCCTGGGAACGCCTGGAGCAAATCGACGCGCAGCCGCTCGTTTCCGCACCGACGCGCGCCCGCGCTACGCTCGCCAGCCAGCGGGCCAATCTGCTGTGCATCCTCAAGCAGATCCCGCCCAATTATCCGATCGACCAGGCCTCGCAACTCGACCGCCGGCTTTTGAGCACCTGGAACGACGCCCTGCTGGCCGAGTGCCACGATGCCGACGCCTGGAGGGCCAGCTATCAGGCTGCCCTGCGGAGGCAGGGGGCGCTGGAACAAATGAAAGCGGCCATCGCGGCCGGCGACAAGATGCGTGTCGCGGAGCTGGCAAGCGAAGACTGCCTCGACGGTTATCCCCTGCCGAGCGACTGGGCGCGAATCGCCAAGGGGGCGGTCGCTGAGCTACGCACGTTGCGGCATCTGATGGGGACGCTCAAGAAAAACGACCGGGCTGGTTTTCATAAGGCGTTCGACGCCCGCGTGCTGCGACGGCACCCCAACGAGTTCGCCCACTACCGAGGCCGGATCGAAGAATGGATCGCGGCCGAGATGCTCGCTTCGCGCGAGATCGGGCTCGCGCCGCCGGTGGCCCGCAAGGCGCTCGCTCGGGAGCCGGGCAACAACGGCACGTTCCGGCTCTCTTGGCAATGGCCCGAGCCCCGTTACAGCGAGCAGTGCATCGTCACCTTGTGCCGCAGCCTGCCGGCACGAGGCGAAGATCCCCGGCAGCTCGCCGCCCTGATTCGCCTGCCGGTCGACCGCAGAAGCTTTGAAGAAGGGGGAGGGAGCCGCATCCTGCACGTCGAAGCCGACTGGTTCGGCTCGTACGTGGTCGTGTGGGCGATGATCGACGCGGGCTTTCATGTTTTCGCCAGCGAGCCGCTTGTGCTCGGCCGGCTGGACGTTGTGCCTGCAAGTGCGCCTCGACGCGGTTCGGGATTTTTTGGGGCCTGGGTTTTGTGAAAAGAAGCCGCGAGAGCTGGCTGTTGCCTGGTTAGCAAGATGCCTATCGAGCAGGTCTATTGCACGCACTGCACCTACGGCACGTCGGCGCTCGAGCAGCGCGAAGGCGAGCTGGCCGATCGCGTGCTGGGCTACAGCGCCCGGGCCGGCTCGGCGGAGCGCAACGATCTGCGCAACGACTACCGTGCCATCGAGCGGTTTCTCTACTACTACCTTCCCTCCGACACGCCGCCCGAAGAAAAGCAGCGGCTCGACGCGGCCGGCGCCCCGCGGCGGCTCTTCTTCTGTCCGTCGATGGGCCGCTTGCAGATGGTCGGCCAGGTGGCCTACCGGCAGTACGACACGGCAGGCCGCCTGGGCTCCTATTTCGCGCACGTCCTGTTCGCAGACCGTGCCGCCGGCGGCTGGTCGACCGCAGACTGCCTGCGGCTCTGGAGCGCGCCCTGGACGGCGGAGGATTCGCCCGAGCATCCCTTCAAACTGTCACCGCTGGAACGACTTGACGAAGTCTGGGCCGGCACCGAGCCGGCCGTCGGCGACGACGCCTTGTTACATTTTTTGCAGCCCTCAACTCCCCCTGCGGAAGACAACGGGGGAACGTTCGTCGGCTCGCGCTGGCAAAACATGGCGGCCCAGCAGCGAATCGACCTGGTCGCCAACACCCTGCAGGGTCTGCTCGCGCTGGGGACGCAGCGCCGAGAGAGCATCTTGCTCGTGGTCGAGCCGGACATTGCCGCACTCGTCTTCTACGGCGTGGCCCGCTTGCTCCCCAAGTCGCTCGCCGAGGGCCTGAGTTTTTCGACCTACGAGCCCAACGCTGAACGGCTGCCCGTGACCCTGGCGGCCACCACTTTTTTCGATCCGCAAACGGCCGATGTCCGCACCGACCTCTACCGGCGTCGCGGTCTGGTGATCAACACCTATCTAGACCGCGTCTCGGAGGGGGGAGTGCCGGAGGGCAACTACGCCCGCTTCATCATCGAGCAACTGCTGGAAGAGGGCTGGGCAGCCGTCGACCGTCTGCGCGAGGCGTTTGAGGCGGCCGGAGCGAAACGGCCGGAGGATCTCGAGGTGCTCGTCCCCACGCACCGCGTCGCGTCGCAGGTTCTTTCGGCATCGCCGCCGGGGGACGACTCCTGGCGCAAGTCCGACCTGGCGGCAAGATACCTGGCGCGCGAAGTGCAATACCAACTCGCCACGCCGCCGGGGAACGGCTTCCGCCTGAATCGAGTCGTCGGCACCTCCAACCATCTCACCGTGCTGGAGTTGATCACGTGCGAGCCGCCGGTGGCGGGTCTGCAACGGCCGGCGCAACTGCTCTTGAAGGAGTTTCCGCCCGACCGGATCGCCGAACTGGTCGCCTCGCCCCTCTTGCTTCGCAGCGCCAAGCTGGAGGCACTTGCTTCCTATGCGGGTACCCAAGGGCGGTTACCCGACGGCTGCCAGCTTCTCGAAGAGCAGGGCAAACGGCCGAAAACCCGCTCGTCCAGCAGCGGCTGGCTGTTGCCCGACCTGCTGGCTCGGCTCCCCGAAGGCGTACTCCGCCGCGTCTATGAGGGCCTCGACGAAGGTCGGCGGACCGCCTTGCTGCCGGCTTTGATTGCCGCTTGCAAACCGCCGGCGTCGCCCCCCGCCGCTCTCAAACGGCTGCTGCTCGACGTTCTCTTGCAGCTCGAGGACGAGGCGCTTTTTGACGCCCTGGTCGGATATCGCAGCGAGCTGACCGAAGCGTATCCTCCGCCGCAGCCGACGCTTGCCAGACGGCTCGGACAGGCGCTTTATGAGTTGCCCGACAGGGCCAAGGATTTTGAAACGCGGCTCACGGTACTCGACCAGTGGAAGGCTTACTTCTTCTATCCGAACCTGGCGGAGCGGCGTCTGGGCGAATGGAAGAAGGTCCGCTCCTGCCTGGTGGAACTGGGCGAACGCGAGCAAAAGTCGACCGCGGGACGCCTGGATCGCCTTAAGCACCGCTTACGTCCGCCGCGTCCTCCCGACTTCAAGCCGCTGGGTGAGGCCTTGGCCCATGCGATGCCGAAACGAACGAGCGAACTGGACGAACTGGCCGAGGTGGCGGAACACTGCCGCCTGGAGGTCCCCCAGTTCAAGGCCCGCCTGGAACTGGCCTCGCAGCATCTAGGTTGCCCGATGACCTTTGATGCGGAGGCGGCCGTTGATAGTAGGACCATCAAAAGCGCTCCGGCCAGCGGCCCCCAGGCCGAGCTCGAGCAATTGCAGCGCCGCCGCCAGCAGCAGGCGAGGATGTTGCAGTTGCTGCGCGAGCTCGAGGAGCGACTCTGGATCTACGGCGACGACGCTTCGGGCAAGCGGAAGCTGCAAGCGCTGCAAAGGATCGCTCAGGGCCTGCTCGGCCGGTCGCCGCTGACCGTGACGGGTAAGCAGGACATCGAGCTTTATTTTACGAACGGCATCTGGTCGACCCCCAACGCGTTCACCAAAGGCAAGCGTCGGTTTAAGCTCAAGCGCCGCGCCAAACAGCCGAGTTGGACGAGCATCGCGGGCGCGGGCCTGCTTATCGCCTTGCTTGTGCCCCTGATCGGCTACTTCGTTTTTGGCGGGCGAACCTCGCGGGTAGCGACGAATCAAACGACGCGTCGTTCGCCGGCAACAGGAAATGCCCAGAAGAAGCAGCCGGAGCCCGTCGAATCGTCGACGTCGGAGGCGGCCGATAGCGAAATGGTCGACGAATCGAGCTCAACGGCCGAGCGCAAGCCGGAGGAAGAAGCGGCAAAAGTTTCCTCGGTAGCGGATAAGAGCGACCAGGCGCCGGTCACTGGCAAGAACGGCCAACCGGATGGCCCGAACGACATGCCCGTGCCCGAGAAAGCCGACGATGGCCCCGCGCCCGAGACGACGGTGCCAACCACGCCCCCTTCGGCGACCACGGACAAGGAAGACAGCCCCTCGACGCCCCTTGAAGGTGCCGCCAAGGAGCCGACGCCGGATGACAGCACCCAGATTGTCGATGAGTACCACACCCTCCCCCGGTCCAACGAAAAGTCGAATGGCGCCCTGTTAAAAGAGCTTCACCTTTCGGCCGACACGTCGCCGGCCGAGCCGGGCCGAATTAAGCTAAAATTACACGGCTTGCCATCGGCCAACGAGTGGTTGAAGAAACACGTCGACGGGCAGCTCGCTGTCGTGCAGCAGGGTGAAGCGTTGCAAGTCGCGGCCCAAGCAGGTGGGACGGACAGCGCGCTGGCTCAATTCACCGCGGGGGGAGAGAGCGTGAGCTTTCAGTGGTTCGATTCTTCAGACGGCCGGCCGCCCTCCTCGGCCTGTTACACGGCTCTAAGGCGATGCGTGCTGGAAGCGGCGGGAAGCGTCAACTCGGCCTTCGTCAGTCTGTCGAAGCCGATCACGATTGACGAGCTTGCGTTCAAGGCTGGGACACTAACACTCGACTTGCGCCAGCTTGGCGGCAGCGACCTGGAGCCGTCGGCGGACGATGAGCTCCTTCTCGGCTACGGGTCGGTCGAAGTGGAAAACGAACGGCGGTTTCCGTTTGGCGACGCCGCCTCGCCGAAGCGCCTGGCTGACATCCGCGATTTGCCCGATCAGTATAGAAAGTCGGGAGCACACGTCGAATTAGCGCGGGCTGCGGTTGATCATGAGCCAAGGTGGCTGATTCGTATCACGTCCGACAACGATCCGGACAGGAAGGTCGAGAATCGTCCGGCTCGTTTATCGCCCAACTCGCTGAAAGACAAGATTCGCATTCTCGACCTCAGCAAGGACTTCGACGTCGTGGATACCGCTGCCAAGGCGTTGGCCACGGAACTGGGCATGGACGCTCCAGCCTTGCCGCCGCCGGACCGCCGGACCAAAGAGGCAAAAGGGGCATACAAGATGGCCGTCGATAAAGTTTTGAGGGCTGCCAAGGAACGGGACGTTCAGTTGACTCAGCTCGACTCCCTTCGGAAACGCGCGTTCAAGTTCTCGGCCGTAGTTTATCGCCGGGTGACCCCCACGATGTATGCCCGTTATTTGGTGATGGGCCACCCGGAACCGCCGGCTACGGAAAAAGAGGCGACTGACGACGGTCAGCCTGCAGAAAGCAACTGATGCGATACCTCCTGATCCTTGTCGCCGCCTGCCTGCCGTTGGCCGTGCTCACCGTCGCCAGCGTGTGGCAGGCCGCCGGCGCGAGACCTTCTTCGGCCGCCGATGCCAATCAGCTTGATACGGGGGCGATCGCAAACCGGGCAGCCGCTGTGGCCGATCGGGAAAAAGAAAGAGCCGAATTGCTGAAATCCCTTCCCCGAATCGATCTGCTCGAAGCCGGCGGCGAGCCGTTGCCCGATTCGGCCGACGAGGGGCTGAAGGCCGCCTGGAACGGCTCCCAGGAAGCCCGCCGGCTTGTGTCCCAATACGCCAAGGCGGGTGCCGTTCACGTGTCGCCCGATGGTTCGCCGGACGTTCGTCGACAGCAGGCGGAGGCGTCGCTGACCCGGCTGAAGGCGTTCGTTACCGACCACCGGCAAAAATACGTGGGGCAGGTGCAGGGGGCCGACGAGTTCTTCGCCCTGCTCGACCGCCGCGTCCGCCAGCTCCAAGACGAAATCGGCGATTATCGCCGGCAGGACCGCCTGGCCGACGCCGAGGCGGCCGCCCGAAGCGATCTTGATCAGGGCCGATACGACGCCTGTCTCAAACGCCTCGACACCGATCCCTTGGCCCACGTGACCGACGCCGATCAGCTCGAACGGCTGCAACTCGTGCGTAAGCGGGCCGAATACCGGAGGGCCTGGGAGGCGCTAGACCGCACGGAGACGTCGGGCGCCGATGGGAGTCTTTTCAACGAGATGCAAGCGTTCCTGCGCAAATACCCCGACCCACCCAGCCCGGCCGAGCGCGATCTGCAAGCCCAGCTCGAGCGCCGCCGCGACCGTTTGAAAAGCGAAATCTCGGTCCGCGTCTTGGACCAGGCCGGCGACCTCGATACGCTGTTGGCGGAGGCGTCGCAAATCCTGGCAAACAAGCAGATCGAAGAACCGATCAAGCAGCATGCACGCCGTCAGGTGACGCAATGGATTGCAAATCGTTTGCCGAAGGTCGACCCGCCCTCGTCGCTGCTGGGCAAGCAGGAGGCCGTCACCAAGAGCGGACAGCGGAAGATCGGTACGTTCTTCTTGCCGGCGGGGGCCGAGCAATTCCGCTTCTGGACCGACCGGCGGCATCAGACCGAGCGCCCTCGCGGCGACGAGCAGATTCCGCGCGGGGCCTTGGAACAGCCACCCGGCAAGCCGCAGTACGTTGCCTGGGCCGAGGATTACAATCAGCGCGTAGCCGGCCTGGCGAGCGAATCGGCCAGCCGCGCCGATTGGCAGCAATTCGCCGACGATTGCGAGACCTGGCAGCAACAGCTCGCCGCCTACCGCGAACAGTGGGGCGTCGACGACGAGCCCGACCGATCGTGCCGCGAGTGGTCGTTCCGCGACGCGGCCGCCACGGCCCACAAGGTGTTGGATCGCTGGGAAAAATACCAGGAGATTGTGGCGCTTCGCTAAGCAGAAGCACTATGAGCGGGAAGTAATGGCGAATGACAGAATGTCAAAGTTCGAACGGCGCCAGGACGCGCATCGACCGTTCGTCTTTCGTCTTTCGTCATTCGTGCTTCGTCATTAAAGCCGGACTCAACGAACTACCAATCCATTCAACCAAGGACCCTTCCATGCCCTACACTCAGGAAATCAGCCGTGCCCGCAAGGCGTGCTTCCTCTTTCTGCTCGACCAGTCGTTCTCAATGGAAGAGCCGCTGGGCAATTCCGACAAGCTCAAGAAGGACGAGCTGGCGACGGCCCTCAACGCCTGGCTGCAGAACATGACCATCCGGGCGAGCGGCGATACGGGCATCAAAGACTGGATGGACGTCGGCGTGATCGGGTATCGCACCGACGAGCAGGGGAACCCGATCCTGGAGTCGGCCCTGCAGGGGGTTCTCGCCGGCCGCGAACTCGTGTCGATTAAGGACGTCGGCGAGAACCCGCTACGCATCGACCAGAAGCAGCAGCAGCTCCCCGACGAGGACACTGGCGAAATGATTTCCATCGCCGCCGAGATGCCGGTCTGGGTCGACCCGAAGGCGCAGGGGGGAACGCCGATGTGCAACGTCCTGCACCACGCGTACGAGGTGCTCGAAGGCTGGATCAAGGATCACGGCACAAGTTTTCCGCCGATCGTGATCAACATCACCGACGGCGAGTCGCAGGACGGCGACCCGATTCCCTACGCCGACGCCGTGAAAGATCTGGCCACCGACGACGGCAACGTGCTGTTGTTTAACTGCCACCTGTCGATGACCGCGGCCGATCCTTTCATGTTCCCAGCGAGCAACGAAATTCTGCCCGACGACCTGGCCCGCGTCCTGTTCGACATGTCGAGCGTGCTGCCCGAAACGATCTTCAACCGGGCGGTTGCCGAAGGCTTCGAGCTCAAGCCGAACGCCCGCGGCATGGCGTTCAACGCCGACATGGTGGCCCTGTTGAAATTCCTCGACATGGGGACGCGCGCCGCGGCACCGGGGAACCTCAGATAGAAACACGAATGACACACGACAAATGACGAAAGAATGACGAAGCACGAATGACGAAAGGAATGATGAACGACCAAGTTTGAAGGCGAACGCGCAAGCTCTGAGAGTCTGCGCTCGCTGGCCCCATCGGCCGTTCGTCATTCGAGCTTCGTCATTCGTCATTGATAGCCTTGTTCTAGTTAAGCGTTGACAGAGCACCCGATGGATTACACCTACGAACAGATTGCCGGCATGATCGACCACTCGCTGCTCAACCCCACGTTGACGGCGGACGATCTGGAGGCCGGCTGCCGGCTGGCCGCGGCCTACAAGGTGGCCAGCGTCTGTATCCTGCCGTATTACCTGCGCCGCTGTGCTGAAATGCTGGCCGGTTCTGGCGTCAGGCCGAGCACGACGATCGGCTTTCCGCACGGCGGCCACACGACGGCCATCAAGCTGGCCGAAACCCGCCAAGCGCTGGCCGACGGCGGCGAAGAGCTCGACATGGTGGTCAACATCTCGCAGGTTCTCAGCGGCGATTGGGATTACGTTCGTGACGAGATCCGCGCCGTCGTTGACGAAACCCACGCCGCCGGGCAGAAGGTGAAGGTGATCTTCGAGAACTGTTATCTGAACGACGCGCAGAAGATCCGGCTCTGCGAGATCTGCAGCGATGTGAACGCGGATTGGGTCAAGACGTCGACCGGCTACGGGTCGGGTGGGGCGACGATGGAAGATCTGACCCTGATGCGCAAGCACGCGGCGCCGCACGTGCAAGTGAAAGCAGCGGGCGGCGTGCGCGACCTGGATACGCTGCTCAAGGTACGCGCCCTGGGCGTCAGCCGCTCCGGCGCCAGCCGCACCAAGGAAATGCTCGACGAATGCCGCCGCCGGCTCGGCTTGCAGGGCATGGCGTAGTGGCCTCGGACGACCTTCCACCCCATGCCCGTCCGAAGCAAGCAGATGCTCAGTCCTATAGACTTAACCCTGGCGCAGGACCTGTCGTCTTCACCACAGGCCCGTTGCATGATGATGCAAGGCGATTCAACAACGCCTTCCTTAGCTGATCGTCATTGCGTGCGGCCGACGCGCAGAACGCAGACCACCATCCGATGGTCGGAGTGCTCTGTCTTCCGACTGTAAACGTCCACGGCGCGGAGTTGCGGCGAGATCCAAATCTGATCGATCCGCAGCCACGGCGTGGAGTTGAGAATCGTGTTGCCCCAGCCGCGGCCCGCTTCACCGAAGGCGTCGTGCAGCGGGGTGAGGACCCGAAAGATCGCGTCGCCGGGAGGCGCGTTGAAGTCGCCGCCGAGGATGGACGGCACGCTGCCGGATGAATCAATCGCGATCTTGGCGATCGTTTCCAACTGCTTCCGCTGCCGCCGACGGGTGGCCGTTTGCTCGTGCCAGCAGTCTGGCGACCAGAGATCAACCCGCACCGACGGCGTTTCTAGCCGCATGCTCACGACATTGAGCTCGTGGCCGTCCGCAAGACGAATGCGGGCGCAGACGGCGTTGCTGGTGACCGAATCGGGCAGCGGCAGCCGTTCCACCTCGCCGCGGGCGACGATCGACGCGTCGACGCCCGACAACACATATCCCTCGTCGCCGAAGCACTCGCGAGCCAGGGTGAGCAAGGGCTCGCGGCCCGGCGATTCCTGGACCAACACGATGTCCGGCCGCAAGTCAGCCACTTCAAGAGCCGCGCGAACGTTCCCCGCACAATTGAGCGAAACAATCCTCAGGGTCCGGACGCCATCGCCGCTTTTGAACCGCAGGAGGTTCAGCGGATGGTCGGAAAACGTGTAGAGCACCAGGCACCAGATCAGGGTGACGGTCAGCGAATAGCGTCGTGGCACCTGCCTTCTTGCCGCGGCCACGAGAAGAACTCCGGCCAGCCACCATACCCAGATCGGAAAGACGGTCACCGCGGCCCAGGCATCGAGCCGCCAGGTGTAGCAGAGCGCGACCCCGAGGGACAATAAGGCGGACATGATAAGTCCCGCCCGGCCGAAACATCTCCCCAGCCGCTTTTGCCAGGCGTCCGGCGGGCTGGTCACCCCGGGTTCGTTCATCGCCATCGTCAATAAAAGACCAAGACATCCGCGAGCGGCGACGCGACGCCTAGGCACCAATCGGGCGCCCCGCTAAGCTTTATTCAACCCTGTGGCATGCTCCGTTGCCACCTCGTCGCCCCCTTCAACGATTCGCCCAACCCCAGAGAGATTACCATGGCCAAGAGAGCCCAAGCCCGCCATATCCTCGTCAAAACCAAGGAAGCCTGCGAAGACCTTAAGACGCAGATCGAAGAGGGCGCCGACTTCGCCGACCTGGCCAGAAAGCATTCGCAGTGCCCGTCCGGCAAACAAGGGGGCGACCTGGGCGAGTTCGCGCCCAACCAGATGGTACCCGAGTTCGACCGCGTCGTCTTCAGTTGTCCCGTCGGCACGGTTCAGGGACCCGTGAAAACGCAATTCGGCTGGCATCTGCTCGAGGTAACGAGCCGCGTCGATTGAAAGACAATCGAGACGGATCGAGGATTTCTCATGGAAGACAGCTTGAGCAGCGAAACTCCCAGGCCCCGGCTCGTCCGCTGGCGGCTGCTCGTGGCAATTCTGCTCGCCGGGGGAGCCCTGCTCGGCGGGCTGCAGGTGCCCGACCTGTTTCCCGACGACGCGCACCGCAATCTGGCCACGATCTCCGCCTGCCTGCTTGTCGGAGGCATGCTGGTGCTGTGGGCCGTTTTCGGCACCGGCAGATCATGGGCCGTTTCGTTCTCCTGGTTGGTAGCCGTGATCGCCGGCGGGACCGCGCTGGCGGCCTCGCTGCGAGTCGACGGATTTTCCGGAAATCTCGTCCCGCGTTTCACCTGGAGATGGTCGCCGCGGCCCGACGAGTCGCTCGTCGACAGGGAGGCTGAGAAGCCTTTAGACAAACACGCGGCGGCGGCCGATCTGAGCGTCACCAGCGAGCACGATTTCCCCCAGTTTCTCGGGAAGAATCGGGACGCGACGACCGAAGCGCCGTCGTTCGATTCGGACTGGACGGCCCACCCGCCACAGCTCGCGTGGAAAAAGCCCATCGGCGCCGGCTGGTCGGCATTCGCCGTCGTGGGTGATTATGCGGTCACCCAAGAGCAACGGGGCAAATACGAGTGCATCACGTGCTACTCCCTGGGCCAGGGAGAGCTGCTCTGGACGCACACCGACGAGGGACGATTCAGCAAAACGCTGTCTGGCGACGGGCCTCGATCGACGCCGACCGTCGACGAAGGCCGCGTCTACACGCTTGGCGCGTTGGGTCGCCTCAACTGTCTCGACGGCCGCACGGGCCAGCTTCTTTGGACTCACGACGTGCTCGATGAGAACAAAGCCTCGCTGCCGGAATGGGGCAAAAGCTGTTCGCCGCTCGTCGTTGACGGGCTGGTTGTCGTCAGCGCGGGCGGCAAAGACGGCCGCTCACTCGTGGCCTACGATAAGCAAACGGGCGAACTCGCCTGGCACGCGGGCGATCAGCCCTCCAGCTACGCTTCGCCGCGGCTGGCCGAAGTGGCGGGGGTGCGGCAAGTCCTGATGGTCAACCAGGAATCCGTTTCGGCCCACGATCCCCAAGATGGGCACCTCCTGTGGGAATTCGCCTGGCCGGGCAACACGCCGAAGGTGCCCGATGCAGTGGCCATCGACGGCGACCACATTTTCGTCTCCGCCGGCTACGGCTTGGGTTGCCAATTGCTTGAAATCGGGCCTTCCCAGGGCGATAAGCTCATCCCGAAATCGCTCTGGCAGAGCAAGCAGCTCAAACCCAAGTTCACCAACGTTGTCGTTCGCGACGGCCACGTTTACGGTCTCGACGACGGCCGGGCTCTCATCTGCCTCGACCTGAAAGACGGCAAGCGCCGCTGGCGTGGCGGCCGCTACGGTCACGGGCAGGTCCTGCTGGTCAACAACGTGCTTCTTGTCCAGGCTGAAACAGGCGAGGTTGCCCTGGTCGAAGCGTCGTCCGAGCGATTCAACGAGTTGGCCCGGTTTGCCGCAATCGAGGGACAGACCTGGAACAATCCGGTTGTGGCCGGGAGCCGGCTTTTGGTGCGTAATGCCACCGAGGCCGCATGCTATGAGTTGCCATCGGCCGAATAGCGATTCTCAACCGGCGCCGCTGCATCCGCATTCGGCAGCCAGCCCCGGCTGCCGTAATCGCTGAACGACAGGGCGAACATGATCGCCAGCCAGAAGAACCCGGCGCAGGCCACCAGCCGCGCCAGCGGCTTGCTGTATCGCAGGTTCATGAAGACGACCATGATCAGCGTCGTCTTGGTGGCTGCAATCGCCGTGGCGGCGATGAAATTGCCGCGGCCCAGGTCGATCTCGGCGACGGCGACCGTCGCGGCAAGCAGTACCATCAGTGCGACGAAATTGGCCACCAGCGCCCCGACGGAGAAATGCGCCGGCGCGTGAGACGCCTGGCCGTGGTGCCTCGGTTCGTTCATGGCTGTGCTTCTCGTGTCAGTGCCGGGCGCCGATGAGATAGAGGAAAGGAAAGAGAAAGACCCACACGATATCCACGAAGTGCCAGTACAAACCGGCGATGTGCACCGGCGTCGAGTAGTCGCCCAGCAGTCCGCCCCGGAGTGCCTTGACTAAGAGCAAGGTGAAGACGCCCATGCCGATGATCATGTGGATGGCGTGGATACCCGTCATCACGAAGTAAAGGTCGAAGAACATTTCAGCCGTCGCCGGCGACGCCTGGCCCTCGTAGATAAAGGGCAGGCCGAAGAGGGGCATGTGGTGTTCTTCGTATTTTTCGTAGTATTCGTAGCCCTTGATGCCCAAAAATCCCGCGCCCAGGATCATCGTCAGCACCAGGCAGACGACGAGCATCGTGCGGCGTGACGTCTCGCCGGCGTGAACCGCCAGGGCCACGGTGAGGCTGCTGCACAAGAGCACGGCCGTGTTGACGGCGCCGAGCCACAGGTTCATCGTGCCGCTGGCGTCGGCAAAGCCGGCCTCGTCTCGCAGGCGGTAGAGCGTGTAGGCGAGGAAGACCCCGCCGAAGAAGAGGATCTCGGTGCAGAGAAAGGTCCACATCCCTAGTTCGTCGGCCTCGCGCTGCTGCTGGAGGTCGTCGAACTGGTGGGCTACCGGACCATGAATGGAGTGGGCTTCAGACATAGGCAGAATCGGTCAGTCGGTTGCGGCCAGTTCCTCGCTGAAGGAAGCGTCTCGCCACTCGGCGTCGAACTTGGGATAGTCGTAGGGTTCGTCGGTAACAACCGGCGCTGACGCAAAATTCTCCGTGGGAGGCGGCGAAGCGGTGGTCCATTCCAGCCCCGTTGCCCGCCAGGGGTTCGGGGGAGCGTAAGGACCGTATCGTAGCGACCAAAGCAGGTAGGTGAGCGGGAACAAGTACCCGACCGCGAGAATCGACGCTCCGGCCGACGACATAACGTTGAGCACCTGAAACTCTTCGGGGTATACGTGGTAGCGCCGCGGCATCCCCAAGTAGCCGAGCACGTACTGCGGGAAGAAAGTCAGATTGAAGCCGACGAAGATCAGAATGGCGGAGAACCGGGCCCAGGCCTCGGGATACATCCGGCCGCTGATCTTGGGCCACCAGAAATGGATGCCGCCCAGGTAGGCCATCACCATGCCGCCCACCATGATGTAATGAAAGTGGGCGATAACGAAGTAGGTGTCGTGAACGTGGACGTTCACCCCCAGCGCGGCCACGAAGAGCCCCGTGAGGCCGCCCATCGTGAACAGACCGACAAAGCCCAAGGCGTAGAGCATGGGTGTTTCAAACGTGATCGATCCCTTGTAGAGCGAAGCCGTCCAGTTGAAGACTTTCACCGCAGAGGGAATCGCCACCAGGTAACTCAACATGGAGAACACCATGCCGGCGTAAACCGATTGCCCGGAGACGAACATGTGGTGCCCCCAGACCAGAAAGCCAAACACGGCAATCGCGAAGCTCGAAAAACCGATGAACGTGTAGCCAAAAATCTTCTTGCGGCAGAAGCAGGGGATGATTTCGGTCACCACGCCCATGCCGGGCAGGATCATGATGTAGACGGCCGGGTGCGAATAGAACCAGAAGAGGTGCTGAAAGAGAATCGGGTCGCCTCCCAGCCGCGGGTCGAAGATGCCGAGGCCGAGCAACCGTTCGCAGGCCACCAGAAACAGGGCGATGGCCACGACTGGCGTCCCCAGGATCTGAATCAGGCTGGTGGCGTAAATCGACCAGATGAACAACGGGAGCCGGAACCAAGTGAGGCCCGGTGCGCGCATCTTGTGGATCGTGACGATGAAGTTGAGCCCGGTCATGATCGACGAGAAGCCGACGATGAAGACCCCCACGGCAGTCGCCATGACGTGCGTGTTGCTGTATGTGCTGCTGTACGGCGCGTAGAACGTCCAGCCCGTGTCGACCCCTCCAGCCGCCAGCGCGTAGAGTGTCAGCAGCCCGCCGCACGTGTAGACGTACCAACTCATGAGGTTGATCTTGGGAAACGCCAGGTCTCGCGCGCCGACCATGAGCGGGACGAGAAAGTTGCCCAGCGTGGCCGGGATCGACGGCACGAGAAAAAAGAAGACCATGATCACGCCGTGCGCCGTGAAGAGCTTGTTGTAGGTCTCCGTTTGCACCAGGTCGCCTTCGGGCGTCATCAGGTCGAGCCGCACGACCGTCGCCGCGACCCCGCCGATCACGAAGAAGAACGTGATCGAGAGCAGGTAGAGCAGCCCGATCCGCTTGTGGTCCGTGGTAAAGAGCCACGAGCGCACCGTGTAGCCGGCGTTCAGGTAGTTGCGCTTCGGCGGCGCATCGGGGGGCTGTGCTTGTCGTTCGACTGCGACGGACGTCATGGATGAGGGCTCATGGTTGCGGTACACACAGATCGGCACTCACGGCTCGGTTCGGGCTCGTTCCTCTTTGGCCAGTGACTTGATGTAGGCGATCACGTGCATCAGCCCCTCTTCGCCAAGTTGTCCCTCGAAGCTGGGCATGATCGGCCGAAACCCGGCCACGACCTTGGCCGCCGGATGCAGGATCGACTCGCGCAGGTAATCTTCGTCGGCGGTCACGGTCTGCCCGTTGTCGAGTTTCACGGGGTTGCCGTAGACTCCTTCCAGCGGCGGGCAGCGGCTGGTCGGACTGCCTCCGCGATGGCACGTCGAGCAGCGCATCTCCTCGAACAGCCGGCGCCCGGCCTCGACGGGCGACTCGCCCGGCTTGCCGCCGCTCAGCCAGGCCTGGTATTCGCTCGGCTCCATCACCACCACCCGCCCTTTCATCAACGAATGGTTGGTGCCGCAGTATTCAGCGCAGAACAGGTGATACTCGCCCGTCTTCGTGGCCTCAAACCAGGTGCCGCTGTAGCGGCCGGGCAGCACGTCCTGCTTGACGCGAAAGGCCGGCACGAACAGGCTGTGGATCACGTCTTCCGAGATCATGTGGAGCCGCACGGGCTGACCCAAAGGCACGTGCAACTCGTTGATCTCGCGGCGTCCCTCGGGGTGCTGGAACTTCCACATCCACTGCTTGCCGACGACCTCCACCTCCAAAGCGCCGGCGGGCGGGCGGTTGACGTCGAAAAACAGCTTGGCTCCCCAGAAGAAGATGATCATGGCCAACACGAGCGGGCCCACCATCCACATGATTTCCACGGCGTGGGCGTGCTCATCGCGAACCGTGCGATCGACCTTCGCGCCGCGGCGATACTTGATCGAGAAGAAGACGATCAAGACGGCGATCATCACGGTGAAAAAGGTCGCCACGCCAAGCAGGAAGAAATACAGCATGTCGACCTGGGGCGCATGGGTCGATGCCTGCTCGGGTAAGAGACGGAAAGTATCGTTCGTCATGACGCCTCTTCCACCGTGGAATGCCTTCCGGGCGCAGCCAGCCTGGCCTCTTTCGTACGGCGGCGCTCCAGGCGGTACATGGCGACCAGAAACCCGCCCAGCAAAAGCACGGTGAGCGAGCCGGCGGCCCGGATCACGTTGGCGATTACGAGGCCGTATTTGCCGGTCAGCGGGTCGTAATGAAAACAGAGCAGGAGCACCTGGTCGACGGGGGAACCGATGCGGTTCTCGCCGCTCTCGACCAGCGCAAGCCGCAGGTTGCCCGGCTCGTATTCGATTCCATACAGGTACCGCGACAGCTTCCCCTGGGGAGTGGCAACGACGATGCCGCTGGCGTGAGCGAACTGGTCGCTTTTGGCGTCGTAGCGATAGCGAAAACCGATGGCCTCGGTCAGCCGCTTGATCGAGTCGTCGCTGCCGGTCAAAAAGTGCCAGCCGTCCGCGGCCCCCTCGCGGCGATAAGCCCGCACATAGGCGGCCTTCTTGTCGGCCGCAAGCTCGGCCGTCTCCCGCGGGTCGAAACTGACGGTGACAACTTCGTAGTCGCGTCCGATCGCGTACTTGACAGCCTGGCTGCTCTTTAAAAAGCCGTTCAGCACCTGCGTGCAGAGCATCGGGCAGCGATAGTAGACCAGCATCACCACGACCGGCTTTTCGTGAAAGAACTGGCCGAGCTTAACCGTCTCCCCCCGTTCGTCGCGCAGTTCCAGGTCGAGAGGCAGCAGGTCTCCGAGGTGCTGATCGATGCCGATTTCACCGACCATTCGCGCCACCTGGCCCTGGTCGGCCGGCGCGTGGTAGGAAGCGGCGGCAAAAGGACGCTGGGCGTGGGCGGCGCCGGAGAGCGCCAGGAGCGCCGCCGGCAACAAGAAATAGGAGAGCTTGCCGAAGCGGGTCATCGTCCGGCCTCCTTTTTGTCGGTTGACTCGTCGCGGGGGCCTTTTGCGTCGGGCGTTTCCGCCTTTGTCTCCGGCAAACCCTCTTCAAGCAAAAGGGCCATGGCCCGGTCGATCGGCAACTGCACGGTGCCGCGCTCTTTGTCGATCCACCGATAGCGGTGGAGGGCCTGATCTTCCGCCTCGCGCATGCGGGCCAGGTCGCTGGCGGGGCTGGTTTGCAGGCGCGGAGCAGGCGGCGTCTGGCTGCCGACGAGCGGGCTCAGCCGCGGATCGTGACGCCGGGCGTGATTCTCCAGCCGACCGAAAAACCAGATCAGAAACACGCAGACCAGGGCCACGGCCACCGCCAGCACCAGCGCCGAGAAGACCAGCGGGGTACTGCGCACGTCGGTCGTCTCGTGCTTCGCGCTTGACGACGCCAGTTCAGGCGTGGGCTGCGTGCTCATCGGCACCCTCCAGCAGTGCGGGATCGTAAATCGGCCGGTCGGCCAGCGAGGCCAGCCGCCAGGAAAAAATCGCCAGCCAAAAGCCGCCGATCGCCGCCATGCAGGCGGGCAACTGCCACGGCAGGGTCAGCTCGCCCGGAAAGATCGCGGGCACGGCCAGCCAATACCAGTCGACCAGCCGCATCACCAGCAGCCACGCCACCAACCACATCAGCCTCTGCTGCTTCTGCTTGATGTCTCGCGACAGCAGAAGCGCAAAGGGGACGGCAAAGTGAAACCCCATCAGCACCAGCACCACACATTCGTAGCCGCCGGCCGAGCGGTGTAGATACCACACGTTCTCTTCCGGCAGGTTGCCCGACCAGATGATCAGATACTGCATGAACGAGGTGTAAGCCCAGAACATGACCATGGCCAGCAGCAGGTTGCCCAGGTCGTGCCGCCGCGAAGTGTTGACCGAGCGGTTCCAGGGGGGATAGTTCTCCAGCAGGCTCATCACCAGCACGCAGAACGACATGCCGGCCAGCGCTTGGCCGCCGAAGTAGATCACGCCGTACATCGACGAGTACCAGTGCGGCTCCAGCGACATCACCCAGTCGACCGCCGCCAGCGTCATGCTGAAGCCGTAAAGAATCATCCCGGCTCCGCTGACGCGCTGCAGCCAGAGATTTTTTCGAGACTCCGGATTGGGATCTTCGTTCGGCGCGAGGAGGTTCAGCAGCACGGCTGTCGCAATCCAGACGCCGAAATAGACGACCGCCCGAGTCTCGTACCCCTCGACGTTCAGCCAGTGCACTTTCTTCTGCAGGTTCTCGTCGTCTGCGACGTGGGACGGATCCGCCCATTCATACAGCGTGGCCACGTTCATGACCACGGGGACGAAGGCCAGCGCCATCAGAGGGAGGGTCGCCAGAGCGGCTTCGGCGACGCGCCGCACCGCCAGGCCCCATCCGCCCCCCGTCACGCCATGCAGCATACAGACGATCATCGACCCGAGCGAAATGCCCAACCAGAACAGGAAGGCGACCAGGTGGGAAGCCAAAAAAGCCTTCGAGCCGCCGCCATAGCCCAGCCCCGCGACGACGGCGCCGACCACTCCCACCAGCAGCGACGCCACGCCAACGCGGCGCAAGACAGCATTACGGTCTGCGGAGGTCATACGAGGGCCTCCGCCAAGGATCGCCGCTTCGCGGCTAGAAATGCCTGGTGTATGCGTGATTGATCGCACGGCGGAACGCCATGGAGGATATTCCATCCATGCTCCAGGGCCGACTGCTTATCGAGGCTGCCGTCTTGGCTCCTCTCGCGCTCGATCTCGCGGTGTTCGCTCTCGCCTTCCTCGGGTGAACGTCGATGTTCGCGGATGTCGCGATCGAGCTTTTGCTGCCGCCCGGTGTCGAGCCGCTCGGCCGCACCGCGTTTATCTCGCTCTTGCTGTGTGATCGATTCCGACTCGGCGATTTTGTCGCGTAATTCCAGCGGCACGTCGTCGACGATACCGTTCTGGCTGCGCTGCAAGGCGCGAATGTAGGCGACGATCGCCCAGCGGTCGGTCGGTTCGACGCGGCTGGCGTAGCTCGGCATGGCGCCGAAGCCATTGCTGATCACGTCGTAGAAATGTCCGACGGGCGCATTGAGCAGCCGATCGGTGCCCACGAACGACGGGGGCCGACGGAAACCTCGTTGAACGATCATTCCGTTGCCGTCGCCGACCCGCCCGTGGCAAGGGGAACAATAGATGTTGAACCGCTCGTGCCCACGCAGCAGAAGCTGCTCGTCGAGATCGACGGGGAGCTTCGCCACATACTTGCCGTCGACCTTGCCCGAATAAAAACCCTCGTCTTCGCGCAGGTCGCCCCGCGCCACGGTTCCGGCCACAAGCGGCCGGGCCGACGTTCCATCGTCGAAAAAGGCGCTCGACTCCAGGGGCTCAAAACGAGGCTCGTCGTACATATCGAGCATGTCGCAACCCGAAACGGCGACAAGCGCGACGACCGGGAGCAGCCGCAGGGCAGATCGTGCTGCAAACCCCGTCATGGCAGCACCTCGAACACTTTCTCCGGTTTCAAACCCTCCAGAAACTGGCGGGTGCCGGCGAGATCGAACGCCGGGTCGCGGGCTTCGATCACCAGGAAAAATCTGTCACGGCTGGCCCGCACGAACTCCGGGACGTTGAAGACCGGGTGATACGGGCGAGGCAAGCCATTCAGGGCCAGCATGCCAAACAGCGCGGCGAACGAGGCCCCCAGCACCGAGAGCTCGAACGTGATGGGGATGAAGGCCGGCCAACTATGCAGCGGCCGGCCGCCGATGTTGATCGGGTAGCTCACCACGCACGCGTACCAGAGCATGAAATACGCTCCGCCGCCGCCGAGCAGGCCGCCGATGAGCGTGACCACGGGCAGGCGCGTGCGGCGAAAGCCGAGAGCCTCCGAAAGACCGTGCAGCGGGAAGGGCGAAAAGCCGTCCATCTGCCGATACCCGGCCTCGTGGGCGCGCTTGGCTGCTTCGAGCAGGGCATCGCCCGTCTCAAACTCGGCCATCAGCCCATAAACATCGGCGGGTACTTCCATACGTTCTGAATTCCGGTGCTACTCGCTCTTGTCGCTCACCAGTTCACGCAACTCGAAGATCGAAATCATCGGCAAAAAGCGGATGAACAGAAAGAACAGCGTCAGGAACAGGCCGATCGAACCCAGAAACTCGGTGAAATCCCAGATCGTCGGGTAGTACATGTGCCAGGCCGAGGGAAGGAAGTCGCGGTGCAGGCTGGTGACGATGATCACGAATCGCTCCAGCCACATACCGGTCTGGGTTATCAGCGAGATCACGAACAGCCAGATCACGTTTCGGCGGATGGCCCGCACCCAGAAGAGTTGCGGCGCTAGAGCGTTGCAAATCACGATGCCCCAATAGCTCCAGGCGTAGCCGCCGAGCATGCGGTCGATCGCGATATATCGCTCAAACGGGTTGCCGCTGTAGTAGGCGTAAAACACCTCGCAGGCATATCCGTAGCCCACCATACTTCCCGTGGCGAGCATGACCTTGGCCATGTTGTCGAGATGCTTGAGGGTCACAAAATCTTGCAGGCCGTAGAGCCAGCGCAGCGGCACCGTGAGCGTCACCACCATAGCGAAACCGGAGAAGATGGCTCCCGCGACGAAGTACGGGGGAAAGATCGTGCTGTGCCAGCCGGGCACGATCGCCACGGCAAAATCCATCCCCACGATGCTGTGGACCGAAAGCACCAGGGGCGTGGCCAGCCCGGCCAGCAGCAGGTAAGCCATTTGATAGCGGTGCCAATGTCGCGCGCTGTTCCGCCAGCCCATGGCCAACATGCCGTACACGATCTGGGCGAAACGGTTTTGCGTCCGGTCACGCAACGTGGCCATGTCGGGAATCAGGCCTACGTACCAGAAGAGCAGGGAGACGGTGGCGTAGGTTGAAACGGCGAACACGTCCCACACCAGCGGGCTGCGGAACTGCGGCCAGAGGTCCATCGTGTTCGGATACGGCATGAGCCAGTAGAACACCCAGGGGCGCCCCAGGTGCAACAACGGGAACAGGCCCGCGCAACTCACGGCGAACAGCGTCATCGCCTCGGCGAAACGGTTGATGCTCGTCCGCCACTCCTGTTTCAACAGCAACAGAATCGCCGAGATGAACGTCCCTGCGTGACCGATGCCGATCCACCACACGAAGTTGATGATCGGGAACGCCCAGCCCGTCGGGATGTTGGTCCCCCAGATGCCGATGCCGGTAGCCAGCAGATATGTGGTCGTGTAGAGGAAGAGCATGAGGAGCGTGAAGCCGACGGCAAAGCCGAACCACCAGCTTTTGGGCTGCCGCGTCTGCACGATCGAGCTGATCTTGTCGGTCACTGAGCCGAAGGTGTGGCCCGGCTTCAGGACCGGCAAGCCGCCGCGGGATACGGTTGTGGCGTGATCGCTCACGTTTCGCCCCCTTCCAGATCTTTCAGCCACTTGTCGATCTTCTGATCGCGCGGGTCGAGCGAAGGCGTGTCGCCCGTCTGATGAGCGGCCAGGTCGGGGTGCGGATTGCGCAAACGGGCCAGATGGGTCGTCCGCGGCCGAGTGTTCAGTTCGGCCAGCACGCCGTAGTTCAGCGGCGACTTCTTGAGCCGGGCCACCTCGCTGTCGGGATCGTTCAGGTTACCGAAGACGATGGCTCGCGTCGGGCAAGCCTGCTGGCACGCCGTTAGCACCTCGCCGTCGGCGATCGGCCGGTTGACCTTGTGCGCCTCGATCTTTGCCTCCTGGATGCGCTGCACGCAGAAACTGCATTTCTCCATCACGCCCCGGCTGCGAACGGTGACGTCTGGATTGCGCAGCATGGCAAGCTGCGGCTCGGTGTCGTAGTGGAGGAACGCCTCGTAATTGAGGAAGTTGAATCGCCGCACCTTGTACGGACAATTGTTCGAGCAGTAGCGCGTTCCCACGCAGCGGTTGTAGACCATCTGGTTCAGCCCCTCGCTGCTGTGGACGGTCGCCCCGACGGGGCAAACCAGCTCGCACGGCGCGTTCTCGCACTGGACGCAGAGCATGGGCTGAAAATAGGTGTCGGGGTTGTCGATATCGCCGACGTAATAACGGTCGATCCGCAGCCATTGCATCTCTCGGCCGCGCGAGACCTGCTCCTTGCCGACGATCGGCGTGTTGTTCTCGGCCTGGCAGGCGATCACGCAGGCGTTGCAGCCGATGCAGGCCGTCTGGTCGATCACCATGCCCCAGGCGTTGTCAGTCTCTTTGCGCTCGGGGAAACTGCCTTTCTCATCCGGGTAGAGGGACGGCAAGTCAAACGGACGGTGGCTGTCTTCCCGGCTCTTACTGGGGTGGTCCGCGAGCAGGAAGTTCGGATCTCGCTGGAAATCGTCCAGCGTGCCGAACTGCACCACGTCGCGCCCCTGCATGCTGTGGTGGTCTTGCGTGACCACCAACTGGTAACGCCGGCCGGTCTTCTTCAGCTCGACGCCTTTGGCGAACCACGCCGCGTGCGTCGGCCGAATCGCATAAGCGTCAAAACCAACGCCCGTGCCGACCCGGCCGGCGCGCGAGCGGCCGTAGCCGAGCGAAAGGCTGATGACGCCGTCGGCCTGTCCCGGCACAATCCACACCGGCACGTCGAGCTTGCGCTCGGCCACCGTCAGCTCCACCATGTCGCCGTTGGCGAGCTGCTCGTCTTCCGCGAGCCGTGGACTGATGTAGACCGCGTTGTCCCAGGTAAGCTTGGTGAGCGGCTTGGCCAACTCCTGTAGCCAGCCGTTGTTGGCGAAGCGGCCGTCCCAAACCGTCGGATCAGGGGTGAAGACAATCTCCAGGCCGCCTCCGGCGAATATCTGTTCCTCCGCCTGGGGAGTGCGCCCGTCGAACGACAACTCCACGTTTCGCGCCGGGGCCTTAGTCTCCGGAACCACGCCGTCGTGAACCGCTTTTCGCCAGAAGCGGCCGAAATCGTCCTCGCCGATCTGCTTCCGCCAGTACTTCTGCAGCGTCTCGAAGGTTGCCTGGTCGGCCTCGCCGAGCAGGACCGACATCAACTCGTGGGCCGTGCGCCCGCCGTAAAGCGGCGCGATCAGCGGCTGAACGATCGAGGCCGTGCCGTCAAAGGCCCGCGCGTCGCCCCAGCTTTCCAGAAAATGGGCCGCGGGAATGTGCCAGTGGCAGAGGAACGACGTCTCGTCGTAGTGCTGTGAGAGATGGACGGCCAGCTTCACCCTCTTGTTAACCAGGTGCTTCGCGAAGCCGAGCGAGGCCGGCGTGTTGTAAGCCGGATTGCCCTCGAGGATCACGAGCAAGTCGACTTCCCCGGCCGCCATGTCGTCGACGAGCGCCTTGATCGAGGCCGCGTGATCTTCGGGACGCGCTTCGGCCGGTTCGACGTATTCGATCGTCTTGCCGACGTTGTCGAGTTGGCCGTTGATGGCGTGCGCCAGGGCGTGAACGAGGGGCGGCTGACCGTCGCCCGCGATCACAATGCTTGCGCCCCGATGCGCTTTGAGGTCGGAAACGACGGCCTCGAGCAGCTTTTGCGAGACGTTCGCCGGCATGTCGCTTCCTGCCGCCTCGACTCCTAGCCGGCCGGCCAGCGCGCGGGCCAGCGGTTTCACCTCCGAAGGCTGGATCGGCAAGCGGTGGTCGGCGATTGCGCCCGCCAGGCCCGGTGTGCTCTCGAACACGAACAAGCGATTCATTCTGGCGTCGCCGCCCGCGACGCGCCTGCGGTCGACGAAATCTCGCGCATACCGCACACTACCCGGCATGCCCCAGAGAAAATCGGCGTCGAGCGAGACGACGACGTCGGCGCGGTCGAAGCGATAGATCGTGTCGACGTATTCCCCGAAGGCCAGCTTGGCGCCCGCCCGGACGTTGTCGCGGCCGCATGGCTCGTACTGGTGCCACCGCGCTTCGGGCATCGCCTCCAAGAGGGCCCGCAACTGATCGGCCAGCGTGGGCGAAGTGACGGTTTCCGTGAGGATCCTCAGTCCTCGGCCTTGCCGCGACTTCAGGGCCGGCAGTTCGGCCGCCAGAGCCGAAAGAAAACTGCTCCAGGTGTCGATCCGCTCGCGGTGCATGACCGTCTGCGAGCGGTCGGGATCGTAGAGGGAAAGGACGGCGGCCTGGGTGAAAGCGTCGGTCGCTCCCAGGCTGGCGGGGTGATCGGGGTTCCCCTCGATCTTCGTCGGCCGTCCGAGCTGGCTTTCTACAAGCGTGCCAGTGGCATAGCCCCCCAGCGTCATGGCTGTGGCGAAGTAGAGGGGCTTGCCGGGCACGACTTCCTCCGGCTGACGGACGTAGGGGACGATTTTCTCATCCGGCTGCCGCAGGCAGCCCATCGAGCCGGCCAGACCGAGGGAGGCCGCCATCAGTTTGAGGAAATGGCGTCGTCCCACGGCGTCCATCCACTCGCCAGCCTGGCGGGGGAACTCGTGCCGCAGGTAGTCCTGGAAGGCCGCCGTGTCGGCCAGTTGCTCGAAGCTGCGCCAATACTCGCGCCCGCTGGCGGCGGACAGGCGGGCGCGGATGGCTTGCCAGTCGTAGTGCCGGGCGCCGCAAGCCGTCTGGCCGTCGGCCTGAGCGTCATCCATGCACCCGGCAAGCAGTTCCTTGGACGCGCGTTCTCCGTCGTGTTGGCTCATCGGTGGCCTTTCATCGGTGACACGTCCAGCAATCGAGGAGTTGTTCCGTCTCGACGCCATGGTCCTTCATCAGGCGCAGCGCGTCTTCATGCGACACGGGGCGGGCTTCGGGGCCGAAGCGAAAAACGTCCCGCTTGGGGCGGATGGCGCCTTCCGGCTTTTCGTGGCAATCGAGACACCAGGCCATCTGCAGCGACGCGGCCCGCCTCATCAGCGGCATCTGATCGACGCGGCCATGGCAGCTCTCGCATCCGATGCCTTTGGCAATATGGATGCTGTGGTTGAAATAGACAAAATCGGGCAGGTCATGCACCCGCGTCCAGCGCAGCGGCTTGCCGGTGCGAAAGCTTTCGCGCACCGGCTCGAGCATGGGGCTGTCTTTCCAGATCTGCGAGTGGCAGCTCATGCAGACTTCGGTAGCCGGCAGACCGGCGAAGGCCGAGGTTTCGACCGTTGTGTGGCAGTATCGACAGTCGATTCCCAATCCGCTCACGTGGTGCTCGTGACTGAAAGGAACCGGCTGCTCGCGGAAGACGTCGACTTCGGTCACATAGGGGGAACGTTCAACCCGGTCAGCCACGAACGCGAGCGCAATGAGCACGAACAAGGCGCCAAAGATGGTGGCCTTGCTGAAGGTGTTCATGCTGGGATGAAAAACCTGCGGCATGATCCCGTCGTGCAGCACTCCCGGCGCGTCTCGCCCCAATCGGCTCGCGCGCGTGCCAGATGCTCGCCCAATGAAAACAGCCCCAACTGCGCACAGTCCGGGGCCGTCAGCGCCGCCTTCATTTTCGCCATGCCCTTCGCGGACCGGCTAAGATGCTTGGATGATAGGCGAATTCGCCTCGTAGTCAACCGCCGCGCGATTTTATTTGAGCCATGTCTTCCATGAACGTGGTCGCCGCGCACGAGGCGAAGCGGAGAAGGTGACGATCGTGTTAGACAGCGAGAGCCTCCCCAGCGATCAGACTGGGGAGGCTCTCCCGGCGGTCACCAAGAAGCTCATTGCTTCCACAAATGAACTCGCATCGTCGGCCGAGCGTCTGCGTCGACGTCTCCGAGGTGCGATTGCAGGCTATTCCTTCTGGAGTTTTTCGACCGCCTTACGAAGGTCGTCGATCTGGCGGTTCATCTCCTCGAGCCGCTTGTTCAGGCGACTCTCAGCGTCGAGGGGACCGGAGGGCGAGAAGGGACGGGGGAATCCCGTGGCCGGACGGCCAGGGGGTGCCGGCTCGAAGACGTCGAAATGGAACGCTCCCAGGCCGAGCATCCTCTCGGCGTACTGGCGGGCTTCGTCGGGAAGCGATTCCAGCGAGTCTTCGCTCGCTTCCCACTGGTGGTCTCCCCGTTTCGCCGTAACCTTCGCGGGTTTGTCCCCCTCTTTTTCGATCGTGACCTTCATGTCGTCGGGCAAGGCGGGCACGAGCGAGGTTCCCGGCGGGAGCACCCTGCCCGGATGAAAGAACCTAAAATTCATGGGACCGGCGCCCCGCCCCAGATGCTCGACCCACTGGCGGATGGATCGCTGATCCTGCTCGCGCGGCGCCACGGCTTCGGGCCGAGGTTCTGGCTTGACCGACAGCGTCTGCTTACGTCCGCCGCGCAGGTAATCGATTTTGAGCTCGCGATCTCCCGCGCCGGCCACCGCGGCGGCCAGTGAGGCCGCGTCTGCGACGGGCTTCCCGTCCACGGCGGCGATCACGTCGTAGGCCTTCAGTCCCGCCCGATCTGCCGGACCCTCGGGCACCACGACGTCGACGAGCACGCCCTGGCCGGCGGGCAGATCGAGCTGGGCCTGCAAAAGAGGCGGTACTTCGGTGCAACGCACCCCGATCCAATAGTCGTTCTCTTCCGGTCCGGCCTCGTCGCTGGCCGCCGCCAGCGCGAACGGCTGGAAGACTTGCGCCGAGACCGGCGAGGCTACAACGGCCAGCGTGCCGGCCCACAACCACTTCAGCCAAACGTGTCGCGAACGTCGCATCTGGGGTCTCCTTATTGATAGCTCCGGATCTCTACCGGCCGTACTTCCACCTGGTCGACCGGAATGACCACGCGGCGACCGTCGTCAAGACGGTATGGCACCAACCGACGCTGTTGCTCCACATGATGCCCCATCCGCTCTAGGGCCTGCCGCACGTCTTCGGGCACCGCCTCGGCCCGCACGGGCTCCCATCCGCCGTCGTCCCCGTCCGCCATCTGCAGCCCACCTTCCTCGCCGCGGGAACCCGGTCCGTTCGTGACCACGTTCACGGCCGGCGAGCCAAGCGGTGCGATTTGTCCGGCCTTGCCCGCGTCGCGAACCCACAGTCCCAGGGTGAACGCCAGAACGACGCTGGCCGCCATGGCCAGCATCGTGCCCCACTGGCGTACATTCCAAAACGGGCCGGGACCCGTCGAGGTCCTCCCTCTCTGCTCCGCGCGACCATGCGCGGTCATCGGACCGGTCTCATCCGGAGGAAGGCGTTCCGAGGTCGCCGATCGCCCAGGGCCAGTTGGTGCGGCCGACTCCTGCGACGTGTCGGTCAGCGCTCCCAGCACGCTCGACCAGTCCTGTGCTTCGAGAAACGCCAGCGCGCAGCGCCGCCAGCCGTCGGGCTCGCGCTCGCACCAAGCGAGCAGTTCTCGCCGCTCGCCGTCGCTCAATTCGCCGTCGACCAGTAGATCGAGCAGGCGTTGTTTGTCCTCAGTTTGCTTGTGGCTATTCATGACTTACCACCCCTTGCCGTGTTCTCCGCCACGTCCAACGCCGTCAACTCGCTTCGCAGCCGCTGCCGCGCGCGGTACAAGCGGGCTTCGACCGCGCTATGGTCAATGCCCAGGTGCCGGGCGATGTCGTGGTAACTCCAGTCTTCTCCGTATTTCAGCAGCAAGATTTCGGCGTCGCGCGCCGGCAGCCGCTCCAGGGCCACCCGCACGAGTTTTCGCCGTTCGTCGGCCAGCAGCCAGGCGAGAGGATCTGGCGTTCGCGAGTCGCTCTCGCTCGGCCGCACCCGCTGGGCGTAGCCCTCCGTCAGCTTCCGCCGCCGTCCCATCTTCCGACGGTAAAGCAGCGCCTGCGTCACCGCCAGCCGGTAGAGCCAAGGGGAAACCTTGCTCGGATCGCTAAGCGGCGCTTTCTGTTCGACCGCCGCCAGCGACACCTCTTGCATGACGTCGTCGACCGCCTGCTGTTCGCCCAACCGCGCAAAGAGCACCGTCCGCAGCCATCGATCGTGCTGTGCCAGCACGGCCGGCCAGTCAATCGCCGCCTGCTCGCCGCCGGCCGGCCTCGTGCTGGTCGATTCGGTCATGTCGGAAAGATAGTTGCCGCGGTGACCCTGTTCTTGCACTCGAATTGCCTGGAAGGGGTATAAACCGTCTGGGCGATCTTGTCGGCACGTCGTAAGCGATTGCTGGTCAAAACGTTGCGGTTGCCACGAGCTGACGCTACAGGTTCGGGCCTTATGCTCAATTCTAGGGCTGGGTCCCAGTTCAGGAGCACTGCATTTTGGGCTTCGGTTGGTTAACGTAACCGGGAGCCAACGGCGACCGTGAGGACGCCGCCGGGCCGAGCCCGAAAATGCAAGTCGGCCCAGTTGGCGGTTCCAACCGCGCCGTCGCCGTTGGCTGCCGATTAAACGACGCGGTCGTAGCTCGATAAGAAAGTCCGAAAAGGCAGCCGGCTAAGAAACAATGGCTCGCCGACGCTGCACGTAATCCCAGACCACGTACCGGTCGAGATCTTTTCCGGCCGTGAAGAACACCCGCCCCTTGGTTGATTCGGCCAGACGATGGGCAAACCGCACGTCCTCGATCGACTGCGACCAGCTCTGCAGCAGGAAAATGTTGATCGTTACGCCATCGCGATGGCACAGCAGCCCCTCGCGCAGCGTCGCCGCCTCGGTGCGCGGGTCGGGCGGATAAAGCAAGTAGAGCATCGAGCCCTCGAAATGGGCGGTCGGCAGGCCGTCGGTAATCAAGATCACCTGCCGGTTGGGCGTCGGCTGAACGGCCAAGAACTTGCGTGCCAGTTGCAGGCCGTGCTGGATGTTGGTGAAATGCGGCGGGATGTGGAACTCGGTGATATCCTCGCGGCTCATGTCGGCCCTAAGGGCCACGTAAGGGTCGTAGATCGTCACCGGCTTGGGCATCAGGTGCACCAGGTCGGCCGTCGCCCGCGGCCTGGCGAACGTGTACATCTCGATGAACTGCAAAAAATCGCCCGGGTATTCCCGCCGGATCAGGCCGTCGAGCGCCAGCCCCATCCGCTTCACGTTGACGTACAGGCCGCCATAGCGCATCGAGCCGCTCATGTCCATGATCACCACCGTGGCGCATTTGGGCGTGTTGCGCGTGCGGTGAATCACGATGTCGTCGGGCCGCATCCGCACGGGCAACCCGGGGCCGCGGCGGATCAGCGCGTTGGTGAACGAGGCCGGCACGTCCATGTTGGCCACCGAATCGCCGAACTCGTAAGGCTTGGTCCGCTCCAACTCAACCGCCCCTTCGCCGACGACGTTCACCTGGTGCCGGCCGCTGCGCGAGGCCTGAAGCTGGCTGAAGATCCGCTCCAGCAGTCTTCCCTGAAAGAGGCGCATCGCCTTGGGCGTGAGTTGAAAGCCTCGCCGCGTGCGCTCCAGTCCCTGCCGCTCGGCCAGTTCCCGCACGTAGTCTTCAATCTGCTGCGCCAGGGCATTGAGCTCGTCGATCTGTCCCGGCTCGGCGAACTTGGAGAGTTCTTCAATGTCGATCACGGCCACCTGCGCCGTCTTCGCCGCCTCTTCGAGCTGCTTCAGAAGCCGGTCGATTGTCTCGAGCTCCTCTTTGATCGCCAGGGCCTGCGGCACGGTCATGGGCGTTTGGCCGGTGAACTCGTACTTGGCCGCCAGCTCTTCGACCTGGTACTTCTCCCCCAGCCGCTCGACGAGCGGCAACAGCTCGGCTGCAAACGGCGAGCGTTCGCCGCCGGCCTTGTACCAGAGTTGTTCGAGATCTCGTAGCTGTTCCTGCTCGAAGGCCTGCTCGAACGGCTTCCGCAGGGGCTTGGGCGGCTTGACTCGCTCGCCTGCCGCCCGGTATTCGCGGCGGGCCGTCTCGCGCACCTGCTTCGTCTCGTACTTCTCGAGGATCCTCCGCTTGCGCTCCAGCAGCATTTCTCGCAGCGCTTCAATACTCGGTCCCAGGCCGGCGATCTGGCTGGGATCGAGGTGAATGGCCCTCGCCAGTTCTTCTTCGGTCAGCTCGCGCAGGCTGCCGTAGGCCAGCATGTGCTCCATCGCCCCGGAGACCATGTCGGGGGGTGGCTGCGTGGGGCTGGGAATGTTTTTGGGATCATACTTCTGATAAGTATGAATCACGCCGCCAAGCTGCTGGCGATTGGGCATCAGAATTCCTCCAGATCGCCGAGACGGTCTTTCCAGTAGCCTGGACTGCGGCTGGTATGCGGGGGAGCGAAAACTCTCACGCCACCGGATTCAGGCGTGTCGTAAACGAGTACGTAGCGATAAGTGCGCAACAAATAGCCGCGCGTCCCGTTCCTGCTCTCTGAAGCGTACCAGTCTCGCACCGTGGCAATTTCCTCCTCGGCCATCTCATGGATTCGAAGAGCCGGATTGGGCATCAACACCTTCCCAAAATCTGCGCCGAACATCCTCCCAGTCGTGCAGCTTCGCTGTCCCGTTCTCGACTTCGGCGATTCGACGCGCGATTTCCGGGCCCAAGCTGCCTGCGATGCGGGATCGGCCATAGGATCGACCGTAAGGGCCAGTTTATCTGCGAGCCTCGCGCGTTCGCGTTCGGGGAGCTTCATGGCAGCCTCACACACCTGCTGGCCCTCGTTGCTACTCCTCACAGGGAACAGTTGCCGGAACAGGCAGGCGCATTTTACGCGCCGCGCAGCGACGCGGCAAAAAGACTTAGAGCGGGCGATGCACCTACTACTTCAGGTCTCGTACACAATCCTCCCGTGACGCTGAGCGCGCGAGATCCGATCGCTGGCGTAGAGGCCGGCAAGCACAAACTCGACGCACGAGGCCCGAACCGCGGCGTCGCTCGACGAGTTCACCTCAAACGCCTTGTCCCAGGCTGGCGGCACGCGCTTCAGCCGATCGGCGTAAACGTTGGAAGGTAGCATGTCGCCCACTTCGATCTTCACCCCCTGCCCGAAAATGTGTGAAATCTCCTCTAAGCCATGCTCTTCGACGTACTCGTCAAACACGGTCTTGATCGCTTCGGCCAGGATGGCGTCGAGCACCTGCCGCTCGCTGAGCTGATGGCTGCCCATCAGGTCGAGCTCGAGCTTGCCAAGCGACGAACTGTAAAGGTGCCCCAGGTCGCTGATCCGCGGCACGGCGGGCCGCTCACCCAGCCGGGCCGAGCGGTGCCGCGCGCTGGCCACCATCGTGCGATAGTTGGCGATGCTGAAACGGGCGCTGACGCCCGACGCTTGGTCGATGTACTTGCTCTTCCGCGCCGCCACGCTCATCTCTTCCACGACCTGCTTCATGAAGTAAGGGACGACCACCGGGAATTCGCCGTCGAGATCGATCTTGGCCTCCTGCTCCATGATCGAGATGCCCAGGTCGCGCTCCAGCGGATAGTGCGTGTGGATTACCGAGCCGATGCGGTCTTTGAGCTGCGGAATAACCTTGCCGCTGCGGTTGTAGGTCGAGGGGTTGGCCGAAAAGAGAATCAGCACGTCGATGTCGAACTTGACCGGGTAGCCGCGGATCTGCACGTCGCGCTCTTCCAGGATGTTGAACAGGCCGACCTGCACCAGTTCGTCCAGCTCGGGCAGCTCGTTCATGGCGAAGATGCCGCGGTGCATCCGCGGGATCAGACCAAAGTGCAGCGCCTCTTCGGCCGACATGCTCGTGCCACCCGCCAACTTGGCCGGGTCGATTTCGCCGATGATGTCGGCGAACTTGGTGCCCGGCGCGAGCCGCTCGGCGTAGCGATCTTCGCGGGGCCACCAAGCGACGGGCACCTCATCTTCCGGCACGCTGGCGACCAGGCGGCGGCAGACGCGGCTGATCGGCCGGTACGGATCGTCATGAAGCGGCGCCTCGGGCAAGTCGACGTAGGGAATCTCGTCGTCGAGAAACCGCGTCAGCAGGCGCATCAGGCGGCTTTTGGCCTGCCCCTTCTCGCCGAGAAAGAGCATGTCGTGCTGGGCCAGTAGGGCCAGATTGATCTCGGGGATGACCGTGTTCTCGTAGCCGACCACGCCCGGAAACAGCTCCTCGCCGGCGGTGAGCATCCGCACAAAATTGTCATGCATCTCCCGCTTGACGGTTTTGGAAATCCAGCCGCTTTCGCGCAGCTCGCGGAGGTTGGTCGGTTTGACAGTCGTGGCCATCGATCGCTTCTCGAAAACTGGCGACAAAAAAACCCCGGCGGCCGCTCGGGCACGTCCGGGGCGTGTTTCGATTATAGCGCCCGCGGCGAACCGGCCAAGCTGCCTTAGTAGCAGGCACGCTCCGTCGTGCCGTCGCTGCGCGACAACGAGTCGGAAACCAGAATCCAACGGCCCAGAGGAACGGCACGACGGAGCGTGCCTGCTACTTTTCCACCAGCCAGATGTTGCGGAAGCGAACCGGGTTGCCGTGGTCTTGCAGGTAGAGCGGACCTTTTTCCCCGCCCTCGGCCACGGGGGCGGCGGTCGTGGCGTGCGGCAGCTCGACGTTGTCGTGAACGACCACGCCGTTGTGCCTCACCGTCATCCGCGCGCTCTTCAGCTTCTTGCCCGATGCGTCGTACTCGGCCGCCGTGTAGTCGATGTCGTAGGTCTGCCAGACGAGCGGCGGGAAGCACATATTGGTGGCCGGGTCTTTCACCGAGTAGATGCCCCCGCACTCGTTGTCCTTACCCGCCAGACCGAACGAATCGAGAATCTGCACCTCGTAGCGACCCTGGAGATAACAGCCACTGTTGCCGCGTGCCTGGCCGCGCGCCTCGGGCATGAACGGCGTGCGAAACTCCGCGTGCAGCGTGCAGCTTCCGAACTTGCGCTTGCTGGTGGCGGCGGGAATCAACAGGCCGTCGGCCGTCATCCGGCTGCTTTCGAACTGGTCGGTGTCCTTGCCGTCGAAGAGCACCACCGCCCCCTCTGGCGGCCTTTGGCCGAGGGTCGGACTCTTGCGCTCCGTCCGCGACATCTTCCCCACCACGTCCCCCTCGCTCGACATCATCGTCAGCGTGCCGTTTTCGATCCGGCCCGACCCCTGCGGCTGCTCAAAAACGGCCACGCCGTTTTTCAGTTCGCCGTCCCCTTCGTAAATCTCCTTGTTCCAGCCGTCACCCGGCAATCCGCCCAGGTAGAGAACGGTGTGGAATTTGCCTTTCCCCAAGGCGACCACCCGGGCGCCCGCCTTGATCGCCCCCAAGCCGGCGTCCACGTCGCCGACGTACTCGCCTTGAATGGCGAAATCGGGATCGGCGGTGGCCGCCAGCGGGTCGTCGTAGGTGGGGTTCTCTTTGGAATCGGCCGCGAGTGCCGACGTCGCGGCGAAGAGGACGAACAATGAGAAAAGAAAACGATCACACATCGTTGGTTCTCCCAGCTTAAGAAGTGGGCTCAGGGCCACCCAAAAAGCGATACGCCACGGGCCATCGATCCGGCGGGTGGGTTCTTCAATCGGTGCGCGGCTCCATCTTAATGGGCCGGATACCGAGTGCAAGAAGAACGCTCGACGTTTTCTGTGGTTGGTTTTCTCACCGATTTCCCAGGCCGACCCACTCCTGGCTGGCCAGAAAGTCGAGCAGCCAGGGATGAACCCAGGGGTTCCAGGTGGGGTAGCTCACCGAGACGACCGATATGACCAAGAAGACGATCGCAAGCCCGCGCGACCAGCGACGAGCGGCCAGCCTGTCTGCGGCCGGCAGCATCGTCACCAGCCACAACGGCGTAAACCAGAAAACCCAGCGAAAACCGCTCGTCATCCCGCCGTAGTTGCGGTCCTGCTGCGGCATGCGCAAGTAAAAAGCGATGCAGACCAACGAAACCGAAGCGACGAGCAAACCCAGCGCGCGGCAGTCCGGCGAGCGGCGCAGACAAAGAAGACACATTCCCCAGAAACTGAAGAGCCAAATCGGCGTCAGCGAAAAGATCCCGTGGTGTCCGACGAGGGCGTGCGCCACGTAAGTCGCCGCATCGGGCTCGCCCTGATCGACCGGGCTACGGGTGGCGGCCTGCGACCAGTAACTCTCCCGAACGTTGCCGTCGCGGCGGAACTGGAACTCGTACCAGTTATCGCCTTCTTTCCGGTGGGCGTAGGCTGGCGACAACGAGTGGTGGGCCAAGTAGTTGGTTCCTTCGGCCGCCGCGAGAACGATGAGGGCGCCAGGCAAGAAGGCCTTCAAAAACGTACCGAGCGGCCCCTTGTAGAGCAGCCCGACGAAGATGGCTGCGAAGAAGGCCAGTGCCGGCAGTTCGTTGGCCGCCGTGAAGGCGGCAAACAGGCCGGCCACAAAGAACCATCTTGCTCGCCGCTCGCCGTCGTACCAGATGCGCAGGGCCGCGTCGAGGGCGACCGCCGCGGAAACCGCGGCCGTCAGATGGTTGTTGATCGCCACGGCGAACGTCGAAAGGAAGGTACCGAAGGCGGCGGACGTCATCACGAACAGCCGCCCCCAATCGGTCGTTCCAAATCGTTCGACCAGGCGGGCCACCGTCAGAAAATAGACGATCATCGGCAGCACGTTGAAGAAGATGAGCAGGGCTCTGCCGATGGTGTAGGGATGGTCGGCCAGTGTCGCGCCGGTGAGCCGGTGGATCAGCCAGTAGGGGCCGGCCATCAGCGTGGCCAAGAGGGGCGGCTTGCTTGAATACAGGTTTCCCTCGTCGGGTCCCGGCGCAGGGCGCCCCTGGTCGTCGTGCTTGACCATGTCGATCGTGTCCCAATTCGGTTGGCTCACGATCTTGTCGATTTTATACGTTCCCAATTCAACCAGCGACCGCACGGTCGCCCAACGGCTGCGGTCGTTGCTCGACAGAAATGGCCGCTGCTTCTGCCAGTCGCTGCGATTCTCGTCTTTGAGCCGCTTCTCCAGGCGGATCGTGTCGACCGCGTTCACGGCGAAGATCCTCCCCAGCATGTTTCCCACGCTCGCCGCGATCAGCAGTCCGTAGACGGCCCGACGCAGGGCGCGCTGGGGATCGGGAGGGGTGCCGGCGTCGCTCATGGTAGGCTCTGCTGCGGCTGACTTTCGTCACCCGCTCCCCTCGAGTCGGAACGCCTTTCTGTCTCTTCGGCCACAGAGTACGTTTCGCTGTCGCGCCCCGTGTAGGCGATGATCAACTCGGCGAGAAAGCCGATCGAGATGAGCTGCCCACCCAGGAGCAAGGACGCGACCGAATAAATCAACGCGGGCCGCTGATGCAGTGGAAGCTGATTCTCGGCGGGCCACCATTGGCCCTTGATCCAATAGGCGGTCAGGTAGATGAGGCCGGCGATCCCCAGCAAGAAAAACCCGAGCCCGACCGCCCCCAAAGCGTGCTGCGGCCGCTGTCCAAAACCGGTCAGGAATTTGACCGTCAGCAGGTCCAAAAAACCGCGCAGGAAGCGACGGACGCCGTATTTCGAGTGTCCGAACTTGCGAGGCCGATGCTGAATAACGACCTCGCCGACGCGAAACCCGCGCGCGTGGGCCAACACCGGCACGAAGCGGTGCAACTCGCCGTAAAGCCGTACTTCGCGAAACACCTCGCGCCGGTAGCATTTCATGCCGCAATTGTGGTCGTGCAGGTGCACTCCGGTCAGGCTACTCACCAGCCGGTTGAAGATGCGCGAGGGCAGCACCTTGTGCCAGGGATCATGACGCACCTTTTTCCAGCCGCTCACCACGTCCAGGCTCTGGCCCATCTGTTTGAGGAAATGGGGAATCTCACGCGGGTCGTCCTGCAGGTCGGCGTCGAGCGTCATAATCAGGTCGCCGCGTGCGGCCCGAAAGCCGGCGCTCAGCGCGGCCGCTTTGCCGAAGTTGCGGCGGAAGCGGATGCCGCGTACTCGCGCGTCGCCGGCCGCCAGGGCGACGATCTTTTGCCAGCAGCCGTCGGTCGAGCCGTCGTCGACGAAGACAAGGTCGAGCGCGTACCCCTGCTCGCGGGCCACGTCCGTCAGCTCGCGATACAGGATGTCCAGGCTGTCGACTTCGTTGTAGACGGGAATGACCGCAGAGAGCATCGAGTACAGGATACTCAAATTCCCCGGGCGGGCTACCGCTATCGGGAGCGCGAAGATTTCCCGGTTGGATGATTGAAACTGGTTCCGGCCGACCGGATACTGATAGGCTGACTCCACGCCCGCACCCAGGAAAACGCTCGATGAAAAGCTTCGCCCCCTGCCTCGCCGCTACGATCGTGTTGTTGGTCGCGTTACCTGCGATCTCCGAGGAAACGTCGCCACAACCTGCCGCCTCGCCGAAAGCGGTCAAGCCGGTTCGCATGGGCTGCGGAATCATGACGTTCGACACGGTCCCCGGCTGGGGCCTCCGGCCCGACGGGCGGTCGGCTCTCGGTCCGACGCATGGCGCGGTGGTGATCGACAAAGACGGCAATATTTACACCAGCGCCAACAAAGGGGTGGTCGTGTTCTCGCCCGACGGCAAGGTGGTTCAGGAGTATCTGGGCGAGCCTTACACGAACCTCCACGACATGGAGATTCGCGAGGAGGGGGGAGACGAATTCATCTACGGCGCCCGCAACAACAATGCCGAGGGAATCAAGTTCAATGCCCACAGCGGCCAGGTCGCCTTGAGGCTCGGCTTTCCGCAGGAGTCGGGCTTGAACCTCAAGCAGTTTAATCCCACTGCGATTACGGTTGCCCCGAACGGCGACATTTTCCTGTCGGACGGATACGCCAGCAACCACATCTTCAAGTTCGATAAGACGGGCAAGTACCTGATGCACTTCGGCTCGCAGGGGAACGGCCTGAAAGAGTTCAATACGGCCCACGGCATGACCCTCGACACGCGTTACGATCCGCCGCGGTTGCTCATCTGCGATCGCAACCACGAACCCAAGGGCCGCCTGCTGCACTACGATCTTAACGGCAACTTTATTGAGGAGATTGCCACGGGCCTGGGAATGCCGACTTCGGCAGCCGTCCAGGGGGACTATGTGTCCGTGCCCGATTTGCACGGCCGGCTGGTCATTCTCGACAAGAACAACACGATCATGGCCGTGCTCGGCCACAACCCGGATCCGGGAAAACGGGTCAACTACAACATCCCCCAGGACCAGTGGATCGAGGGCATTTTCAGCGGCACGCACGGGTCGTACTGGGACAAGGACGGCAATCTCTACGTGCAGGATTGGAACGTCGACGGGCGGATCATGAAGCTGGTGCGGGTGAAGTAGACGGGGTGGTCCGGGCGACACGATTTGGCAGCCTCCCATCAGGGCGCCACGTGCTGCGCGATTGAGTCTTCTTCCGTTCGCGGCTACGATGAACGAAGTCGGCCGAGCGGGACGGGCCGGCTCCCTCCAGATTTTCCCACCCTGCGAAATCCGCCATGACACCGCTGCGAAAAGCTGGCGTATTCTGCGCGATCGTACTCATGGCCGAGTACTGCACGACCAACACGCCGGCCCAGGAGCCCGCTACGTCGCCCGAGCAGGTCGAGTTCTTCGAAAAGGAAGTTCGCCCGCTGTTGGTCGAGAACTGCCACAAGTGTCACGGTAGCCTGGCCCAAAAAGGAAATTTACGGCTCGATTCACGGTCGGCGGTCCTGACGGGGGGCGATACCGGACCGGCCGTCGCCCCCGGCAAGCCGGACGAGAGCCTGCTGATCGATGCGGTCTCCTATGGAGATCTCTATCAGATGCCGCCAGCCGGAAAGCTGGCCGACAAGCAGGTTGCAGTACTGCGCCGATGGGTCGAACTGGGAGCGCCGTGGCCGGCGGAAGTCAGCACGGCCGACACGCCAACTAACGCCCCCGCGCAGTTCGACCTTGAAGAAAGGGCAAAGCATTGGGCTTTCCAGCCTCCCGACGAGCAGCCCTTGCCGGAGGTGAAGAACAAGAGTTGGCCACAATCTCCCTCAGACACGTTGCTTCTATCTCGACTGGAAGACGCGGGTTTGACACCCGTCGAGCCGGCCGAGAGATCTACCTTGCTGCGACGGGCGAGTTTCGATCTGATCGGGCTGCCCCCGACGGCGGACCAAATTGAGGCCTTTCTGGCCGACGATCGTCCTGACGCCTTCGCGCGCGTGGTCGACCGGTTGCTGGCTTCGCCCCATTTCGGCGAGCGCTGGGGCCGGCATTGGCTCGACCTCGTCCGCTACGCCGAGAGCAAGGGGCACGAGTTCGACTACAACATCCCTAACGCCTGGCAGTACCGCGACTATGTGATCCGGGCATTCAACGGTGACGTCCCCTACGACGAGTTCGTCGTCGAACACGTGGCCGGAGACCTGCTCGCCGAGCCGCGAAGACATCCGCAAACCGGCTCCAACGAGTCGCTGCTGGGAACCGGTTTCTGGTTTCTGGGTGAAGAAAACCACTCCCCGGTCGATTTGCGGGCCGATGAGCTCGATCACACCGACAACAAAATCGACGTTTTCTCCAAAACTTTTTTGGCGATGACGGTCGCTTGCGCCCGCTGCCACGATCACAAGTTCGATGCTATCAGCACGAAGGATTACTACGCCCTGTCCGGCTACCTGATAAGCGGCAGCTACCGCCAGGCGCCGTTCGACGCCCTCGACACCGAGCGTACGCTCTGCCGCCAGATCGCCGACGTGCGCGCTTCGCACCGGGCCGAGCTTTTGGAGGCAGTCCACGCGGCGACACGTCCCACGCTCGAACGTTTGAACGAGCTTCTGCTGGCCACCCGCGAGGTGTTGCAGGCCTCGGGTACCCAGGAAAGCGCCGCCGCTGCCCGCAATCAGGCGATTGAATCGGTGGCGGCCGGCCGGCAGCTCTCTCCCGTCGATCTGGCACAATGGGTCGAAGCCGTGCGGCAGGCCGAAGGCGACACGGCTTCGCCGCTGCGCCCGTGGGCCGTCATGGCCGCCTCCTGCGGCGGAACGGGCGCCGGTCCGACGTCGCTTGTCGCGTCGCTGTCCGCCAGGGAAGCGAAAAACGTGTCTGGGCAAGCGGCGCCCGACGCCGCCGCAACCGTCGTCGTCGATTATTCCAGCCTATCCGACGCGGACTGGCGGCAAGACGGTTTCACCTTCGGGCCGGCCCCGCTGAAGTCAGGCGAGTTGTCGTTTGGCGCAAGCGCCGAGCAGCCCATCGCCCGCGTCTGGAACAAGGCCGCGGCGGTGAGCGACCCCTTCTGGGACGCCGCCACGCTCGCCCCGGGGGTCGAGCGCGAGCCGGGTCGCCTGTCCTGGCTGCAATCGGGACGCACGCTGCGCACGCCCACCTTTACTCTCGACGGAGGCAAGCTGTACTACCTCGTCAGCGGATCGGGCTACGCCTACGCGGCCGTCTACTCTCACCGTATGAACAACGGGCCGCTGCACGGAGCGCTGGTTCGCGAATGGCAGGCCGGCGAGCGGTTCCAATGGATCGAGCACGATCTGTCGGCCTACCGCGGCCAACGCGTCCACATCGAATTCAGTCCGCGGCAACCCGGCGAGACCAAGGCCGACGCTTCGCCGATCCTGGCCATCGCCCAGGTCGTCGAGAGCGAGCGGATTCCTGCTGACCCGAACCTATCCGTGATGTCGGCCCTGGCCTTCTTGGAAGCCGATTTTACAAGTCCGGAGGCTTTGGCCCTCGCTTACGCGCGCGCTTTGAAACGGGCCGCCGATGGACTCTTTTCGGGCGGGCTCTCGGCAGGCGACGCCGACCTCGCGAATTGGCTGGTGCATCGATTGGACCTGTTTGTTCCGGCGGGCGAAGTGAGGCAGCACCTGGCCGAGAGAGCCCGGCCGTTCATCGAGGCCCAGGCCGCGCTGGCTGCTGCATTGCCGCGTGAGATTCACACCGCGCCGGCCATGCTCGAGGGGAGTGGCGTCGACGAGCGCGTCCTGTTGCGAGGCAATCCAAAGACGCCCGCCGACTTCGTGCCTCGGCGGTACCTCGAGGTACTGGGCGGAACGCAGCACTCTGCACACGCTTCGGAGAGCGGGCGGCTTGAACTGGCGAGGCAGATCGTCGATCCGTCGAGGCCGCTGGCCGCGCGGGTGATGGTCAACCGGGTCTGGCAACACCTTTTTGGTCGCGGCATCGTGGCTTCCGCGGACAACTTTGGCGTGCTGGGTGAGCGGCCGACGAACCGGGCGTTGCTCGACCGCCTGGCGGGCGATTTCATGCTGGACGGCTGGTCCGTCAAGCGGCTGATTCGCCGCCTCATGCTTTCCAGCGCGTATCAACTTTCAAGCCGCCCGAGCGAAGTGGCACGGCAAACCGACCCCGACAACCTCCTTATTTCCCACCAAGCGGTGAAGCGCTTGGAGGCCGAGGTCATTCGTGACAACGTGCTGGCCGTGTCGGGCCACCTCAACCAGCGGATGCTCGGCGTGAGCACGCCGATTTATTTGAGCGAGTTCATGGAGGGCCGCGGGCGGCCCGCGAGTGGTTCCGTTGACGGGGACGGCCGTCGCAGCGTGTATCTCAGCGTGCGCAGGAATTTTCTCAGCACCTTCTTTTTGGCCTTTGACTACCCGGTGCCGTTCACGGCCGTCGGTCGGCGCTCGGTATCGAACGTGCCGGGTCAAGCGCTCACCATGATGAATAGCCCCCTCGTGGCGGCCGAGGCGCGGCGTTGGGCGGAGCGCCTCGCCAGCGAGCCGCTGGAAAGGGCCCAACGAATCGAGAAGCTTTACGTGGCCGCTTTCGCCCGCCGGCCGACCGATCTTGAATTGCAGCAAGCCGTCGAATTCCTCTCCACACAAGCCCAACGATACAGCAAGCCCGTCGATTCCGACGCCTGGGCCGACCTTTGCCACGTCTTGATGAACGCCAAAGAGTTCATCTTTGTCGAATAGTGTTCGGCACACCGGTTGCAACATTGAGACGCGACATCCGGTGGTAGGGGCAAAAAGGGTTCTCAAGGAAGGCGGCACGAGCTTGAGGGAGGGGGGAAGCGGGCTATGCGGATTCTAATCGTGGACGACGAACGGGAACTGGCCGACATGCTCGCCCGGCGTCTGGCAATGGAAGGGCATGACGTACACGTCTGCAACGACGGGTGGACGGCTATTGAGATGGCCACATTGGTCAAGCCGGACGCAGTCCTCACCGACCTGGCGATGCCCGGTATGGACGGGTGGCAGTTCGCGCTGCGATTGCGGCAGGCGTTGCGGTCGGCAACGCCGCTGCTCGTGGCCATTTCGGCCTACCAGGACGGCGAGCATTTCGCCCGCTCGCGCTCGGCGGGGATCGACTTCCACCTGGCCAAACCAAGGTATTTTGAGCAGCTCCATGAGATCTTGGGCCGATACGCAGCCAACCGCGACGCATCGGAGCTTCGAACCCAGGTGGACGCGATTCACCCTCAGTAGAGATCTTTCCAGCTTGCGCGGTAGCGGAAGCCGAGGTTGACGATCCGCTGCAAGAGCTCCTCGAAGCCGACGCCTCCCAGGTTGGCCGATTCGGCGAAATCTTCGCCGTAGGCGATGTTCGGGTTAGGGTTGGCTTCCAGGAGATAAACCCGGCCGTCTTCCCTCAGCCGGAAGTCGAGCCGCGCGTAGCCGCTCAGGCTGAGCAGCCGGTAAATCCGCTTGCACAGTTTTGGCAGGTGTTCTTCCAGGCCCGGGGGCAGGTCCTTCGCCGCGCGCGTGGTGATGCCGTGCCGCGCCTGGTATTCGTGGTCCCACTTGACCTTGGCCGTGGCGATATGCGCCGCGCTGTCGGGCATTTTGGTGAAGAGCATCTCCCAGATCGGCAAGGTGGAGAGCCGGATGTTGCCCACTACGCCGACGTACAGCTCTCGCCCTTCGATGTATTCTTCGACCAGGGCATCCGTGCGCAACTGCTCGTGTACGAAGGCTACGCGGTCCTTGAGCTTTTCGTCGCTGGTGACGATCGAAGCCTGCGAGATGCCGAGCGACGCTTCCTCGGTTGCCGACTTGACGAGCAGGGGAAACTTCAGCCGCTGGGCGCGCTTGACGACGCGGCCCAGGGGATAAACGGCGAAATCGGGAACCGCAACGCGGTGGTAGCTGAGGATTTTTTTGGAGAGCGCCTTGTCATGGGCCAGCATCAGCCCGCGCGGATTGCACCCCGTGTAATACTGCTGCATCAGTTCCAGGTAGCTCACCACGTGCTGGTCGTAGACGGTGACGCCGTGGAACTCCTCCAGCAGGTTGAAGTGGATGTCAGGCTTCCAATCGACGATGGCGTCTCGCAGCACGCCCAGGTCGTTGCTTACGCCCAGGGGTCGAACGTCATGTCCGAGGTTCGTCAGCCCGGCCACCACGTCGTACTCCGTTTTCCACTCCGCCACTTCGTTGGCGGGCACTCCTTTGATGCTGGCCGGAGGCACGAGCGCTTCGTGCATCAGCACCAGCACGCGGCGCGGTCTCATAAGGCGAACCGGTGTTGGCCGTTCTCCAAAAAATTCCTGGTTTGCTGCGCCAAGAGCGAGGCTGCCTCTTCCTCGCTCTTTCGCTGGCCGTACTGGCGGTAGAGCCGCAGGTGGCGGCACCGCATGATCATCTCCTGAAGCACCTGGTCGATCGTGTATTCCAGTTCGCCCGTCATATCGGAGACGACGCGGCGCAGCTCGGGCCGTGCCCGTCGCAGAAAGTCGGCGGCCGCCTCCTGCGTGGCGCGGCCGGGCGCCGGAGAAAAGAGACGCCGCAGGCCGCGGTCGTAAACCTGCCCGTGCCCCGCGATGAACCGGGCTCGTTTTTCTTCGTAGTGGGTCCGCAGCGTCTTGCGGATTTCGCTCAGCGGCTCGACGTGGCGTCGCGCACGCACCGACGGCTTTTCGCCCGCGAGCGCGGTCATGAGCTGATCGACATAGTCGAGCTTTCTGCGGGCCGGCCAATCGGCGTAGTCGCGGCGCCAGTCGGAATCGGGCGAAAGCCAAACGGCAAACGTTTCGGCAAAATCTTCGGAGGGATGGCTCTGTGCGTACCACGAGTTAAGGTGCAGCACGTAGCGCCGGCTGTGCGGCCGGGGCTGGTAGTGGTCGGGGTAGGGCTTGGAGGCTTTGCCGAACACCCGCCGCCAGTCGCTGCGGCGGTGCAGGCGAAAGGCCGTGTCCAGCGCGTGCCCCGCCTCGTGCCGCAAAATACGCAGGCACGCCTCGGCCGTGCCCCCCTCGACGTCGAGCATCATGCGGTCTTCCAGCGCCGCCAGCCGCTTATGCGCCAGGTAGAACGGCAGCGCGATCCCCGGCACCCCATCGGGCGAAAACCATTCCTCCGACAGCCAGCAGTGCGGCCGCATGGCGATGCTGCGGGCTTCCAACTCGGCGTAGAGCCGGTTGATCCGCGCCTCCAACTCGGTCCCTTCCAGGCGCAGGTCGAGGTCGCAAAGCCGGAGGTCGAGCAGGGCGTCGTCGTCGAAGTCGGCCCAGGAAGGCCCGGCCTTGCGTCCGCCAGACGATGGGCGGGGCCTGGCGTTGGGTCGGGACTTCACGGGCTCGGTTCTCCGGGGGGCGTTCGCGTTCAGTGCTTATGGTAGCGTCCGCGGCCACCCTACAGAACAGCGCCCTGGGCGGGCTTGGGCCGTCTGCCCTCTGATGAACGGCCACCTGCGCGAGAAATAGGCATATTTCCGGGGCGTTCCACGCCGCCCGTCAGGGTCACATTCGGCGCAAGCCTTTCTGCGGCAAGCGATTTCCGCGTGGATCGAAACTGTGGCATCCGGCTTGCAAGGAGGAGGTCCGTTCGGAGGTTCGGACCACGCGTTCGGGAGAGGCCCGCCGGGAAAGCGACGCAACCCCTTCTTCTCTCTCTGCGTCGAAATTGCCTGGCTTCTTTGTGCCTTATCGCAGGAACATGAGACACGGATTCTTGATCGACATGGATGGCGTTGTGTATCGGGGCAATCAGATGATTGCCGGCGCGGACGCTTTCATCGAGCGTTTGCGGCGGCTCGACTTGCCTTTCCGATTTCTGACGAACAACAGTCAACGCACGCGACGTGACGTCGCCGCCAAGCTCGAGCGCATGGGCATTGCGGCGGAGGAAAGCGATATCTTCACTTGCGCCATGGCCACCGCCCGATTTCTGGCGAGCCAGAAGCCCAACGGCACCGCCTTTGTCATCGGCGAAGGAGGCCTGTTGCACGCCCTGCACCGCAACGGCTACACGATCGTCGATCAGGAGCCCGACTACGTGGTCGTGGGCGAGGGACGCACTTTCACAATGGAGATTGTGGAGGCGGCGGTGCGGATGATTTTCGGCGGCGCGAAGCTGGTGGCGACAAACCTCGACGCGAACTGTCCCACGCAGCACGGAATGCGCCCGGGCTGCGGGGCGGTCGTGGCCATGATCGAAGCGGCCACCGGCATCAAGGCCTTCAGCGTCGGCAAGCCGAGCCCCGTGATGATGCGGGCCGCCCGCAAGGAGCTCGGCCTGGCCAGCGCCGAGACGACCATCATCGGCGACACGATGGAGACGGACATCCTGGGCGGAGTTCAGCTCGGATACCGAACGGTTCTCGTCTTGTCCGGCGGCACGCGGCCGGAGGACCTGGCGAGATACGCCTTTACTCCCGACATCATCGTCGACTCGGTCGCGGACCTGGACGACGAGATCCTCCTGGGCGAACCGTGCCTCGCAGCATAGTTAGCCGATTCGGCGAAGCCGGCGATCTCTGCGCAGCCGTTGTCGCGGAACCGTCAGCCGGCGAGTTTGCCGGATTCGGACGCCCCGCGGATAAGCTCGTGGACGAAGCGCAGCTTGGTGATGATGGGCGCGACGAAGACTTCAGGTACAAGATCCACGAGTCCCACGCTGCGATTCATCTCGTTCATGGCAATACCGATCTTCTGGTAGTCGACGAGCATCGTGTCGAGCGATGCCTGCGGCGCCCCGCCACCGCCAAGCCCCTGATCACGGGCGCTATCCAGCAGGCAGACCATGTCGAGATAAGCGGCGAACGTCTCGGCAAAATCTTCCCAGGGGTGCATGGAGGCGTAAGCGCTGACGTGACGCTCCGGCCAATCGGCGGGCGGCCCCGACTGATAGTGCCGTGTGAGCGCTTCGTCGTAGCTGGGGTTTTCGTGATCGCCGAACACGTCCGCGAAGGCACCCTCCGAGCGGCCCCGAACCAGGACCTCCCAGTAATAGTGGGCGATTTCGTGGCGGAAATGTCCGATCAGCGTCCGTTGGGCCTCGCCAAATTGGACCCGCAGCCGCTCGCGCTCGTCGTCGTCGGCTTCGCGGATGTTGATCGTGATCCGCCCCTCGCAGTGGCCGGTGACAACACGCTGTGCGGCCCCGGGTCGCCGGGGATCCTCCGTGTCGGCGAGAAACTGAAACGCGAGGCGGGGTCCAGAGTGCCAGGTGCTGCGCAACAGGCTGAGCAACTCGAGCCCGTAAAACAGACGCCGTTTGGCCGCCTCCAGCCGGTACCAGCGTCCGTGGTTGCCGGGCACCGAGAGGTCTGGTATCACCTCGTTATAAACGCAGCACTCGCACAAGTGCTGACGTGACGCCGCGCTGGTCCAGGCGACGGCCCGATTGCAAACCTGGTGGCGCCGGTAGTTGTCGCACTTGACGACCTGGGCGCGGCAGTCGGCGTGGCCGCAAAGATAGAGGCCGTCTGGTTGAACTTCAATCGGTGCCAGCCGCCGGCACCGCGGGCAGAAGGCCACCTCCGACTGGCAATTCAGGCAACGGCTGTTCTCAAAGAAGAGCCGATTACCGCAGGTACAACTATAAATCCGCACGCCGCCTCCCTTGCTTTGCGTGGCAAGCAGCCGTTGACGGGTGGGCGGCGCCCACCTACTTTGTGCCGCTTAACGCATCCTGCATACCACCCGCGAACAACTTGGCCAATATGAACTCTCCAATTAGCCCATGCAAGATTATTTGGCGACTGCCCACAAAAGCGGCAACGGGTGCGGCGGAGTAGGAGATCGTGGACGGCGCCGCGGAACCTGGCTCAACGCATAACTGGTTTCTATAGAATGATTTGTGGATTTTATCTCAAGTGAGATTCATGGGTGGGAAGGGACGCATTCAATGCGGTATCGCAGTTGCATAAGGGAGAAAAACTTATCCAGTTCTTGCTGTGATGATCGGCAGCATGCACGCCCACTCTCCCCGGTTGCCACACGTCCATGAAGTTCGACGACTACCTCACCGAGGGGTTCTACGATGAGATGTTCCAGGCCGATGGCCGGCCTCGCGCCACCTCCGCCGCGCTGTTCGAGCGCCTTTCAACCCTGTCGGACGGCGAGTTGCAGCGCCGGCAAAAAGCGGCCGACCTCACCCTGCTCGACATGGGCATCACGTTCAACGTCTACGGGCACGCCGATGGAACCGAAAAGGTCTGGCCGCTCGACCTCGTCCCGCGAATCGTCTCGGCCGACGAATGGGACTTCATCGAGCGAGGGCTGAAGCAGCGCATCCGCGCGCTGAACCTGTTCATCGACGACCTCTACCACCGTCGCCAGATTCTTCGCGACGGGGTCGTGCCCGAAGAACTGCTCACTTCGGCCAAGTGCCTGCTTGACCCATGCGTCGGAATGTCGCCGCCGGGGGGCATCTGGTGCCACGTGACGGGAACCGACCTGGTTCGCGACGGCGACGGCCAGATGTACGTGCTGGAAGACAACCTGCGCTGCCCCTCTGGCGTCTCCTACGTGCTCGAAAACCGCGAAGTCATGAAGCGGACGATGCCGCTGGCCTTCGAGGGGCTGCGGATCCTGCCGGTCGAAGACTATCCGGAGCGGCTGCTGGAGACGCTTCAGCACGTGGCTCCGCCGGGGATGGGCGGACCGAACGTGGTGGTGCTCACGCCGGGCATTTACAACTCAGCCTACTTCGAGCACTCGTTCTTGGCCCAGCAAATGGGGGTGGAACTCGTTGAGGGGCGCGACCTGGTGGTGGCCGACGGTCACGTCTGCACCCGCACCACCAAGGGGCTGAAGCGTGTCGACGTCATCTACCGGCGCGTCGACGACACCTTCCTCGACCCCCGCACCTTCCGGCCCGACTCGGCCCTCGGTGTGCCGGGCTTGATGGACGTCTTCCGCGCCGGCCGGGTCGCCCTGGCTAACGCGCCCGGCACGGGGGTGGCCGACGACAAGGCCGTGTACGCATTCGTTCCGCAGATCATCCGCTACTACCTGGGCGAAGACATCATCCTGCCCAACGTGCCCACGTACACCTGCTGGGATCCCAAACAGTGCTCGCACGTGCTGGCCCATCTCAGCGACCTGGTGATCAAGCCGACCAACGAGTCGGGGGGCTACGGCATCGTCATCGGGCCGCGGGCCAGCCGCCAGGAACTGGACGAGTGCGCGGCACGGATTAGGGCCAACCCCCGTAATTTCATCGCCCAGCCGATGCTGGCCCTGTCGCGGGTGCCGACCATCATCGGAGAGAGGCTTGAGGGGCGGCACGTCGACCTGCGTCCCTACATCCTCTACGGCAAGGACATTTACGTGTTGCCGGGCGGGCTGACCCGCGTGGCACTCAGGAAGGGCTCGCTGGTGGTCAATTCTTCGCAGGGGGGCGGCAGCAAGGACACCTGGGTGTTGTCGGGAGTGCCCAACGGATCGCGCGAGCGCTGCATGTCGTCGATATCGGGGCATGTCCCGGGACGGCTCTGCAAGGAGGGGACGCCATGCTGAGCCGGGTGGCCGATTCGGTCTATTGGCTGAGTGCCTACCTGGAGCGAGCCGACAACGTGGCCCGCTTCATCGACACCAACCTCAACTTGATGCTCGACCTGGGCGACGAAGTCGACGAGCAGTGGCAGCCGCTCATCGACACCACGGGCGACCACGAGCCGTTTGCCCACAAGTATGGCCAGGCCACGCGGGAAAACGTCTTTCAGTTTTTGATCTTTGACCGCGAAAACGCGAATTCGATTCTCTCCTGCCTGGAAGCGGCCCGCGAAAACGCCCGCATGATCCGGGAGATCATCCCGTCGGTCATGTGGGAAGAGGTCAACCGGTTCTATCTGCTTGTCCGCAACCAGGCGCGGCGGAACCACCTCGATGACGCCCGCCGCATCCTCGACCAGGTGAAGCTGTCGAGCCAGACGATCGTGGGCATTGCCGAGTCGACGATGTCGCGCGGCGAGGCCTGGCATTTCGCCCGCATGGGCCGACTGCTGGAGCGGGCCGACAAAACGTCGCGGATTCTGGACGTCAAGTATTTCTTGCTCCTCCCCTCGGCCAATGAGGTGGGAACGCCCGTCGACGTGATCCAATGGGCGGCCCTGTTGAACTCGGCCAGCGCGCTGGAGATGTATCGCAAGGTGCGCGGACGCATCACGCCGATCGCCGTGGCCGACTTTTTGATTCTCGACCGGTGCTTCCCGCGCTCGATGCACTTCTGCCTGATCGTGGCCGAACAGTCGCTGCACGCCATCACGGGCTCGGCCGCCGGTACGTTTCAGAACGACGCCGAACAGCAGTTAGGCCGATTGCGCTCAGAATTTGACTTCGTCCGTGTGGAGGATATCGTGTACGAAGGCCTTCACGAGTTCGTCGACCGCTTTCAGCAGCGGCTGAACCTCGTCGGGAGGGCCATTTTCGACACGTTCTTCGCCACCCGGCCCGCGCCGGGGCTGGTGTTGCAAGAGGCGGCGCAATGACGTTCTGTCTGGGAATGAAGGTTGACGACGGGCTCGTCGGCATCGCCGACACTCGCGTCGTGTCGGGCTCGGAATGCATCACGGCTCGCAAGGTCTCGGTCTTCGAGCACGGCCGCAGTTCGCTGTTCGTGATGACGTCGGGCCTGCGGTCGCTGCGCGACAAGATCGTCACCTACTTCGAAGAGGTGCTGGACAAGGAAGAGTCCAAATTCGATCGCCTCTACAAGGCCGTCAACGCGCTGGCCGAGCAGGTGCGCCGCACGGCGGCCGAGGACCAGCAGGCGCTGGAAGCCAGCCGTCTGGGTTTCAACTTTCAGGCTCTCGTCGGCGGCCAGCTCGAGCACGATAAGGAGCACAAGCTCTACCTGCTCTATCCGCAGGCCAACTGGGTGGAGGTCGGCCCCGGGACGCCTTACTGCATCATCGGCGAGACCGGCTACGGCAAGCCGATTCTCGACCGCACGCTCAAATACAACGACAGCATGCACTACGCGCTGAAGGTCGGCTGCCTGGCGTTTGATTCCACCCGGATCAGCGCGGCGAACGTCGATTTTCCGATCGACGTGGTGGCCTACAAGCGAGACAGCTTTGATCTCATCTGCCACCGCTACGAGAAGCAGGACCTGATCGAGATCTCCAACTGGTGGCAGGAGCGGCTGCGCGAATCGGTGCGTCTTTTGCCCAGCGGTTGGCTGAGCGCGGTCGTGGACGACGCGGCGACGAGACAATCGGAGCGCACGATACCGATGAGTCCCGGCGGCGCGGGGTAAGACGCGCCGCGCGGCTTTGAGGCGCGCAAATGAGGTCTCATACCAAGGCGCAAAGACGTCACTCCTGTTCTCCGTGCGCACTTCTATCGCGACCGAAGCGAGCCGGTCTTGAGAGCCTGTCCGAAAACCGGCGGGGAGGCGAGACACCCGCCCCGCAACGCCGGTTCTCTGCGGACTTTTGCAGCGCGTGCATATTCCTCCCGCTCGTGCTAACCTGTCGGTCGAATTGAATATGGCCTTCGTCGCCTTTCGCTCCCGGCAAAGGATGTCCTTTGCTGGAGCGAAAGGCGACTTCTAATCGCGCAGCAAGGAGGAGAGTTGTATATGAAGGCGAAGCTCGAAGCACTCACGCAACGGTCGGCCTGGAAAGCCCTGCAGGCACACTACGAGCAAGCGCGCAAGATGCACCTGCGGAGCCTGTTCGCCGACGATCCCCGGCGCGGCGAACGGCTGACTCTGGATGCGGTCGGCGTCTACCTCGATTACTCCAAGAATCGCGTCACCGACGAAACGCTGAAGCTGCTGGTTCAATTGGCCGACCAATCGGGCCTGCGTTCGCGAATCGACGCCATGTTCGCCGGGCAGAAGATCAACGTCACCGAAGATCGGGCCGTGCTGCATGCCGCACTGCGCGCGCCGCGCGACGCCAACATCGTCGTCGACGGCGAGAACGTCGTCCCGCACGTTCACGCGGTCCTCGACAAGATGGCCCGCTTTGCCGAACAGATCCGCAGCGGTGCGTGGAAAGGCTACACGGGCCGGCCGATCCGCAACATCATCAACATCGGCATCGGCGGCTCCGATCTGGGGCCGGTGATGGCCTACGAAGCCCTGCGTCACTACAGCGATCGCCATCTCACGTGCCGCTTCGTGTCGAATGTCGACGGCACCGATCTGGCGGAAGCCGTGATCGACCTCGATCCGGCCGAAACGCTGTTCATCATCTCGTCCAAGACGTTTACCACGCTGGAAACGCTGACCAACGCCCACTCGGCCCGCGATTGGTGTCTGAAGACGCTGGCCGATGAGAAGGCCGTCGCCCGCCACTTCGTGGCCGTCTCGACCAATGCCGAAGAGGTGGCGAAGTTCGGCATCGACACAGCCAACATGTTCGAGTTCTGGGACTGGGTCGGCGGGCGGTATTCCTACGATTCGGCGATCGGCCTGTCGCTGATGATCGCCATCGGCGCAGATCATTTCCGCCAGATGCTGGCGGGGTTTCATGCAATGGACGAGCACTTTCGCTCGGCGCCCTTCGAGCGGAACCTGCCGGTGCTCTTGGGGCTGCTTGGCGTCTGGTACAACAACTTCTTCGGCGCCCAGACGGTGGCCGTGCTCCCCTACGACCAGTATCTGTCGCGGTTCAGCGCCTACCTGCAGCAGCTCGATATGGAGAGCAACGGCAAGCACGTCGATCTCGACGGCCGCACGGTCGACTACCAGACCGGACCGGTCGTCTGGGGAACGCCGGGAACAAACGGCCAGCACGCCTACTACCAGCTTATCCACCAAGGGACAAAGCTGATCCCCTGCGACTTTATCGGCTTCTGTCAGACGTTGAATCCGCTGGGCGAGCATCACGACCTGCTGATGGCCAACTTCTTCGCCCAGACCGAGGCGCTGGCTTTCGGCAAGACGGCCAACGAAGTGCGGGCGGACGGGGTGCCGGAGTTCCAGGTGCCGCACCGCACCTTCGAGGGCAACCATCCCACGAACACGATCCTGCTGGAGCGGTTGACGCCCGAGGCGCTCGGCAAAATGGTAGCCCTTTACGAACACAAGGTGTTTGTGCAGGGAACGATTTGGCACATCAACTCGTTCGATCAGTGGGGCGTGGAACTGGGAAAGGTGCTCGCCAAGCGGATTGTTCCCGAGCTCAAGGCAGCCGACGACGCGGCGCTCAAGCACGACAGCTCGACCAGCACGCTGATCCGCCGCTACCGCAGGTCAAAACGTTGACGGAAATCCCGCAAAGTGGTCGACAGGCCCACTCTGTTTCCCCTGGCCGCCGTTGGTTTGGCTTTGCCAGCGATGCTCGTGCTGTCGGACGAACTGCTGCTCTCGGCCGCCGAGCGAGGCCCCGAGGACGTATCGGCGGCGTTTTACGTCTGGCTCGTGGCCCAAACGGCGCTTTTGAGCTTCGCCGCCGGCAAATGGCTGCCTGGCGGGTGATCGTCCTGAGCGCTATTGCTTCTTAACCTGCTGTTATTCAACAGGGCTTTGAACGGCCCAGGGTGGGGAAGCACATTCGACGCGAACCTGCTCGCTTTTGCCTTCGTATCGGTCCAGTTCAGCCTGATCGGCGTCTGGTTCATCTTGGGAACCGGGCGGGTCGGTTAAGGCGAGAAGCTGTTCGCTGCCAATGTACTGCGAAACGAATTGCGCGACTTGGTCGGGCCCGCCCGCGGGAAATTACGCGCCGCCCGACCGTGGTTCGGCTCGTGGAGCCAGCGGCCTACGCAGTTCGTGGAACGCGAATAGGGCCAACCCCACGGCGAGCGGCAGAAGGTAAAAAACGGCCCGGTAAACGAGCAGGGCTGCCAGAATATCGTGCGGATCGATGCGATTGAGCAATTTGAGCATCATCAGATCGAAGATGCTCACCCCCGCCGGAATGTGGCTGCAAACGGTCGCCACGATCGCCAGCAGGTAGACGGCTATAAACGTCGGATAGCCGATCGTCGCTTCGGGGGGCAACAGCACGTAGAGAATTCCGGCCGCACAACAGATGTCGGCCGAACCGACGATAACCTGTGCGGCGGCGAGTCCTGGCGGGGGAAGGCGGATCTCCCGTCGGCGGAAGCGCAAGGGCGATCGGCACAGGGCGCATGCCGCTACGTAGCAGCCTGGCAAAGCAAGCGTCGCCGCTCCAAGCCAGCGGGCGTTGACCATAGGAAAAGGGAAGCCCTCCGGCGGCATCGTCGAGTGCGCAAGGCAGGATGCTCCGCCCACCACGGCCGTGCCGAGCGCAAACGACCAGGCGAGCATGGCGATCCAGACCGCAATTTCAGACGGGGACGCTCCCCAGGAAGAGTAGAACCGGTAGCGAACGGCAGCCCCGCCGAATGCCGCGCCCAGGTTGTGGCTCGCCGCGTAGCCCGTGAACGATCCCGCCGCCAGTTTGGCCAAGGGCACCCTCCGCCCCACAATCCGGCTTGCCACCCAGTCGTTGCCGATCAGGATCGTGTAGTCCAGACAGGTCAGCAGCGCCGCCCATCCGACACGGCTAAGTGGAATCTCTCGTAGGCTGTCGCGAAATTCTCGCCAGTGGTAATTCCGCAGTTCCTCGTAGAGTGCCCAACTTGCCAAAGAGAAAACCACAAGTGCCACGAGCGGCGAAATCGACTTCAGGAATCGCTTCATTCGCCTTGCGTGATCGTGGGGTGCCGAGTGAGAGTTCGGAATGCCGCGAATTCAAAATCCGGGCCAAAGCGAATATAATCGATCCATGTCCAAATTCTTTGAGCGGAAAAAGCGGCCCTCCGGGCTTCGCCCGAGACCTGACAACAAGCGCCGCGGGGAGGGTGCGTCCTCACAACCCGCTGCGACTGAAGGCGAACGCCTGCAAAAGGTGATGGCGGCGGCGGGCATCGGCAGCCGGCGGCGCTGCGAGGAGTTGATTCTCGCCGGGCGCGTCGAAGTCGATCGCCGGGTGGTGCGGAAACTCGGCACCCGCGTCGATCCCCACGCGCAGGAGATTCGCGTCGACGGCGAGTCGCTCAAGCCCGGCCGCCTGAGCTACTACCTGGTCAACAAACCGGTCGGCGTCGTTTCGACAAATTTCGATCCCTCGGGCAGGCCGCGGGTGATCGACCTCCTGCCCGCTACTAAAGAGCGCCTGTTCACCGTGGGTCGGCTCGACCTCTCGAGCGAGGGTTTGATGCTGGTGACCAACGACGGCGAGCTCGCCAACCGCCTGGCCCACCCGCGGTACGGCATCGAAAAGACTTATCAGGCGCTGGTGGCCGGAAAACCCGAGCCGGAAGTGCTCGAATCGCTGCGCCGCGGCGTACACCTTGCCGAGGGAGTGGCGCGGGTCGTTAGCGTCAAAATCAGGAAGGAAATCAAACAGAGCACGCTCCTGGAGATCGTGCTCGCCGAAGGACGCAATCGCGAGATTCGCCGTATTCTGGCCAAAGTCGGGCACAAGGTGCTGCGGCTGAAGCGAGTTGCGGTTGGCCCGTTGCGGTTGAAAGACCTGGCACCGGGCGAGTGGCGGCCGCTGGCTCGCGAGGAAGTCGAGTCGCTGCGCAAAAAGGCCGGCCGGCGGCGAGGCCGCTCGAAGACAGAGAGTGAGACCTCGCCCGAGGCGCGGCAACATTCGACGGACACCGGGGCACCGCGCAAAGGTCGCAGGCTGCGCGGGGGACGAAACCGGGCCGAACAGTCGGGTGGGAGGCGATGACTCTCGCGCAGCACGCGGCCGCCTGTTATGCCGACCAGGCGTGGTTCGGAACGGTCACGGTGACGGAAAACGTTCGTCTGGCGCGAGACACTTACCGGGTTCGCTTCGAGGCGCCGCCGATTGCACGGCGGATCGTGCCCGGTCAGTTCGTTATGGTCAGGCTCGCCGGCTACGACGATCCGCTGCTCGGCCGGCCGCTGGCGCTGTACGACACGGTGCTGGACGCCGGGGGCGAGCCGGTCGGCATCGACTTGGTCTATCTCGTCACCGGCAAGCTCACCGGCAAGCTGGCGACCTTCTCACCCGGCCAGAAGCTGCAGGTATGGGGGCCATTGGGGAACGGCTTTGCGCCGCGTCCGGCAGAGCACCTGATCATGGTGGCCGGGGGCATCGGTCAGACGCCGTTTGTGGCGCTCGCGCGCGAGGCACTTGGGCAGCGTGCGTACGGAGACGCATCGCGCGCCAGGGCAGGCGTGCGGCGCGTCACGCTCTGCTACGGCGCCCGGACGCGCGATTTCCTGGCGGGCATCGACGATTTTGAAGCCGTCGGGGCGACGGTTCGAGTTAGCACCAACGACGGCACGGCTGGCCATCACGGGCTGGTGACCGACCTACTGCGCGACGCGCTTCAGGAGCAAGGCGATCTGGCCGCTTGTCGTGTGGTCTGTTGCGGTCCGGAGCCGATGCTGGCGGCCGTGGCCGGGATCACGGGCGAGTTTGGCGTGCCCTGCGAGGTGTCTCTGGAGACGCCGATGGCGTGCGGGATCGGCATCTGCTTCAGTTGCGTGGCCCGCGTGCGAGACGGCAAGGGGGGGTGGGACTATCGCCGCACGTGCGTGGAAGGGCCGGTGTTCGACGCCCAGGCGATTGTTTTTGAATGAACGGCGGCTAGGTGGGGGAGCCGATCAGATTCGCTTTCATCAATTCTACCTGGCCACGCGAGTACAGCGCGCTTTGTCAAGCAGCGGTGCGGGGTTACCGCACCTCGATCGACTTGGATCCGTCGGTAAGAATGATGCGGCATTTCGGCAGCGCCGCTCTGAGGGCGGCAACCGCGGCGTCGCTCACGTCGGCGCGGTCCAGATCGAGCCGCTGGAGGTTCGATAGCGCCCGCAATTCGAGCAGCCCTGTGTCGGAAATCGCATTTCCGCCGGCTCCCATGAGCCAGAAGCGTTCCAGGTACTCCAGACGCGCGACCTCCGCCATGCCCTCGTCGTCGGCCGCCAGTCCGCCCAGCCGCAGGTAACGCAGCCGCGAAAGTTGCCGCAAAACGCCGAGCCTCCGGGGCGTCACGCGCGTGGCGTCGATCTCGATCGCTGATATCTGGCGGAAGACCATCAGCCGCCGCAAGTCGGCGTCGGTGACACGCGCGCCGGCCAAACTGGCGGTCTCCACCTCGCAGAACGCCTCGTCGCCCACGAGCCATCGGAGCCACCCCGGGCCGGGCGGCTGAGCCTTCTCGTCCAGGCGGCCGTTGGCGTCGAGTTGGTGCGTGTAAGTCAGGGCGAGCGAGCCGGAATTCTTCTGAATCCAGGCAATCAGCTCCTTCCGTTGATGGACCTGCCGCACCCAGACACCCAGCCACACGGCAAGCAACGCCGTGAGTAGGAAGATGCTCGCCAGCCGGAATTGCCGTGGCAGCTTCATGGCGGATCGAGCTCAAACATCGCGTCGGGTATCTGCGCGTTGAACGTCGAAAGCCCGAGGTCGACCGTCCACGTCCTTTTCGTATGTACGCGCGGAGGCGACACCTCTTGGATGGCCAACGGATAGATGCGTGCGGTTGCGGATGCGGGAGCCCAAACGCCAGGGGCGAACTCCTGCAATTGGTTCTCGGCTTCCATGAGAACGATGTCTTGACCCGACTCCGGATAGAGCATCTGATGTTTCACCGGCAGGCAGCCCTTTTTCGGATCGAGCCAGAATCGCAAGCCATAGGGGCTGTATTCATAACGCTTGCCAAGCGTCGTCGGAGTGTCGACGACAAACAGGCCGCTTTCGCGACCGGTGAGCCTCGTGTCGGGTCGCTCGCGCAGCATGGCGGTCCACAACCACGTGCCATGAGCCAGCTGGAAGAGAGATTCGAAATCGCAGGTCGGATCGGGAGCATCAAAGTTCTTTTCCACGCGGATCTGATTTGCCTCGATGGCATGAAAGATCGCACGGCGGCCATCCCAGATCGTGATCGCCGTCGCCTGCTGGCCCGGACGCCCAACGTTACTCTCAATGCGGCGCTTCCCAGCGGAGAAGAGCTGATGCGACGACCGCGCATCAATGAACGGTTCCTCAAGAGGCATATTGTCTCTGTCGAGGAGCGATTTGTCGTCGACTCGAAGGTAGACATCGTATGACTTCAGCCGCGAACCGCTGGCGTCCCAGGCGGCTAGCACTTCTTCCAGAGTGGCGTCGTCGCCGAGCACCGCCCGCGAAACATCGTCTTCGGCGATGACCGCGGACACCGCGTCGCCCGCGCGATCGTTCGGCGGCGCAGCGGCGCTGGGCGACGCGGTCGGGGTGGCTTCGGGCGCCAGTAGCGCGTATCCGGCGAGAGCACCGCCGCCCACAATGGCCACCGCTACCAGCCATGTGGTCAGCAGTGCGCCGGCCTTGGCCACCACCAGCGATTTGGCGACCGCCCTGACCAATTCGCCCACGTAAACGGACGCCGCTCCGCTCTGCGCGGCCTGAAGGGCCAGGGCTTCGAGCGCCGAGGGGACGGCCGCCTCGGTCGCTTGCTGCGCCAGCGCCGCGGCGAGTCCCGCCGGAGCGAGGTCGAGGCCGCGGCGGGTCAGCCGCCGTCGCAGCATCGCCCGTCCCCGGTTGAGACGGCTCGATACGGTTCCTTCGGGCAAAGCCAACTGACGGGCCACCGCCGCGCGGCTCCCTCCTTCGAGATCGCTCAATACGATGACCGCCCGATACTTGCCCGGCAGCCGTTCCAACTCCTCATCCAGAACCGCCGCCAGGTCGATTTTCAAGTCGGTCGGAATCGCTTGCTCGGCCGGCTCGGAGGCCTCGCGCGGCAACGATTGTCGTTTTCGGATCATGGTTCGGGTCTTCAGCGCGGTGCGGCGGGCGACCCCGTACAGCCAGTTGGCCAGCAGCGCACGCGGCGAAATCGAGCTTGCCTTGCGGAGGAGCACCAGGAAGGTCGCCTGGAAGGCGTCGTCGGCTTCGTGCACGTCGTGCAATACGCGCCGGCAGACGCCGCGCACCATGGCGCCGTGTCGGCGGACGATCGTCGCGAAGGCCGCCTCGTCTCTCGTCGCCAGATAGCGCTCGACGAGGTCGGCATCAGTCAGGTTTTCGAGGTCGCCCATTTTGGTTCATTGGCGTCTTTGGCGCCGGCATTCGCCCGCAACGTGGCCCGTTACACACAGTTAGCAACGCGCCGATACCGATTGAGAGCTAAAGACAATTGCCCTCCTGGCGGTTCGCGCGTCCATAATAATGGAAATCGCGTGGGCTTCTCTTCCGCCTGGCTGGCGGCTGTGGGCCTGCGGGTCGACGGGAGGGTGTCCAGCAGCGTCTGCGGCAGAGCCGCAACGAGGGGCGGGCGGCAGCCGGCAGACAGAAGGAGATGGGTGGCGGGAGTTGGCGGCTCCGACGCTCGGGGCGGAGAATGGGGTTCGCCGGGCGACCGTCGCGGTCACAGAGTCGCGGGGTAATCGTACCGGGGCTAATCCGGCGGCCTTCAGGCCGAGGCCGGTTGCTTCTGCTTGGCAGCCTTGAGGGCGGCCGATAGACGCGATTTGGCGCGGGCCGCGGCGTTGCGGTGGATGATGCGGCGGGATGCGGTCTGATCGAGCTTCTTCGTCACGGCGCGAAAACCATCCTGCGCCTGCGAGAGATCACCGGACTCCAGAGCGCCGCGCACCTTCTTCACCAGCGTCTTCAGGGCCGAGCGGGCGGCCCGATTCCGGGTACGGCGAAGCTCGTTCTGGCGAAGGCGTTTTTTAGCGCTTTTGGTATTTGGCATGATCGACCGAGTGTTCTTTTATTCGTTTGCGAGTGGCTTATCTGCGGGCCAGCCAGCTTCCTGCAGAATCAAGACTCGCCATCTTCGCGTAATTTCTGAAGTTTGTCCAGCCGGTCCCCCACGTCTTTGTAGGAGAAGTCGAGCCCGGCCAGAGCGTTGAGGTGCTTTTCGGCCTTTTCGTAGTCTTTCACCCGGTCCATGCCCACGACGCCGGCGCGATACATGGCCAGCTTTCGGTTCTCCGGCTCGCGGTCGCCGATGTTATCCAGCGCTTCCTCGTAGTGGGTCAAGGCAAGCTTGTATTGCTTGATGGCCTCGAAACACACCCCCAAGTAGAAGAGCACCATCCCCTTGCGCTTCGGGTCGTTGCGGGCCTCCTGCAGGGTGCGGATCCCGTCCTGATATTTCCGGGCCTTATAGAGGCGCACCCCAAGCTCGTACTTGTAGCCCATGTTCGAGGGGTAGCGCTCGCACCGGTTGCGAAAGATCTCGAGCTCCTTGTTGTTGAGCTCGTTCTTCATCTGGTTGCACAACTCGACCGCGTCGGCCGTGTTTTCGGCCTTGGCTCGATTTTCGGCCCGCTGCACCTCGTGGCGGGCGTGCCGCAGCTCGACGTCTTCCAGGTACTCGCGCACCTCGATACTGCCGCCAGACGCGTCGAGCCCGCGCTTGAGCACCGCCTCGGCCTCGTTGAACCGTTCTTCCTTAACGTGAAGATCGGCCAGTTCCAGGTAGAACGAGACGTTGCCGGGGTCTTTGGCGATTTTCTTTTCGAGTTGTTGTTCGGGCGACGTGCGGGCTCCGCCTGCACCGTGGCGCTCGGCCTGAGCCTGCTTGTCGGCCATCACTTGCGTGCTGGTCTCGGCGTCTTCGTAGCCTCCCTTCTCGATCGTCTTTCGGACCTGCAGGTTGGCGATGGAGCGGCGCGCCTCTTCGTCGTTGGGTTTGGCCTGCAGCACGCGCGTCCAGCAAGCAATCGCCTGATCGAACTGCCCCTGGCGGCCTAGCGCGCGCCCCAGCAGGCGGTTCGTTTCCGGATTCTTGATGTCGGCCTCCAGCGCGCCCTTGAGCCACACGACCTGGCATTCGTCGAATTGGAGCTGCTCGCAGGCGTTGCCCATCTCGCCCAGGGTGCCCGTCTCCCAGGGGTTGATCTTCAGCACGTCGAGGCCGGCGGTAATCACCCCAACCCAGTCCTTGCGCTTCGAGGCGTAGGCGACTTGCGTTCTGCCCTTGGCCGACCTCACGCCGGCCATTGTGGCGCCGGTCTTGTTGTTGTTATATTTTTTTTGAAGGTTAGCTAGAAAGTTCTGCGCGTAGAGCATGTTGGCGGGATCGCCCACCACGCACTGCGTGAACATTTGATCGGCAAAATCGTAGTTGCCGCTGGCCGACTTGCTGCTTCCCGCCTCGAAGCACTGCTGCAACATCTTGCGTTTGGCCGGGGGAAGTGGTTGCCTGCCTTGGGGTTCGGTAGCCATGCTAGCCATCGGAGTGAGGGTTGCCCGCCGCTGTGACGGGCGACATCCAAGAATAGAATCACTTATTATTTTAACAGTACCGACCACGAACACAACGCGATGCCGCAGCCTTCCACCAGCGGATCGAGCCGGGTTTATCTCGTCGGGGCCGGGCCCGGCGATCCGGGGCTGATCACGCTGCGCGGCGTCGAGTGTTTGCGCCGCGCCGACGTCGTCCTTTACGACTATCTGGTCAACCCGCAGATCTTAGAGCATGCTTCCCACCAGGCCGTGCTTGTCTGCCTGGGGCGCCATGGGCAGGGGCGCATCATGTCCCAAGAGGCGGTCAACGAGCGGCTGGTGGCCGAGGCCCGGTCGGGTAAGACGGTCGTGCGGCTCAAAGGGGGAGACCCCGCGATCTTCGCCCGCGCGGCCGAAGAGATCGCGGCACTGGTCGCTGCGGGAATCACGTTCGAGGTTGTGCCCGGCATCACGGCGGCTCTGGCGGCCGCCAGTTACGCCGGCGTGCCCCTGACGCACCGCGACGCGGCCTCGGCGGTGGCCCTCATCACCGGGCACGAATGCGACAAACGGCTGCCGGCGCTCGACTACGCCGCCCTCGCCGCGTTCCCGGGAACCCTGGTCTTTTATATGGGGGTCACCTCGGCGGAGCGCTGGACCGCCTCGCTCATCGAGGCGGGCAAGCCGGCGGCCACTCCCGCCCTGATCATTCGCCGGTGTTCCTGGCCCGACCAGCAAACGGTCCGCTGCACCCTGGGTACCGTAGCCGAGGAGGTGGCCGAGCATCAGCTTCGCCCGCCCGCCATGGTCGTCGTCGGTGAGGCGGCCGGCGCCAAACCGGCCGCTTCCTGGTTCACGAACCGCCCCCTGTTCGGCACGACGGTTGTCGTCACCCGACCGGCCGGTCAATGCGAACCGTTGCGCTCGCGGTTTTGCGAGTTGGGTGCCGAAGTCGTTGTTCAACCGGCTATTGAAATTGGCCCGCCCGCGAGTTGGGAAGCCGTCGATCGGGTCCTGACTCACCTAGACCGGTTCGACTGGCTGGTCTTCTCCAGCGCCAACGGCGTCGACTATTTGCTGGGCCGGCTGCTGGCCGCGCATGGCGATTTGCGAAAGCTCGCTGGGATACGCCTGGCCGCCATCGGACCGGGGACGGCCGACGCGTTGGCCGCATACCATTTGCGGGCCGACTTGATTCCGGCGGAGTACCGGGCCGAGGCGCTGGCCGAGGCGCTTGCGGACGCCGCAGCCAAACAGCAAGTGCTGCTGGTGCGAGCCAGCCGCGGCCGCGAGGTGTTGGCTGAGCGGCTGCAGGCGGCCGGCGTGCCCGTCGAACAGGTAGTCGCCTACGAAAGCCGCGATGTGACCGCGCCCGACCCGGCCGTGGCCGAGCGGCTGCGCAACGGAGAGATCGACTGGGTCACGGTGAGCAGTTCGGCCATCGCCCGCTCGTTAGCCGCGCTTTTTGGCCGGGATTTGCGCCACACCAGGCTGGCGAGCATCAGCCCGGTGACCTCGGCCACGCTACGGGAGCTTGGCTTGGCCCCGGCGACCGAGGCGAGCGAATACACCATGGAAGGACTTGTCGAAGCCATCCTTCGTTGGCCCAGTCAACACGCTTGACGCAGCCGTCAAGCTTTGCCCGGCTTCTGTCGGGCGCGTTTCATTGAGACGCGCGCACATCACAGCCGAATCTCCTTACAGGCAACAGAAACGGGAGGGAAGGCTTATGTCGAGCGTGCCAACGACGGGCGTGTGCATTCTTTCGATCGATGTCAGGGTGGGCGATGGGCGGGTCGAGACGTCCGATCTCTTTCTGGCAGACCTCTGCCGGCAACTTGCGGCCGCCCAGCTTCCGGCGACCTGGAGCTTTAGCGGACCACCGGCGGACGCATTGCGGCTGGCGATCGACGAGCACCGCGGTTGCGAACTGGCTCTGCTGGCCGAGGCGTCTTGGGCGGCCGAGGGTGCGAGCCGGAGCCGCTTTTGCCAAGGGCTGGCCGACGGCCTGGCCGCCATAGGTTCGGTGGGCCTGACTCCTGCCACCCTGAGTCTGCCGAACGGCCGCCTGGCGTCCCACGACGACGTACTCGTGCGGCACGGCGTTCGCGCCGTTCGTGTGGCGGCCGGCGGGAGCCGCCAAGAGCCGAGGGTCCAGCGGTGGTGGAGAAGGAAGGAGACGACGCTCCGAGCGATCAGCCCGATTCGCTGGGGGCTGTGGGAAGTGCCGGTCAACGTCGATCTGAGCGTTGCCGGACTCGCCGGCGCGACCAGAATGGTCGATCGAACTGCTCGTCACGCCGGGGTCGTGGTGGTCGCGGCCGACGTGACGACGCTCGATCGCGAAGCGAAACGGCTGCCCCGGTTGGTGGATCACCTGAAACGGCGGAGCGAAGAGAAGCTGCTGAGGATCGAGACCATCGCCGCGAGCGTGGCGCGACAGCAGGTGCCCCGCCAGACCCCCGCCCGCTCCATCTTGCGCCCCTTGGCGGCATGAGCTGGACCGGGCTGACGGCTCATCGGCGGGCGAGGCACGGTCGAAGAAGGAGAGCCCGTCAGGGCAAATCGCGGTATGCCGACCAGCTCAGATAGGCCAGGATCAGGGACGAGACGACAAACCCGATGTCCATGGCGGGCTCCTGCCTGTTGAAGGGTATCTTCAGGCCGAGGTCCAGCCCAAATAGCAACAAGAGCAGCAAGGCCACGACCAATCCGGAGATGGTCAACGCTTTGGGCATCGAAGTCGTTTCCTCAAAGTTGCAATTCGACCGCAGGGCCGCCGCGAAGGGAGCTAAAGGACCGATGAGAATACAACTGGGCCATTCCGTTCCCTGAAGCTGCCCTCTGCCAAAGGGGGAGGGAATGTAGCGCGAAGTTGTTTCTGACAAGGCGAATCCAAGTATAGTTAGCGGCCTTGTGCTATCCCAGTGGCTTTACGCGTGCCCCTGGGGACTTTCTGCGGCCCCTTCGCCACGGGCCGGTTGTAGCGAAAATTCCGCTCGGCCCGGCCGGAATGGGCCGCCCGGCATGGCGGGCGTGACCTATGGTTTTGAATCAACTCTGAATCACGTCAACTTCAGCACGGGGCACGCGTATGTCCACTGCGATCGAGCCGGCTCCCGAGGTCGACAAGCCGATTACCAAAGGGCCGACGGCCTTTCGGACCGTGATCCGGCTGGCCGACCTGCACGAGTATGACGAGGCCTGCACCGAGCTTGATCGGCACGTTGCCACCCCCACGCAGACGTGGCCCTGGATCGAGTCGTGCGCGGCCGCCTTCGCCCACGAATCGGACATCGATCTGGTCATCGGATTCCGGGGAAACGAGGCCATCGCCACGGCACCCCTCACGGCGCCACCCCACTCGTCGGGTCGACGACGCGAACTGCTCAGCTACCGTCACCTCTACGAACCGGTCGACCTGGCGTTTCGCGACGCAGGCGCGCTGGCCGAGCTCGTGCAGGTGCTCGCACGGCGTGCCCAACCGCTGGTGATCGAGCGGATGTTTGCCGATTCACCGACGCGGGTCGCTCTGGCCGACGCCGTTGGGCGAACCGGCCGGCTACTGATCCGTCCTCAAGCGCCGACCCCCTGGATTGCCCTCGACGAAAGCTGGGCTGTTCCCGAACAGCAGCTTTCCTCACGCCGCCGCTCCGATTTTCGCCGGGCCCGCAAACACGCCGAACAGACAGGCCAAGTTCGCGCGGAACTCTGTGCTCCCGAAGAGCACGAGGTCGATCGGCTGCTCGATCTGGCGTTTGAAGTCGAGCGTCGCTCCTGGAAAGGAGAGGCCGGCACGGCTCTGGTCGACAGCCGGGCCGGCGAGTTTTATCGGCGGTATGCGAGGCGCACGGCGCGCCACGGGCAATTCCGCGTCGAGCTCCTGTACATCGGCGAGTTGGTGGCCGCGATGCAGCTTGGTGTCGTACACCAAAACCGTTACTGGGTGCTGAAGGTCGGTTACGACCCGCGATTCCACCGGGCCAGCCCAGGCATTTTGCTCATGGTCGAAGCGATTAAGCGGGCCGTCGCCGAAGGACTGGAAACCTATGAGCTGCTGGGGACCGTGGAGCCGTGGATCCAGGTTTGGACGCAACTGGAGCGCCCGTGCGTTTCTTTGCGATATTACCCGACGAACTTCAGCGGCCGCCTCGCGTTGACTTCCGATCTCGTGAGCAAAGCACCCGGCGCCATCAAAAGGGTCTTCCGGCGTCGGTCCTAAGGCATTTTTTTGGGCTTATCCGTTGTCGATGAACAAGCTCACTTCGTATTTGCGGCGAACGGCGGGCAGTTGCCTGATGCCGCTGGCGACGCGCGCCGCGAGATCGTACATCGCCGGCCCGGCGCTGGAGGACGCCCTGCGAGTCGCCACCGAACTCGCCGGCCGCGGCTTTGCCACAACGCTCGGTTTCTGGGACGGCGAGGGCGACACGCCGGCGGGGGTCGCCCAAGAATACCTGGCCGCCCTCGACGCCCTGTCGCGCGCGGGGCACGACAGCTACGTGTCAATCAAGTTTCCCGCGCTTGCCGACTCTGGCGAACTCCTGGCAGACGTTCTGAAGAAGGCGGCAACGAGCCACCAACGCATCCACTTCGATTCCCTGGCGCCGGAAGCGGCCGACGCAACCTGGTCGGCCGCCGTCGAAGCCGCCCAGTCGGCCGGCGTGACGATTAGCTGCTCCATCCCGGGACGCTGGCGGCGGAGCCTGGACGACGCCCACGCCGCCGTGGCGGCCGGCATCGTCCCGCGGGTGGTCAAAGGCCAGTGGGCCGACCCGACGGGCCAGGAAACCGACTTGCGTAAGGGATTCTTGAGGGTCGTCGAGCAACTCGCCGGCCGAGCATCCCACGTGGCGATCGCCAGCCACGACGCGCCGCTGGCGGGCGAGGCCATCAAGTGTCTGCGCACGAACGGGACGAGTTGCGAGCTTGAGCTGCTCTACGGGCTGCCCGAACGGGCCTCCCTGGCGGTCGCGGAGCGAGAAGGAGTGCCGGTGCGTTTCTATGTTCCGTACGGTAAGGCTTACCTCCCCTACTGCCTTGGTCAGGCGCGGCGCCAGCCGAGCTTGCTGTGGTGGCTGCTGCGAGATTCTTTGCTGCCGCCCAGGCGTTACGGCGCACGTTAATCGCTCTTCGCCTTGAGATGTGCCAGCCGGCCCGGCGCCGCAGGCCAGCGACGCGCGGGCCAACCGCTCTTGCACGCGTCCCGGGAAGTACCTATTTTCTCGCCGCATGATGGCGAAAATCCGGCCTAGCGCTCCGACTGCCCGCCCCTTACCCAGCCGCGATCCGCTTATGCACGGACTCGTCTTTCGATTCGCTTTGCCGTGGCTACTTCTGACCAACATTTCTTTGGCCGCCGAAGACGCCACCAAGCGAATTTCGGTGGGCAATATGGTCATGCCCAAGCTTCCCGGCGTCCAATTCCGCATCAAGAGCCAAGGCGTCGAAGAAATGTCCTGCGGGGTGATCGAGCGCGTCCAAAAGGTACAGGGCGACTGGCTCTGGCTGGGGCGAGGGTGGGTGCGACGACCCGAGGTGGTTTCGCTCGTCGAAGCTGCCGGGTATTTCACCGCCGAGATCGAGCGAAAACCGACGGCCTTTGCGTATGTCGCCAGAGCCGCGGCAAAGGGTTGGCCAGACGGCCTCAATTCGGAATCCAACATCGACCTTGATCGAGCGCTGAAGTTAGACGCCGAGTTCGCCGCAGCTCACCGTTTGCGCGGTGAGGCGTTTTGCGAGCGTCACGAGTGGGATTCTGCGATCAACGCCTTCGACGAAGCGATCCGCTGCGGTCCGACTGTGGCCGACGCGTATGACGGCCGTGGCCGTGCCTGGTACGACAAGGCGGCCGCCTGGGACGAACGTGGCCGCGCCTGGTACGATCCGAGTCATAAAGACGACATGTCATTTCGACAATATCTCGAGAAAGCGCTCAGCGACTTCGATCGGGCTATCCGAATCTGCCCCAGGCTCGCGAAAGCCTATTGCAACCGTGCCGCCGTCTTTCTTACCAAAAACGAATATGAACGAGCGCTCGCCGAAGCCCGCGAATCGCTTAAGCACGATCCGGCGGCTTCGGCCGCGTATCGCCTGATCGGTGCCTGTTGGATGGCCAAGGGGGACGGCGGGGAGGCACTTTCTGCCTTCAACAAAGCCGTGCGGCTCAACCCGGAATGTGGCAAGGCCCGCTTTGGGCGTGCCCAAACGTATTTGCGACAGGGCGAGGAGGAGAAGGCCCTTGCCGATCTGGACCGCGCCATCGAACTCGTGCCGAAAAACGCCAGCGCCTTGAGTGTCCGAGCCCAAATTTTTTACCGTCGGGGCGAGATTGAGAAGTCCCGCGCCGATCGGCTTGCGGCGGCCCGCTTGGAACGAACTGCGTCCGCCCCAACGGCCCAAGCAAAAGGGCGCGGCGAGAGTTTAGCGAAGTCGGAAAAAAGCACCGACGACATCAACAATATCGTGGGCCACCTTGGTGAAAACGACTTTGCGGTCATCGGTTCCACGTCGAGTAGCGACGCCACCGCCCGGCCAAGCTCCACGCTGGTCGAGACGCCACGCGGCCGTGCCCAGACGCTCGACGTTGTGGCGCGGCGACGCGCCACGTCGACCGACGAACGATACTTGGACGGCGAGCGGGCCGTCGAGGCGGCCACTCAGGCTTGCGAATTGTCGGAGTGGAAACTTGCCAGTTTCCTCGACACGCTGGCCGCCGCTTACGCCGAGGCGGGCAACTTCGATGCGGCGGTCAACTGGCAGACCAAGGCAATGGAGCTAGGCAATATCGGGCCGACACTTGAACGGGAAGCCGAGCAGCGATTAGAGCTTTACCGCGCCCACAAGCCGTGCCGCGAGGAGGTGCCAGGCCGGCTTGCTCGCGAAACGGAAGCCAAAACAAACGTTCGATGACGCCAGATGTCCGCCCATCGTCGGCTTTTGCTCCCGCGAAAGACGACTTGGGCAACTCGCCGGCCGGTTCTCGGACAGTCCTTAGATCCCAAACTGCCGCAGCACGAGGTCGCAAACATCCGTGTCGAGCAGCAAGCGGCCGGCGAGCACGCCGCGCTCCGAGGCGAAAATCGTTCCCCGCTGCGCGTCGTCGGTTGGCGGCGCGCCATGACTGCCGCGAATCGCCAATGCTGCCTCGTCCGACGCCCCACATATGGCGGCCTGCCAAGTGTCGGGCGTCGAGATGACGACCACGTCCCCGGCCCGCTCCTGCGCCAGGTCGTATTTGGACCGTTCTTCCCCCGCAAGCACTTCCGCTACGCCTGGCCGGCCGGCAAAAAGGTGGACAACGTCGGATACGATGACCGGTTCCCGATCCCTCACATAGACGTGCGCAACCTGACGGTCGGTGAGCGCCCAGGCACGGCTGTGGGGATCGGGGTCGTTCTCGTTGGTTGAGCCGATTGTTGCGAGCCCTGCTTCCATCAACAGACGATTCGGATAGAGGACGTGCCTGGTCGGCGAGATCGTGTAAGGACTGACGACGAGCCACAGCGGGGGCGAGTCGTAGTGGTCTTCGATGGCTGAAAACAGAAGGCCGAGTGCCACGTCGACCGCATGTCGCGTTTCATTTGCCTGTGGACCGACCGGGTCGTTGACCTCGGCCGCCGCCGCGATCTGAGAAAACTCGCACCAGAGAAAGTCAGGCTCCCTCTTTTCCACGAGGTGGGACACGACCTTGGCAGCCGAGAGTGGATCGTCCGATTGCGAGAGCGTCTCCGGCGACGAGAACTCCGTTGCCACCGAGGCCGGATGAGCCAACAGGCCCGGGCGGTTGCGGTCCGAGTTGCAAGTCAGGCTGGCGCCGCAGGCATGGCTGCCGGGGACGAAGCAAAGGGCCGAGCACGTCTGGGGCTGATGCTCGTGAAGAACCCGCCAGATCGTCGGCGCCTCGAGGAAATCGCTCCACATCGGGTCTGCCTCGACCTGGCGGCGCTGACGAAGGTACAGCCGATCCGCTACGATCCCGTGCTCGCCGCAGGTGACGCCGGTCGCCATATTCGCTCGCACGGGGCCGGCCGTGCAGGGACAGCTTGGGGCGAGGACCGCGCGATCGCCGTCGGCCAGCTTGGACCGCAGGTTGGGCATCTGCGACAGGTCGCCGGCGGCGAGACCGGGGATTGTCAAGAGAACGACGCGGTCGGGCATCGGCGGTCAGCAGGCGAATTCAGGGTCTAAAAGTGCGAGATGCGCCAGCGGCGCGCATGTTGAGGGACGCTCCGGCCTCAAAGTCCCTCAAACTCGGAAAAGCTTGAAAATGGTCCAGCGCACGGTACGCTATGGTACAAACTGTTCCCCCGTCCGCCAGGAGCTCAAGCCCGTGAAAACCGTTTTGGCGACCATTGTCGGACTCGTCATCGTTGCCTCGGCCGCGAATGCCAGCGCGCAGGTGGGTTTCTTCTTTGGCCCTCCGGTCCCCGCGCCGGCAGTCGTCGTTCCGCCGCCGGCCCCCGTCGTGACCTATTACGCGCCTCCAGTCGTGGCTTACACGCCGGGCTACGTGGTGTCTGCGGGGCCGGTTCTGCCCGCGCCGCTTTACTACTCGTTTCGGCAGCGAACCTATTTTCGCGGGCCCTACTACCGCAGTACGGTCCGCTTTCGCGGCTGGTAACATCGTTTTGTCACCCGCCTCACCATGCGCGCGAGCCTCTCAGGGAAGGTGCCTGATCCGGGTAAGGCACTACGGTATTTCCGGCGCCATCACTTGCGCGCGTGGACCCGCTTCAGGATCGCGTCGAACTCGCTCTTTCTGACCGGCTGTACCGAGAGCCGCGAGCCCCGGCGCAGGAGCTCCATGTTTTTTAGCGCGGGAACGTCGCGAAGCGAATCGAGTCCTTGCGGCTGGGGGAAGATCTCTTCCAGGCGGATGTCGACCATCTGCCAGATTGGGTTCTCCGGCGAGGCTTTGGGATCGAAGTGGTGGTCGCCTTTCTTCCAGGCCGTGTGGTCGGGATAAGCTTCTTGCACCACCACTGCCGTCCCGACGATCGCCGGAGGCGCAGCATTCGAGTGATAGAACAGCACTCGATCGCCGACTCGCATCTCGTCGCGCATGAAATTGCGAGCCTGGTAGTTGCGCACGCCGTCCCAGCACGTGGTCTGGTTCGGGCTGGCCGCCAGGTCTTGAATCGAAAACGACTCGGGTTCGCTCTTCAAAAGCCAATACTTCATCGCTATTCGGCGGTCGTCGGGTCGATGATCGACTTGACCTCCGAGATGCGGTTCGCGGGAAAGCCCCCCTGCCTGGCATGCTCGCGCAGCAGCTCTTCGTCGGGGGCGATGTACACGCAATAAACCTTGTCGGGGGTCACGAAGCTTTCGACCCATTGGATCGCCGGGCCAAGTTTGTTGAGCACGCCGCACGAGGTTTGAGAGATGCCGCGGAGTTCTCCGCCAGTGAGGGCTCCCGCCCCAGGTATGTCGCGTTCAATGATGTATTTGGGCATGCGTCGTCTCGCTTGTTGGAAATCGTTGGCACGGTTGCCTGCAAGTGTAGCGGCTCGGGCGGCGAAACGCACGCCGTAATAAGTCGCAGAGATTTCTCATGCCGGCCCGCAGTTTGAGCCGCCTGCGCCAGACCGTGACGGTTACGGCGCTCGCACGATGAGGTCGTATTTGCCTCTCGTCCGCTCGAGCGTCTCTTCGACGGACAGTTCGCCCAAGCTGAGCAAGGCGGCACGGCCGCAGGCGGCGTAGAAACGTTGAGCGTCGTACAGGGCTCGGGCCGCCGTGACGCCGTCGTTGCGGGCCAGCTTAGGGGCGAGGATGTTCTTGAAGACGATGACCTTGCGCGGCGCGAGGCCCAGGTGTTGGTAGCACGAGACAAACGCGCTCACGGCCCGGATTGGAGCCAGGGAACCCGACAAAAAGTCGGTGATGACGTCGCGGTCGACCTGTCTCTCCAGCCGAAACCAGAACCGTGTGTCGCTTTCCGCCGAGACCTGAAACGAAAAGTCGTCGATCCGGCTTTGCAACTTCAAATCAGTCGCCGCCAGGGTCATTCTCTTGGTCAGGCTCATCAGTGTCTCTCGATGTTAATTGTTAGCGGAGTCCTTCGCAGTTCTGGCAGCAACCGGGCTCCTCAGGGAGTCTGCGAGAGGCCGTCGGCAGGCGGAGTGTCGGCGAGCAGCGAGATGCCCCGCATCCTGCGCCGCACGCGGGGGTCGGTCGTCTGGCGCTCGTTGCGCCGAAACCACTGTTGGAAATCGTTCAGCATACCGTCGATCTCCACGTCCATTTGCGAGAACGCGACCCGATTGGACACGAACCGGTAGGCGTCACCCCAGCCACGCACCTTCTTATCAATATGAACGAGGGTCTGTGAATATGCCACCTCGGCCCGCCGCCGCTCGTCTGTTTTCTGAAACTGGCGGATGGCCCGCTTGGCGCTTGCCAGGGCCAAGGCGATGTCCCGCAGCAACTTGCGACGCGCCCTCCTGGCGGGCGACACGCCGTCGGGATGGACGTGGCAGCCGAGAAAATCGAAGCCGTCGGCCGCCAGACCGAGCGCCGCCTTCTGGCTTCCGTCATGCGGCTGATAGCAGGTCATGCCCAGGGCGGCCAACTCCTCGACCGCGCCGGCAAAACCGACCGCCACGAGATTAAGGTCGGCCGCCAGGATCAGAAAGTCGTCGAGGTAACGAACCGTCGTCAGGGGCGGGCGATTCAGGCGGGCGTCGAAATGCCGCAGCGCCAGGTTCCCCACCAGCGTCGAGAGCAGAGAACCTTGCGCCACACCGACCTCAGACAGGGGGAAAAGAGCCGACCAGGTTTCGATTTCGGCCCGGTTGGCAATTTCCGTTTCCAGAGCGGCCGTGAAGAGATCGACGAATTGCGTGTCGTCGATGTTGGTGCGCAGCAGTTCGACGACGTCGTGCCTCGGCACGCACGGAAAGAAATCTTTCATGTCCGAGTAGGCGTAGGCGAGAGCGCCGGCGCGAATCGACTGATAGGCCAGACGAATCGCTTCCGGAACTCCCCGGCCGGGGATGCCCGCAAAACTCGTCGAAGTTTGCAGCAGGCGCGGAATCTCTCCTAGTCTCGCTTGAAGCTCGGCTTTTTGAGAGCGGATCGTGTTGAGCAGCGATCGCTGCACGATGCGGTCGTTGAGGTTGTGAACCGTGATTCCGCGTCGGGAGCCTCCGCTTTTTCGCTTGGCGTAGCCCCATTTGGCCGAGAAACGGTAGGTGCCCTCTCGCAGTTGCTTTTGAATCCGCCGAAGCCGCCGGATTGGCAACAACTCGAACGCGTCCAGCTCGCTTTTCAAATGCTGCCAGGCGGTGTGCCGGACGCGGCCGCACACGTCGCGGGCCGCACGATGCAGGTTCTCCAGGTTGCTTGTCGCCAGCAGCAGTCGGCCCATAACCCGTGCGAAAAAAAGCTGTCGAGACCCGCATCGTCCGCCGCCGGGTCTCGACCGTTAGGTACCGGCGTTCCACAGAGCGTGGCGCAAGCCACGGCGATCTACGCCCCGAAGACAGCCTTCGGACGCCGGGCTCTTACCCGTGGGCGAGGCCCGATGGACCCGTCGCCGCCCGCCGACTCCGGCGCGGTGCCGGCCGAGCGAGGCAGCGAAATCTCCGCTTGCGCAGAGCGCAGGCCGACAAGCGGCCGAAGCCGGCGTCTCACCCTTGGTGCGAAAGCCCCGACCCGCTGGATGGACCGAGTGGCCGCGGCGGCAGGGGCAGGCTTTGCGATGACGCGCCGGTGTCTCTCGGGGCGTGAAGCGAGACAGTAGTTTCACGGCGATCCTCGTACGCGAACGTGCGACCGATTGCAACTAGGCAATCAGGAGAGATGACCCGATTTTAGGCTGGCACGCAGTGAAGGGTCAACGTGAGGCCCATGCGTCTGGACGTTTTCCCGCCGGGCCAACTCGGCAAAATCGGCAAAACGTGACTCGAATGCGGCAACAATCCGCGGGTCGAAATGCCGGCCCGACTCGCCCCGGATCATCTGCCGGGCTTCTTCCGGGGCGTGTACCGGTTTGTACACGCGGCGCGACGTCAGCGCATCGTAGACGTCGGCCAAGGCCACGATCCGGGCGGCCAACGGAATCTGGTCGCCTTTTAGTCCCTCAAGGTATCCCGTGCCGTCGAAGCGCTCGTGATGGTAACGCGCGATGCTGGTCGCCATCGCCAGCAGCGGCGACCGGTCGGCGAGCTCGCCGGCCCGTTCGAGCAAACGGGTCCCCGCGGGCACGTGTTGCCGCACTTCGTCGATCTCGGCCGGCGTGAGCCGGTCGGGCTTGGCCAGAATGCGGCGGTCGACGGCGATTTTACCCACGTCGTGCAGGGGGCTGGCCCAATAGAGGTGCCGCAAAAACTCGTCGTCGATCTCGGAGCGAAACTCGTCGTCACGGCGTAATTCGTCGGCCAGAATGACCGAGCCTTGCCGCACCCGTCGCACGTGTCCGGCGTCTCCGCCAACCGGCTCCTCGATAACATCGAGCAGCACCATGACCAGCGCCTCTTCAGCCGTGAGCTGCGACGTCGCCGGTTTGTCGAAGCGTTGCAGCGAATCGCGATCCATCGGGGCTTCCACCAGCAGCAAAATGTTTAACGAAACAGCCCGCGCGCAACCTGTCCCGTTGCGAGGGGCATAAACCATCCTACTCGTTTGCAGGCAGGGTGCGAGCCAGGCGAAGGACAAAGGTGAAACCGCCTCGCGAGGCTTCAAAGCTCGCCCGGTAGGCGGTGCGGACCGCATCGGGTGGCGACGCCATGCCGCCGCCACGAGCAAAACGTTTGCCCTGGGCCGACACCACCTCACGCTGCTCTTCGTCGCGAACAAGTTGCTCGCCGTCCATGCACCATTCAAACCCGTTTCCGTAGAGGTCGAAAATGCCGTTGTCGTTGGCTTTTTTCAGGCCTCCCACATAGGCCACGGCCGCCTGATTATTGCCGTTGTACCAAGCGTAGTCGCCGAGCAATTCCGTTCCTTCACCATAATACCGCTCGGTGACGGTGCCGGCCCGACACGCACATTCCCACTCGGCCTCGGTAGGCAGCCGGTAGCCGGTGCGACTCAGCCAATTCTCCGGCAATTTCATACCGTCGCGGATTTCGCCGATCGGCGGAAAGCACTGCTGTTCTTCCGGGACGCCTTCCACCTCGCTCAACCAGCGGCAGTACTTTGCCGCCAGCAGCCAACTCACTCCCGGGCGCGGGCCAAGCAGGTCGGGGCTGTACCTATCGGAGTCCTTCGCGGGTGGGTCCAGTTTCGTGGCTTTCAGGAAACGGTCGAAGCTCTGGTTGGTGACCTCCTTCATCGCGAACGCGAACGGGTAAGGCAGCCTCGTGGGCACGAGTTCCTCGAAGGAAGCGTCGTCTGCCTTGCTCTGCCCGCCGTCACCGCGAAGACCTGTCTTATAGAACTCGCGAGGAGACAAGGTGACGAAGGTCTGTCGCTGGCTGTTGACATGCCAGCCTGCGGTCTCGGCATCGGGCAGAGGCGCGCTCCATTTAGCGGCCGATTGGCCGGCCAATTCACCGTCGATCTGATCGACGTCCTTGGCGTGACCCCATTGCCGCAACGTCCACTCCGCAGCGGCGTGGACACCCGCATCCTCGTCCTCGCGATAAACCTTGAGCAGGTAAGCGCGGGCCTCATTCTGAACAGGAGGAGGCAGCTTGTCTCCGCCATAGTTACCCAGGGCATAAATGAGAGCGCGCCGCAGGGAAACGTCGTTCTCCTCCTTCACGCGTTTCCAGAGCCGTTGCGGCGGAACTTCGACAACGGCGCACAGCTTGATCAGAAAACTACGAGCGCTAGGGCGTGGATTTGCGCGAAGCACCTGCCAGGCGGCCCCGTCCTGCTCGAAGAGCAGCAATCCCGCGGCAGCGTTTGCGAGCCGGCGCGCATCAGCCAAATCCACTCGCTTCTTCTCTTGGTGGGCTTCTTTCCCCCCAAGCACAACGCCCGGCTGGGCTGTCTTTTGATTCTGCGGCGCATCGCCCGAGGTCAGCATGACAAGATTGTCACTCTTGCCGGTCACGTCTGAACGGCGGCTGTCATCTGCCGAAGCAGCATCGAGTGGAACCGCCCCCAAATCATCCAGCTTGAGACGCACGATCGACGTCAACAGCTCGATTGTTTGATCCCGACCGCGCTGACGTGCGAAATCGAGCAACAGCGGCAGCTCGTCTGCATTCGCCTCCGCAATCGCAACCACGAGGTCGCGGGGCGTGGCGTAAGCGGCCAAAGCCGAGATGGCTCCGATGCGGATCGTCGGCTTGGCCTGCCGGTCAGCGAGGATCGCCGACAACTGGGGAACCAGCTTCTCGCCAACAGGTCGGAGGACGTGGATCCAGTCGCCCAATTGGGAAGTGTCTTGCCTGGCGAGTTGCTGCGCGACGTAGGGAGCGTGTGTATGCCACGCCTTTGTCTCGGAATCGAGCAGGCCTAGCGCGCCGGCGGCACGAAAACGCTGGGCATCGTCGAGCGACGCATCTTCAAGACGCGACCAGAATGTCGGCACGCATTCTCGCGAATGCGGCCTCAACTGTTCTCGAATAACGAGCAACTCGACCGGGTTGGCCAACAAGACACGCCGCTGCAAGTAGGGCAGTCGGTCCGTATCGCCGATCGCCAGCAGGCCGAGGCTTGCGCGTAATTGTTGGGTCGAGTCCGTGCCCCGTGATGCCGCGGTGCGAAGTTTATCCCTGACTCGCTGGCGATGCAGCGACAGACCGATAAGAATGCCCTGCAGATTGTCCTCGTCTGCCGTCAACAGCGTCTTAACCTGGCCGTCAATCGCTTCCTCGTCGGCGGCTTCGGCTCGCATCCACTGCCATCCCGCAAACGTTGCCAGGCCGGCGAATACGAGCGTCAGAATTCCCAGAGCGACAACAGCGGCTTTCCTCAGGCGAGCACGACGCTCGTCGAGGGCGATGGAAAGATCGATATATTCGGCCGTCCTCTCGGTCAGCAGTTGCCGACGGCCGCCCAAGAGCCGTCGGCCCTCTTCCAACGGCAACCCCGCCGCCAGGAGGAAGCTCTTGTCGCAACGCGCCTGCTCCCAGAGCCGCTCGCTCTGCTCGACGCGCGCGCGTAACCGCAGGTATTCACGGTTTTCGGCGATCCAATCGGCCATCCGTTGCCAGCCCCGCAAGAGCGCCTCGTGCGCAAAGCTGGCGATCGGAACGCCCCCCGCCAGGTCGGTGGTCACAAACCTCGCCTCGATCAATTGCTCGGTTAACGCTTTGCGTGCCTCCGTGCACGTTAACTTCGCCAGCGGCGCCCGGCGTCGCACCGCGGGCTGTTCGCTCGTTTCTTCCGCGCCCGCCTCGCCGAAACTCTCGTCTCTCCTTCCGTCGCGCCACGCCGTCTGGTCGCGCGTCACGTCGATTGTCACCAGCAACGGCAATATGTCGTCGAGCGCCGCCTGCGCTTCGGCCGGCAATCTGCCGAATACTTCGCTGGCCCTGTTGGCGAGCGCTCCCTCAACGCCCCCCAACGCCTTATAGACCGCAAAGGTCAAGGGCCGGGGGGGTTTGGCGTCGTCTGCTTCCGTTCCGCTCGGTGCCGGCGGGGCCGCGACGCACCGTTGATGAAGTTCGCTGAGGGCGTATTCGAGCAGCGGCAACGACGAAGCATCTCGCATCGCGTCTTCGAGCACAAGCTCGTCGAGCGTACGACCGGTTTGATCGTTTCGCTCGAAGCGCAGGCCGGCCAGTCGCGCGGGTTCCGTGATCAATCGCCTCAGCGACGCGGGGCCTGGCGGGAGCAGGTCAAAATGGCCGCGTTCTCCTTTCAACCGCACGAAGGCCGGCATCTGCTGGGCCTTGGCGTAGAAGTCGCTGCGTAACGTAGCCAGCACGGCAACCAGGCCGCTTCTCGCCAAGGCTTCGACGGCGTCCAGAAAGGTCTTTCGTTCCTCGGCCGAAATCGGCTTCGGGTCGGTCCAAAGCTCTTCCATCTGGTCGATCACGAGCAGCACCCGCACCGGCCCGCCAACCCGCTCGGCCGCCCGGGCCACGGCAGGCGAGATGCTGAGCCGGACGGTCAGTGGGGCGTCTCGATGCAGGCCGGCTGCCACGTCGTCAAGGGCCGTGCGCGTGGTGTTCAGTTCCGGAACCACCTCAGCAAGCAGACCGACCAGTCCCCGCACGAGGTCGTTGGCTTCAAGCCCCGGTGTAAAAAAGGCGGGACGCCACTGCTTGACATCGTCGTCGCCCGGATACTGCGACAGGGTGGCCGCCACGCCGGCGCGGGCCAGCGAGCTCTTTCCCGATCCGCTGGCGCCGACGATCACCGCGAAGGCGGCACCAGCACGCTCCTGATCTCGCAGGCGTTGCAGCAAGTCGCACGTTTCTTCGTCGCGGCCGTGAAAGATCGCGGCGTGTTCGGTGTCGAACCTCGCGAGGGCGCGGTAAGGCTCGTGCCGCCAGCGCGGCGCCGCGTCGGCGCCCAGGATCTCGTCGACCGCGTCCCGCAGGTGCAGACGCAGCCGCTGGGCAAACTCGATGGGCCCGGAATAGCCGTGATAGGCCCGCAGGTTTCGGCCTTCAGCGTCCTTGAAATTCTCCCGAATAAATTGTGCGGCGAGCTTATGCTGGGCGATCAGGTCTTCCAGCGAGCCGGCGGGAGCCGTTACCAGCCTCTGCCTGAAACCAGCGTCGTCGCCCCGCGTATAGGCCAGGATAATGGGCCGCTTGCCGCCGCTTTGCTCGAACGCGGCCAGCATCAGCTCAAATTCGCGCTCGGTCCCGCTGCGGTATTCCTTGCCCGACAGCCTGACCGGGGTTCCCAGCCGTGACCAGAGAATGAACACCGCCACATCGATCGGCCGCTTGCTCAGGACGCAGTCGATTCCGTCCTGAAACGACGCGGTGACCGGCAACGCCAGATCCTCCCACAGCACCGGCGTGAGGGTTAGGCCTGGATAGTGCCTTTCAAGCCCGGCGATGACGCGGCGGGCCCGATCGCGTTCCTCCCTCACGTCGCCTGGCGACGACAGAAAAATTCGTACTTCTGTTGCAGCCACTGCTGACCCCAGAGAAATCGGGGACCCACGCCACATCTGCACCCGCTCGATGGGTGCATACCGAAGCAAGAGTCTTTGTACCCCCTGTGCGGGGACCGTCAAGCAGGAGACAAGCGACTCTATGAGCCTATCCGAGAACCGGTATTGCGGTGCGGCGTTTCGCCCGCCCTTGTTCGATCCGGCCGATGAAAGGGCTGCCTCTCTTCGGTTGACCGCCGTTGCGAGCGGGCCGATACTTGGCGGTTGTCTTGACCCTTGCCGCCCTTTTAGTTCACTTGACCGCGATCAGCCGCATGAAAACCAGGCTCTCCCGAGCGTCGTTTTCCTCATCGCCGTACCGATACTTACGACACGCATTCACGACACGGTGCGTCGCCCTTGTGGCGGCGGCACTTGCGTGCAACGGCAATTTCAGCGAGGCCTTTGCTGAAGACGCAAAGCGGCCCAACCTCGTTCTGATCCTCGCGGACGATTTGGGATACGGCGACGTACAGTGTCTCAACCCGGACGGAAAAATCGCCACGCCTCATATCGATCGGCTGGCGGCCGAAGGGATGGTTTTTACCGACGCCCATTCCGGCTCGGCCGTCTGCACGCCCACCCGCTACGGCCTGCTCACGGGCAGATATGCCTGGCGGTCGAGATTGAAGCAGAGCGTTCTATGGGGGTACTCACGACCGCTAATCGAGCCGGGAAGGCTCACGATCGCCCAGTTGGCAAAGCAAAGCGGCTATGTCACCGGCTGCGTGGGCAAGTGGCACCTTGGCATGAACCTTCCGCTCAAGGGTGGCGGTATCGCAGACGACGAGGGGCAGTTTATCAAGGGATACGTTCAAGCCTGGGACGTCGACTATTCGGGCAAGATCAGCCGGGGCCCCAACGCGCTGGGCTTCGATTACTATTTCGGCATCGACGCCTCGCTCGATATGCCCCCTTTCGTCTTCGTCGAAAACGACCGGTTCACGGCGGTGCCGACAAAGGAGAAACAGATCGTTCGCCCCGGTCCCGCCGCCGAGGATTTTGAAGGGGTGAAGGTCCTGCCGACGCTGACCGAGAAGGCCATCGCCTTCATTAAGTCGCATGCGACCGAAGCACGCGGCGGCAAGCCGCTGTTCCTTTACTTTCCGCTCACGGCACCGCACGACCCGATCGCGCCGACCAAGGCCTGGCGCGGCCAGAGCCGCATCAACCCTTACGCCGACTTCGTGATGCAGATCGACGACACGGTCGGCCGGGTCGTCGAGGCGCTAAAGAACGGCGGGATCGCGGACAACACGCTCCTCATCGTCACCAGCGACAACGGCTGCTCACCCGTGGCCGATTTTGCGACCCTGGCGGCGAAGGGCCATCATCCCAGTTACATCTTTCGCGGCGCCAAGGCCGACATTTTCGAAGGGGGACATCGCGTACCGTTCATCGTCCGCTGGCCGGGCAAGGTCGAGGCCGGGACGACGAGCGATCAACTGGTTTGCCTGACCGATCTGATGGCGACGTTCGCCAGTATCGTCGGGGCCAAGTTCCCCGAGAACGCGGCCGAAGACAGCGTGAGTATCCTGCCCGCCCTCCTCGGCGAAACGCGGAAGCCGCTGCGTGAAGCGATCGTCCACCATTCGATCAACGGTTCGTTTGCGGTCCGACAGGGCAACTGGAAGCTCGCCTTGTGCCGCGACTCCGGCGGCTGGAGTGCGCCCCTCCCCGGCAGTAAACAGTCGGCCGGTTTGCCGGATGTGCAGCTTTACGATCTGGCTGCGGACGTAGGCGAACGCAAAAATCTTTACCGGGAGCATCCGGAAGTCGTAGAACGACTGACCTCGCTGCTGGAAAGATACGTGGCGGACGGCCGAAGTACGCCCGGCGCCAAACAGGCGAATACGACGCCCGTGCGTATTCGGCCTTGAACCCGAAAATCCACAATCGAGCGACAGTCGATCGACGCGATGACACTCATCGTTCTTCTTCGCGGGGCAAACGTGGGCGGTCGCCGTTTCTCACCCAAAGCCGTTGAGGCGGCTTTGGCGGATCTGGACGTGGTCAACCTCGGCGCGGCGGGGACATTTGTGGTGCGCAAGCGCGTGGGCGAAAAGAGTCTCCGCGCCCGGATCGAGGCCGAGTTGCCGTTTGCCCCCGCGCCGATGATCGTGGTGAACGATCGCGAGATCGCATCGGCCTTGCATGCGGGCGAATCGATTGACGGGCCGTCCGACGCGAAGCGGTTCGCGACCGCGATGGAGAGCCCTCCCAGTTTGCTTCCCAAGCTGCCCATCGAGGCGCCCAACTCGGCCCGGTGGGGCGTGCGGGTGGTCGCCGTCAGCGGACGGTTTGCTATTGGCCTACGGCGGCGCGTCGACGCGACCGGCGTGTACCCCAACGAAATCGTCGAGCGCGCCTTCGGCGTCGCCGCCACGACCCGCGACTGGCCCACCATGGAAAAGCTGGCGAAACTGTTGGCGCGATAGCAGAACGTCTGAGGCTCCTTCGAGACCCTCCGGCACCGCCGAAGTGACAATATCCGGCCAATTCAGGCGAAATGTCTGTAAAAGGGAAGCGGCAAGAGTTATATAAGAGGCGCCCCACCGGAGGCCTCTCCTCGATATCAACCTTCTGGCCAGTCAACCTTCAACTGCGATTCCCATGATTTACCTGCGAACCCCCTTCATCGCTGTCGCCGTCTGGTTAGTGCAAATTCAGCTCGGCTTTGCGTCACCTCTCTGTCTGCCCCCCGGCGCGCCCGACGTGGGCGTGATGCGAGCGGCACCTGATGAGTGCCTATTCTATTTGGGTTGGAACGGCGCCGGTGCCCCCGACTCGAAGAGCCCGAACCAGACCGAGCAACTGCTCGCAGAAAATGACGTTCGCCAGTTTCTTTCGCAACTCGAGGCGCAAGTGACGGGGCTGGCCCAGCAGGCGATGCGCGCCAATCCAGCCGGGGCGCTTCTGGCCGACCACGTGCCCGTGCTGGTGAAAACGGTGCTCACCCGGCCGGCCGCCCTTTACGTCTCGAAAGTTTCGATGGGCCCGATGGGTCCAGACGTGCGAGCAGGCCTGGTCGTGAACACGGGCGATCAACAGGCCGCCTTCGCCAAGGCGATCGGGCAAATCGAAATGCTGGCCTTGGGCCAACTCCCTCCGGGCGCCAAATTCGAGGACGTGAACGTGGGTGGCGCCACGCTCCGCCGGTGGCCGCTTCCGCCCGACGCGCCCGTCGTGGTGTCGGGATTCAAGGACGCCTATTTCCTGGTTAGCATCGGCCCCGACGCGGGGAAGGATTTGATAGACCGTCTCACTTCGGGCAAATCACCGGCCTGGCTGACGAAGGTCTATGAGCAAGCAGCGATCCCGCGACCGGGGGCGACCTGGCACCTGAACGTGGCAGGAATACTCGAAACCGCCCGCCCGTTCCTGACTGATCCCAAGATTCCGGCCGTGCTCGAAGCCGTGGGAATTCAGAGCGTAACCAGCATCAGCGGCGTCAGTGGCTTTGATGACGCGGGCATGATGGGCAAAACGCTCGTAGCCGGCCCGGGCGACTTACAGGGCCTTTTCGCCGCCGTGGCTGGCAAGGGACTCGCTGCCAGCGATCTGCAGCCCATTCCCAAAGACGCCAACTTCGCCGTCGCCGCACGGCTCGACCCGGCCAACCTGTTTCGCCGCCTCTTGGACGGCGTGGCCAAGGTCGATCCGGCCGCCAGCGAGCGGATGAGCCGCGGAGTGGGCGATCTCGGCTCCCAACTCGGCTTCAGTTTTTCCGACGACCTTTTTGCCGCGCTGGGCGACGTCTGGTGCGCCTACGCCATGCCACCGAAAACCGACAACGCCACGCAGCGCCTAGGAAACGTCGGTATCACCGTCACCGTGCGCGACCGTAAACGGCTCGAAAAAAGCTATTCAGCGCTGGTGAAGCTGCTCGAGAACCAGGCCGAGAGTGGAGACGGCTCCTGGTCGGTGAAACGGTCCACGTATCGCGGCACGACCGTCTACTATGTGCCGCTCAAGCGGCCGGACGCGCCGGTCACCCCGCCGGGTTCGGGCGCGCCGCCGGGCTTAGGTACGCTACCGGGCACGCCGGCAGGCTTCGACGGGATGGCGGCCGGCTTGACGCCTTGCTGGTGCCTGACCAACGACCGGCTGGTCGTCGCCTCCACGCCACAAGCCCTGAAAGACTTTCTCGCGCGCGATGCCAAGGCCGAATCGCTGGCGGCTCGCAACGAGGTGTCACGATTCTTCAAGGCTAGCGACGGCCCGTCGATCGTCATGTATCAGGACGTGGCCACCGACTTGCGCACGGCGTACCCGATCTTGCAGTCCTTGATCCCCGTTGCCTCCGTCGGATTAGCCGCCCAGGGGATGAACCTCCAGATTCCTCGTCTTCCTTCGCTGGAATCGATCGAGCGCCACGCGCGGCCGTCGACTTTCACTTGCAAAAAGACGCCGGCGGGCCTCGTTCTGGAAGACCATCAGACGCTTCCGCTTTTCAGCTCGCGATCGCTGGCGACCGGCGGAGTCGCGGTAGCGCTCTTGCTGCCGGCGGTGCAGTCGGCCCGTGAGGCGGGTCGGCGATCGCAGTCGACCAACAACCTCAAGCAGATCGGCCTGGCCTTGCACAACTTTGCCGACAGCTACAAATGGTTCCCGGCGGCGGCCGGCTACGACAAACAAGACAAGCCCCTGCTGAGTTGGCGGGTTTACATCCTGCCGTATGTGGGCGAGCAGCAGCTTTACAACAGTTTCCACCTGGACGAGCCGTGGGACAGCGAGCACAACAAAACGCTGATCGCCCGTATGCCGGCCGTCTTTCGCAATCCCGACCTGCCCCAAGCCGCTGAAGGGAAAACCAATTACCTGGCGATCGTCGGCGACAACCGGGCCTTCCGTCCCAAACAGGGGACGGCAATGAACGAATTCACCGACGGCACAAGCATGACGATCATGGCCGTGGAGGCCAGCGCCGACCGGGCCGTGGTCTGGACCAAGCCCGACGACCTCGTGCCCGACGACAAAGACCCAAAGGCCGGACTGTTCGGCCTGCGGCCCGGAGCTTTTTTGGCGCTGTTCGCCGACGGCCACGTGCAGACCGTTGGGGCCGGGACCGACCTCGCTATCCTGAAGGCCCTCTTCACGCGTAACGGTGGCGAGGTGATTGCGCCCGACGCCATCAAATGACGTGACGAAACGGTGGGCGACCTGCCTTCGGTCGTCTTCCCTGTCTGATGTTCAACAGAATGACCAAAGAAGGTCACTTCGCTGGCCGGGATGCAGCGGCTCGCGTCTCGCGCAAGAATCACTTTGACGACGGAAGGAAGGCCGGCGCGCAAAAACGTGCTTGCTGTCGGCAGCCGGCCCCAAACCTCCAAACCGTTGTCGCCAGACGAGTTGAAACGAGGCTCGCCGCTGGCGCACGGACGGTTGGCGCATCGCTTGCTCTTGGGCATCGCGTTCCCACGAAGGGGCCACACGAAGTTCGGGGAGGTCCACGATGACCATCCAAGCCGTCCGCCGGTTGCTCGCTCTGTTGTCGCTGGGAGGCCTGCTCCTGGCGCCGTCGCCCATGTGGGCGGCGACTCGCTCGGTCAAACGTCCCGTGAGATCGCCCGCGGACGCAGCCAGTCCGACGGGCGCGACCTGCTCGACGGGCACGTGCTCCACGGGCACCGACGCGGCGCAGCCCCCCGCCGTCGACAACAAGCTGGGGACAACCGTTGCCTGGATGGCGACCCCCGACGCGGCCGCCCGCGCCGCCGCCGACAAAGACAAGCTGGTATTCTTGATCCAGGTGTCGGGCAATTTCGCGCGGCAAGAGTTTACGTGAAACAACGCCCAGGAATACAGGGCGGGCGCCCTGTCGGACGAGCGTGTAGGCGACTACCTCGCGGAACACTTCACGGCCTGTTACCAGCAAATCGGCGATTTCAAAGTCACCAATGTGGATGGGAAGCTGCAAAAGAACGGCGGGAACGTAGTCAGCTACTTTCTCACGCCGGGCGGTGCCGTGATCAATGCCGTGGTCGGCCCCGTGAAAGCCGACAAACTGCTCGAGGAGGCCCGCTGGGCAATCGACAACTATCAGCGGGCCCGCGGAGTTTCACGAAACAACCTGTACGCTCAAGCCCAGGTTATCGGCCTGGCCCACCAGGCTGTTGCTTCAGACCGCGTTCACCGGTTGCTGGCCGAAACGCCGCTGGTGGCGCTTCCGCTGATCCAGAAACAGATTTTTGAGAAACTGGCGGGCCAAAAAGTGAGCCAGGACCGCAGCGGCGTGGCCATGGCCGCCGCCGGGTTCGAAAAAGCCAGGCAGAAAGGGATGCCCGTCCTGCTGGTGCTCGGCAAGCCGCAGGCCAAGCCGGGGCAATGGGACACGGCCACCGGCAACGTGCTGGGAGCCCTCACGATGGCGCCCTTCGTCCGGCCCGTCCGCAGTTGCGTTCTTGTGGCGCTCCCGATCGACGAGTTGCCGGCCCTGACCAACCTGGTCAACCTGCCGGAATTCAATATGGCCGAGCGCGACACGCCGACGATGGTGCTGACCAAGAGCGACGGTACGCAGCTTGCCTCGCTTTCGCCCATGGGCGATCCGCGCGAAATCGTCAGGCAACTTTGGGACGGGGTGAACCAGTGCCGCTGGGAAAAGGCCGAAAAGCTGCTCGCCGAAGGGAAACGGCGGGAAGCCGAGGGGCTGTTACGGTTGATCAAGTCATCACCGCAAGCCGGGCTGCTCAAAGAGCAGGCTATCGAACGCCTCGCGGAGTTGAAGGACTCGTCGAAGGCGCGCCCTCAAGTCCCGCAAAGTGTCAAGCCGCCTGCGGCGAAAGACAACTCCGCGGCCGACCCTTACGGGTTGGCCGGCACGCCGTGATGGAACGACGGCTGATTTGAGCTACCACTCGGTTTCGCCCATTGTCGCCAAACGGAAAAAAGGGTTTTGGTACGGAGTCAGGGTTGCCCCATGATTGCTTGTTGCGCGCATCGTTCTGGCTTACCGTCACTTGGGACACGGCGGCAACGAACGGTTAGCACGCATGGCAAGACAATCGGGTGAACGGACTTGCACCGTTGAGGTGAAGCCCGGCGAAAAGCTCACGCTGCCGGCATCGCTCTGCGGCGGACGCGCATCAAGCCCGCCTATACCGCGTTAGCGGTGGTAGTTGCCGGTCACCTGCTACGGTACGGACCTACGCCTCGCGCGAGGCGCGTAGGTCTTGCGTAACATAATGCAGCACGTCGCGCACGGAGATAACCCCCGAAAGCCGGCCCTGCGAGACGACAGGCAGGTGCCGATAGCCGCCCACGTCCATCTTATGGACCGCAAACGCGATGCGGGCTTCGCTGTCGACCGTTTCCGGGGAGGGCGTCATGAACTGCGATACCGGCCGGTCGGCCAGGTTCGCGAAATTCACGTTGAGTCGATCGAGCGCGTCCCGTTCGCTGAAGATTCCCACGATTTTCTCGCCCTCGAGCACAACCACGCAGCCGACCTGACGTTCAACCATCAGCGTCAGCACGTCGCCGACGGACTGGTCGGGCGAGACCGTCAGCGGCGGCTTGGGATCGAGTGAGGCGACGCGGTCCTTCACTAGGCTGCGCTCAATCGGCGTCGACGCCCTGGGCTTGGAGAGAAAGTCGAGTGGTTGCTGGCACTCTTCGCAATGATCGGCCCCGTCAATGTTCTCCACACCGCAGTAGGGGCACTCGGTCATCGGCTACTCTCCGCTTAACCCACCATCATTAAACTCAGGTTCGCCAGCGGCCTTCTCTCACTCGACGGTCCAGGTATCGCCCGAGTAGTAGAGCTTCTGCAGGTCGCCTTCACCCTTCGTCTTGCGGGCTTCGACAATCTGCGTGTTGATCAACTCGTCGTACTTCGGCTTGTCGACGTCGCGAAAGACGCCGATCGGCTCGGGAAATTCCGGGTGCCGCATGCGGCTGAGCAGGTAGGCCAGCGTCGGCTCCGGCGCTCGCTCGTCGTGGAAGAGCAAATCGTCTTCGGTGATGCCCTTGCCCAAGGGCACGATCTCGGGGTTCATGCCGTTGAGCCGAATCCCCTTGTCGCGGTTCTTGCCGAAGATCAGCGGCTTGCCGTGCTCCAGTTCCAGCGTGGTGTCGAACTTCATCTCGCGGTCGGTGGCGTATTCGAAGGCGCCGTCGTTGAACACGTTGCAGTTCTGGTAGACCTCGACGAACGACACGCCGCGATGCTCGGCCGCCCGTTTCAGCACGGTTCCCAGGTGCTTGATGTTGGTGTCGATCGAGCGGGCCACGAACGTCGCTTCGCAGCCGATGGCGATGCATAGCGGGGCGATCGGGTTGTCGATCACCCCCATCGGCGTGCTCTTGGTCACCTTGCCGAAAGGCGAGGTGGGGGAATACTGGCCCTTGGTCAGGCCGTAAATGCGGTTGTTGAAAAGGACGATGTTGATGTCGAGATTGCGGCGGATGCAGTGCATCAGGTGGTTGCCACCGATGCTCAGGCCGTCGCCGTCGCCCGTGATAACCCACACCGAGAGGTCGGGCCGGCTCGATTTCAGGCCGGTCGCCACGGCCGGGGCGCGCCCGTGGATCGAGTGCATGCCGTAGGTGTTCATGTAGTAGGGGAAACGGCTGGAACAGCCGATGCCCGAGATGAACACGGTCCTTTCCCGCGGAATGCCCAGGGAGGGAAGCATCTTCTTCATCTGGGCGAGGATCGAATAGTCGCCACAACCGGGGCACCAGCGCACGTCTTGATCACTGGCAAAGTCGTTGGCGGTCAGCACCGGCAACGAGGTATCGGTAGCCATATTGTTTCGTTACCTTTTCTCTGAGGACTTTCGAGGGATTTTCTTGAATGTGTCTGGCTCGGCGGTAGGGGGTACTCGACACGAGTCCCACCGATTCGTGTTGCTATGGCGGGACGCGCTTCGCTCGTCCCACCCCAGGCACCACTAGTTGTCCGCCAACAACTCCTGGATCTTATCAACCACTTCGGCCACCGTGAACGGCTTGCCTTTGACCTTGTTCAGGCCGATGGCATCAACCAGAAACTCGCCCCTCAGCAGCAAGCGAAGCTGGCCGCGGTTCAATTCCGGCACGAGCACCTTTTCGTAGCGGCCGAGTATCTCGCCCAAATTCCGCGGGAACGGGTTCAGGTATCGCAGATGGCAGTGGGCCACCGATCCGCCCGACTCCAGCACGTCGCGAACGGCCGTGGCACAAGCGCCGTAGGTGCCGCCCCAACTCACCACCAGCAGTTTGGCGTGCTCTGGACCGGTGACCTCCTGCAGCGGAATATCGAGGGCCACGTTGGCCACTTTCTTGGCCCGCGTGTTGACCATGTGCTGATGGTTTTCCGGTTCGTAGTTGACGTTGCCGGTGATGTCCTGCTTTTCCAGGCCGCCGATGCGGTGCATCAGGCCGGGGGTGCCCGGCAAGGCCCAGGGGCGCGACAGCCGCTCGTCGCGCTCATACGGATGAAACACGTCGCCGTTGTGCCCCGGCTCGGGGTGCTTGACCTCGATGGGCGGCATCGACGCCACGTCGGGAATGCGCCACGGCTCCGAGCCGTTGGCGATGTAGCCGTCCGTCAGGACCATGACGGGCGTCATGAACCGCACGGCGATCCGCCAGGCTTCCTGCACCACGTCGAAGCAATCGGCGGGGCTGCGCGCCGCCACCACCGGCATGGGGCACTCCCCGTTGCGGCCGTACATGGCCTGCAGCAGGTCTGCCTGCTCGGTCTTGGTCGGCAAGCCGGTGCTCGGCCCGCCCCGTTGCACGTTGATGATCAACAGCGGTAGTTCGGTCATCACCGCCAGGCCCATCGCCTCCTGCTTGAGCGCGATGCCGGGGCCGCTGGACGTGGTGATGGCCATCGCGCCACCGAAGGAGGCGCCGATGGCCGCGGTGATGGCCGCGATCTCGTCCTCGGCCTGGAACGTGCGCACGCCAAAGTTCTTGTGACGCGACAGTTCGTGCAGAATGTCGCTAGCCGGTGTGATGGGGTAGCTCCCCAGAAACAGCTCGCAATTGCTCCGCTTGGCGGCCGTCATCACGCCATAGGCGGTCGCTTCGTTGCCGGTCAGGTTGCGGTAGGTGCCGGGAGGCAATTCGGCCCGGTTCACCCGGTACTGGGCGGCAAAGGCCTCGGTCGTTTCGCCGTAGTTGTAGCCGGCCATCAGCGCCTTGCGGTTAGCGTCGGCGACCGCCGGCGACTTTTTGGCGAACTTGGCGTCGATGTACCTCAGCGTCGGATCGAGCGATCGATCGTAGAGCCAGAAGACCAGCCCCATAGCGAAGAAATTTCGGCAGCGGTCGCTCTCTTTCTGACCTAGACCGCACTCCTCCACCGCCAGCCGCGTCAGCTTGGTCATGTCGACCTGGAACAGCCGGTATTCGGAAAGGCTGCCGTCTTCGAGTGGACTGGTCTGGTAGCCGGCTTGCTTCATTCCCTTGTCGTCGAACGCGTCGCGGTTGACGATCAGGATGCCACCCGGAATGAGGTCGACCAGGTTCGTAACCAGGGCCGCCGGGTTCATGGCCACCAGCGCCTCGACCTGGTCGCCGGGCGTGTAGATGTCTTTGCTCGCGAAGTGAATCTGAAATCCGCTCACGCCGGCCTTCGTGCCGCGCGGAGCCCGGATTTCGGCCGGAAAGTCGGGGAACGTGGCGACATCGTTGCCGGCCAAGGCGGAGGTGTTGGTCAACTGGGTGCCGGCCAATTGCATGCCGTCGCCCGAATCGCCGCAGAAGCGAACCGTCGCCGATTCGAGTTCTACGACAGGTTTAGCGTCGCCGGTGATGGTAGCCATTTCTGGTTGCTGTTCCTTTGAAATATCAAACGAGGTTGCCGCTTGCGCGGCGAGTAAAAACAAATGAACGAGGAGGGACGGAAGCTGCGCCGGCGAAAACAGGACGGCGCGGGCAGGGGCTATAGGCGAGACGATCTACTAAGGAGAGTAACTGCGCCGAGTGGGTAAACGTAGCAGGTGAACTAAGGTAAGGGCTTGAGTGTCTAGATGGATTGTAGCAATCGGCGGCCTTCGTCAATGCACGACTGCCGACCGCATCCTCACCATCGCCGCCTGGCTTGTCGCTCACGGTCCTTCACGATCTTGGGTAACAGGGTGCGGCACCGGAGGTTGGTTGTAAATGGTTCTGGGAAAGTGCTCGGCCAGCCAGTGGACGATGCCTCCGACGTGGACCACGCCGAGGGGACGTCGCTGGCCATCGACAATCGGCAGCCGGCGGTACCCGCCCGACGACATCCGCTCAACCGCCTCGGCAACGCTCGCCCTGGCGTCAATGGTCGCCGGATTTCGAATCATCACGCTCTCGACCGGTGCGTCGAGGTCGCCGCCGCGGGCCATTAATCGGAGTGCATCTCGCTCGGTGAAAATGCCGACGAGCGATCCATCGCGGCAAACGAGAGCGCTTCCCCTGCCCTCGCCTTGGAGTCGCTGAAAGACGTTGCGCAGGGACGTTTCAGGCGAGACGCAGAGCGGCGGCAGAGGCGATGCCATCTCTACCGACTCGCTGGTCAAATTCAGTTCGAGGTCCACGTCGCGCACCCAAAACAGGCAGCGGATCCGAGTCCCTCCTGGCCCTGCAATCCGGTGCTCCGATCTGCTCCTAAGAATTTACCACGCCGTTGCGGCGATTTGAACGGCACTTGGCTGAATTTTCCGAGAGGGTAAAGGCGAAAGGCTTTAGGTCTTGAATCTTGGGCCTTAGATTCGGTTTTTTGTTCCCGCTCGACCGACCCACGGACCCAAGACGCAAGCCTGGATGATTGACGTAAGTCGCATTCAGATAATGGTTTACATATAAAACGACTTACTGTTCTTTCGCCGGTTCTGCCGTCGTCACGCGGTAATCGTGAATATGGGCCTTGTTGCAGAGGTTCATCACCTCGACGACGTGCTCCCAGACGCATCGTTTGTCGGCGCGAATGATCACTGTCTGTCGGCCCGGATTGTTGGCTGCCGCTTGTTCAAGCGCGACGAGCAGCTCCGTCGAGTCGAACTGCAGGCCGCGCACAATGAATTTCCCGTGCTGATCGACGTTCACAAACAGCTCCTTCGGTTTCGAGGTGAGCGGCATGGCCTCGCTTGCCTGCGGCAAAACGATGGGCATCTCCCGTTCAAGTTCTTCGAACCGCGTCGCGACGAGAAAGAAGATCAACAACAAAAAGACGCAGTCGATCATCGGCGTCATGTTGATGCCGTCGAGCGCCCGGCCTTTGCTGATCTTCACGCTCATAGTGGCAGATGCAGGTTACAGGATGCGAGGGGGATGCCGCCCGGTTTCAGGCGGGCCGCTGGCTGAGGCGAACTTTGCCTTCAAACGGCTCTAACTGGGGGAGCAGGTCGGCGAGCAGTTCGTCGATGTCGTAGAAGTGGGTCTGAATGCGGCCTTCCAGGTAATGGGCCAAGACGGCCGCCGGAATGGCCACCACCAGCCCGCCGAACGTCGTTACCAAGGCGACATAGATGCCGTTGGCCAACTCCTGCCGGGGGTTGGCGTTGCTGGGAAGGTTCGCCGTTCTGTAGAAGCACTCGATCATTCCTTGCACCGTGCCAAGCAAGCCGAGCAGCGGTGTCACCGTCGTCGCCAGGTTGATGGGCCGCACGTTTTTGTAAAGGCGGGTGGCTTCCCGCTCGCTGGCCTCCTTAGCCACGTGTTCCAGCTCCGCCGTCGGCCGGCCGAGTTTTAACAGCACGGCCCGCACCACGTTGGACGCCGCCGAAGGGTATTGCCGGCAGAGCTGATAGGCCCTTTGCGGATCGAAGCCGCCCGGTTGTCGTGCCAACTCGCTGAGCCCTGCCACCAGCCTGGGCGGGATGACCTTCCGCCGCCGCAAGCCCAGAACGCGTTCGGCTGCAAACACGACCACCACGAACGACATGAAGGTGATCGGAATCATCAGCGGCCCCCCCATGATCCACAGCTCAAGCAGGTTCGGAGGCGAGGTTGTGGGCTGCACGGGGGCGAGGGGCGTTTCGGCCGGTTTCTCTACGGAGGCTTCCATCGCCTCGCGAAAACGCTCCTCCGCTACTATTTCTCCCTCTCCCTCCGGGAGAGGACCGGGTACTATGTCTCCCTCTCCCTCCGGGAGAGGGCCGGGGTGAGGGCGGTTTGGAGCACCCTCTGGTCCCGCCTGTCCGTAAGCCCATTGCGAGCCATAAAGCCCGAGCCAAACCGCAAACAGCATCGTTAGAAGCGAGCATCTTCGCATGGTTGGACCTTTCACTTGAGCGCTTCCAGCCGTTGCTTGGCGAGCCCCGCTTTGTCGCTTTCGGGGAATTTTTCCAAGATTTCCTGGTACGATTTGCGGGCCTGGTCTTTCTTGCCCAGCACCTCGAAGCAGCGCCCGGCCTCGTACTGGGCGTTGGCCTGCCATTGCGGATAGCCGTAGCCGTAGGCCGCCTTGAAGAAGTTCTTGATCGCTTCCGCGTGGTTTTTCTTCTCGAAGTAGATCTCACCGATCATGAACCGCGCCCGCGCGGCGACCTCGCGATCGGTTGTGGCCGTCACCTCTTCGTACAGCGGCAAGGCTTCGTCCGCCTGCCCCAGGTTCTGCCGCGCCCACCCCTCCTCATAAAGAATCTCGGGCAGATACTCCGAATCGGCGAACTGTCTGGCGGCTTGTTCGAGCGTCGCCAGGCTCGCCTGCCACTGCTTGAGCTTGGCCTGCGCCTGGCCGGAGTGCAGCAGGGCCAGCACGCCAAAATCCTTGCCCGACGGGGTCGTCACCTCGCGATAAACGGGCAGCGCCTCGGAGTATTTACCCTGCTTGAAAAGGGCTTCGGCCTCCATGAAGGCGCCGTCGGCGGCAAGCGTTCCTTGCGGCCAGGTCGCTCGCTGGTAGGCAAACGCTTGTTGCGCCTTCTCAAAGGCGTCCTGGCGGAAATAGGCCCAGCCCAGCTTGTGCGCCGCTTTCTCTGCCAGCGGCGTCTTGGCGGCCTTCTGCATCGCCTCGTAGTACCCGGCCGCCGCCGGCGCATATCGCTCGCGCTGGTAGTCCCCTTCCGCCACGTGGTACAACGCCTCCGCGGCCAGCGAACTCGTCGCATGCTCCTTCGCTAACCGGCGAAACGTCTCCGTCGCCGCGTCACCCTGATCGAGCGATTTTTTTGCCCAGGCCAGCTCGTAAAGCACCTTGTCGGCGCCGGCGTATTTCGGGTCGTCGTCCAGAATGGCAGAAAACGTCTTCACCGCGTCGGCCGGTTGATTCAGGCCGACCTGGCAGAGCCCAAGCACGTAGCGGGCATCCGATTTCTCGCTTGCCGACGGGTTGGTTTGCAAAAAGGCCTGCGCGTCTTCCAGCGCCGGCGCGAACTCTTTGAGCTGCTCGCGAGCGAGCGCCCTCGCGTACCGTGCCCGCGGCACGACGTCGCTGGACGCATACTTGGTCAAGAGGCCATCGAGCGTGGCGACCGCACCCGCGTAATCTTTTCCCGTGAGCTGCGTCCACGCCAGCCCGTACAGTGCGTTCGCCGCCAGCGGGCTGCTGGGGAACTTTTCGATCACAAGCCTGTATTCCGATTGCGCCGTCGCGGAGTCGCCGGCCGAGTAAGCGTCTTCCGCCAGGCGGAAGTGGGCCCGGTCGAGCACGGCACTGTCGCCGAACTGGGTGATCAACTGCTGAAGGTGTTCTTTCGCCTTGGCCGGTTGATTCAGGCGCTTCTCGGCCATGGCCATGGCCAGCAGGATGTCGGCCGCGTGGCGGCCATGGGATTCGGCGCTCAAGCCCTGGCCGAGTGTCTTCAGCGCCGCCTCATGTTGCTTCAGTTCGTTCTGGCTGCTCCCCACCAGGTACGAGGCCTCGGCCAGAAGCGATTTGTTCGCCAGCGACGCCAGCAGCGGCGATAGCGCCGTGACGACGTCAGAAAACCGCTTTTGCATGAACATCGCCAGCCCGCGGCGCACCTGCCAGCTCGCCGCGTCGCTGCGTCGAGGGTGTTTGTTCAAGAGGCGGTCGTATCGGGCGACGGCTTCGCCGTATCGGCCGAGTTGCAGCTCGCTTTCGGCTGCGACGTAGTCGACGTCGGCCGCCAGTTCCCGGTCGGCGAACTGCTTGAGAAACTGATCGCAGTAGCCCAGCGCCCCCGCGGCGTCTCCCACGGTGAGCGAGGCGAAGGCCGCCATATACAGGGCCTGCGGCGCTAAGGGGTCTTGAGCGTTCTTTTGGGCCAATTCGGCGTAGGCGTGAATCGCTTCGCGCCGTCGCGCGGGCTGATCGTAAAGCGCGTCGGCCCGATCGAAGGCAAGTTGCACGCTGAACGCACCCTGGCCGGCCAGCGGAATTGCCGCATCGACGGTCTTCAGGGCTTCGTCGGGCTTCTGCTCCTTCAGGTAACTACGCGCCAGCCAGTGGGCCGCCTCGGCGGCGGTCGGCCCGCCCTCGGCCAGCGATTTGGCCAGCGCATCGCGAGCCTGCTCAAACCGCCCGGCCAGGTAATCGCACTTGCCGGCGGCCAGCCGCGCGGCTTGCCGATGCTGCGACTGGGGAAATTTCTCGGGAATCGAGGAGTAGAGCGCGGCCGCGTCGGCATACTTGTGCAGCTCGTACAGGGCGCCGGCCTGCCGGAAGAGGGCCACGTCGGCGTCTTTAAAGTCGGGCTTTGCGGCCGCCGCGAACCACTTGGCGGCCGCCTCGAACTGCTTTTGGGCGAACAGCGTTTCACCCCTTCGTAGCGTTACTTCCGCGGCATGCGGCTGGCTGGCGAACTGCTTGAGATAGGCGTCGTAAGTCGCCCCCGCCGCGGCTGCCTGCCCAAGTTCCTCCTGCGTCACCCCAAGGGCGTACAGGGCCTCACCCGCAAGCGCGTCCTTGGGGTGTTTTTCCACGACTTCGGCGTAGAACTTGGCCGCCTCCTCTTTCTTTCCCTGGGCGTAAAGCGACTCGCCCCGATAGAAGGCGGCTTGAGCGACCTCCTTGCTCTGCGGGAACTTGCTGAGGACGGTGGCGAGGGTTTCGGCCGCCTTGGGATACATGTCCCCCTGGCCGGCAACCGCCAGGTTGTATTGCGCGAGTCCCAGGTGCAGCCAGCCGGAAGCCGACTGTTCCGACTTCGGATAGGTCGAGACCAACTCGCCAAAGGCGGCCGCCGCCTCGGCGTACTGCTTGTTTTTAAGCCGGCAGATGCCCAGGTGATACTGGGCCCGATCGGCCCGGGGGTCGCCCGCGTGCGTCTTGAGAAATTTGGCCCACTCGTCCGCCGCCAGTTCGTATTGCTCCCGGTTTTGCAGGGCGGCGGCGGCCGCAAACTGCCGGGTGGCGGCGTCGCTGCGAGGCTTCACCTCCTGGCTCTGTTGCTGGGCGAACGTCTGCCCACCTGCTGTTAAGGCCAAACAGGCCGAAAGCAAGACCGACAGGGCCGATCGCCAGCGGTCCGACCGATCGTTCTTGTGGGTTTTCGTCACGCGAAACCTCGCTGATTTATTGCCTTCCCCAAACTAGCGCTTTGTCCAGTTCAGCTCCAGTGAAACGATCCACGTCCAAGTCGAAACTCTCGAACTGCCCACGGCGCTAACCCTGGAGCCACTTGTCACCGGCCCGAATTATCCCACCATATTATGTCGGTTGCCAAGTGAAGGTTACGGTGCATTGGGCGGCCTGGCTGAACGGCTTAGGCCTATCCGAGAGCTGGCGGGCAGGCGAGAGACCGGCGCCAGGACACCGGTTCTCGGATAATAGGTCGGTGGAAAACGTTGCTCACCTGCCGTTCCCGAACACTACACACCGCTCCTGCTCCAGCCTCCTTCTTTGCCGCGGCGGAACTCCAAGAAACGATCGTCGTCGATGGCCTGCCGTGCCGCGGCGAGCAGACGTTGGTAGTACGTCAGGTTGTGGATCGACAGAAGCACCGGACCGAGCATCTCACGGGCCATGAACAGATGGCGGAGGTAGCCCCGGCTATGCCGGCAGGCGGCACACGGACAATCCTCGTCGAGCGGCCGCGGATCACGCTCGTACTGTTTGTTCCTGAGGCGGATTTGTCCCGAATCGGTGAAGGCGACCGCGTTGCGGCCGTTGCGCGTGGGCATCACGCAGTCGAACAAATCGACGCCCCGCTCGATCGCCGCCAGCAAATCTTGTGGCCGTCCGACCCCCATCAGGTAACGTGGTTTGTCAGCCGGGAGGGCGGGCACGCTAAAATCGAGCACGCGGTACATCTCTTCGGGCGATTCGCCGACGCTCAGCCCGCCGATGGCGTAGCCCGTAAAGTCGATCGCGGATAGTTTCTCGGCGCACCAGACGCGCAGCCGCTCATCCAGGCCCCCCTGCACGATGCCAAACTGGGCCTGGTCAGAGCGGCGATGCGCGGCGCGGCTGCGCTCGGCCCAGCGAACGGTCCGCTCCGTCGCATCGCGGATCACGGGGAGTTCGTTGGGAAGCCGGACGACGTGGTCCAGGACCATCGCCACATCGGGAGCGAGCGCTTCCTGGATCGCAACCGCCCGCTCGGGCGACAGCCTCAGCAGGCTGCCGTCGATGTGCGAGCGAAATTCCGCCCCCTCTTCGTCGATGCGGGCCATCACCGCCAGGCTGTAGATTTGAAAGCCGCCGCTGTCCGTCAGAATCGGACCGCTCCAGCCCATGAAGCCGTGAAGGCCGCCCAACTCGGCCACCACTTCTTCACCCGGCCGAAGCGCCAGATGGTAGGTATTGGCCAGCACCATCTGGGCGCGCGTCGAGCGCAAATGATCGATCGCCAGTCCCTTAACGCTGCCCTGGGTGCCGACCGGCATGAACGCCGGCATCTCGACCGCGCCATGCGGCGTGAGAAAAACGCCGCGCCGCGCCCCGCACCCGCGGTCGCGGTGAAGGACGCGAAAGGCGAAAGGGGCAGGCTCAGTCACCGCGGAGCTTCAGGCCGTGCGTCGTCAGCTTGTCGCGCACCTCATTGAGGCTCGTCACGCCGAAATTCTTGCATTCCAGCAGCTCGTCCCCGGTGCGCCGCAGCAGCTCGCCGATCGTGCTGATTCCCAGGCGGATCATGCACTTGCGGGCCCGAACCGAGAGGTTGAGGTCGGCGATCGGCTTGTTGAGCAGGGCCTGCTCATCGGGGGTCATCATTTCGGGCTCGAAGGAGACTTCGGGCACGCGTTTCTCGCCCGCGAATTGGCCGAGCTGTAGCCCCTTGGACGCCATCATCTCCTTGATTTCGACCAGCGACGTCTCGCCAAAATTCTTGCTGGAAAGAAGTTCCTGTTCGGTGGTGCGGGCCAAGTCGCCGAGCGTCAGCAGGCCCATCTTCTGCAGGCAATTCCGGCTGCGAACCGACAGCTCGAAATCGGTTACGGGCAGGTTGAGCACCTGGCTCAGGCGGTCGCGGCGGCGCTGTGCGTCCTCGTCGAAATACATCTCGCCGGAAGCCTGGGCGTCTTTGAAAAACAGCCGGGCTCGCGGGTGACTGGGGTAGGCGTCCAGGATGCGCTGGTAGCATTGCCGCGCCTTCTCGTACTGCTGACGGTCTTCGTAGAGGATCGCCAGGTTCAACAGCGCGCCCAGGTGGGCGGGGAACCGCGAGGTCGACCGCTGGTAGAGGTCCAAGGCGGCGTCGTCGTTGCCGCGACGGTCGTTCTCGACCGCCAGGGCGAACAGGGCGCCGGCGTGCTTGGGATCGTTCTCAACCGCCCGTTCGAGCAGGGCGACCACTTCGTTGGGATTGCCGCCGATGGCGGCCACCGTGGCGCCGCGCTGGTAGAGGTACTCGGCGGTTTGCTCGATGGCTCCGGACAAACCGTCAAGAATCTTCAAAGCGGCGGGCGCGTCGCCCAGGTAGCGCATCGCCTCGGCGCGGGCCAGCGCCGAGGCGTCAGAATCGTACCCGCCTTTGGCGGCGGCCTCGTAGGCCTCGATGGCGCCGCGATGGTCTTCCAAGGCGAAGGCCGACTTGCCGAGATAATACTTGGCCACCCCCCCCTGAGTTGCACCGAGCGTCTGGGTGGCGAGACGAAACCTGCCCATCAGGTAGTAGGCGATGCCGAGCTTCAGTTTCATGGCCGGGGTGTCGGCCGCCTTCGCCTCCAACTCCTGCACCGACTCGCGTACGGCCCGGTAGTGCGTGGCGTCGGACGCCAGCGTGTCGATGATCCCTCGAACGCCTGCCGCGTCGAGCGGGGCGTCGGACAACAGAACCGGCTTGATATCAACGACTTCAACAGCTTGAGGCATTCCCAATTTCTCCGAAGGACGGCAAAGAGCCAGCAGTGGGAGTCGAACCCACAACCCCCGCATTACGAATGCGGTGCTCTGCCAATTGAAGCTATGCTGGCAAAACCGCGTTTTCACCGCGACTTAGTGACGTTTTCTCGCTGGCCGATAGGGATACGTCAGGCACGGTTGACGCCTGCCCGCAACCACCGAGGAAAAGCCGAATGAGCAATCTTACCCAAAAAGCCGCCGTCAGCAAGCCGGATAAGCCGTATCCCGATTTCCCCTATATCCCCATGCCACAAGGCGTTGGGCCAAGAGAATCAACGGAAAAATCCGCGACTTCGGCCCCTGGGGTGACCCCGTGGGCCCCCTCGATCGGTGGCTCGAACAGAAAGACGACGACCGCGGGTTGGTCAACCGGTTCCTCGACAGGCGCGGCGCGCAAGTGGTCGCTAGTTTGATGCTGCGCCGGTTTGCGGAGGCGAGAGCAGTCCCTGCGCTGTCGCCTGGCGAATGAGGCGTTCCGTGGTCTCGGCTGGCAGCGCGTTTTTCCTGGCGTCGGTCGTTATCGCCTGGGGATCCTTGAGACGGCGCCCCTCGTTCGTATAGTCGACCGCGACCACTTCCCCGTCCTTTGAGATCGCAACCGTGGCAAAGTCGCGGTCGTCGGACGCTCCCGCGTTGTTCTGTACGAACTGCACGAGCGCAAAGTACCCGTCGTCCGTGCGAAGCACGTCAATAATCAAAGCATCGACCGATTTGCCGTAGAGGCTCTCGAGATACTCAATCGCCACCTGTTCGACCCGCTCCTCGCCGAAATCGCCTTCCTTCGAGGGTTGCACGGCCCGGCCAAGACCCGAGCACCCCACCATGACGATGGCAAGCAGCCCGATGGGCATCGTTATCTGTGGACGCGCAAACATGGCCGCGAAGTCTATCGAATGGAGGCAAGCCGTGGGATGGCAGTTTTCGGCGATCTACTCCTCCCATCCTGCCATCATGCGGAGGATGGAGAACCCGTGTAAGGCGTCCAGCAAGCTCGCTAAGCACCGTCCCGATTCTCCCTATTCCCTCGCGCCGTAAGACGTTGGGCGAAAAAAGTCGCGGGAACCGCGGCGCCACTTCGGTCCCTGGGATGATGCCGACGGCGCTCTTTAAAAGTGGTTAGACCAAATGAACTGCCGGCAGACCGGCCCGTGACTCCCCTGACGGCAGCGAATGTCATTCTCTTCTCCGACGTCCATCATCCCCACGTTCTTTCATGGCCGACCAAGATGGTGCCGACGGTGAGTGGAAGCTTTTTCCCTCGAGAGTCGTTGCTTAAACTGGGCCCGTACCTTCTGATCGCCGCTCTTTGACCGTCGCGAGATGCACTTTTCCGGCGACGGCGGCCACGGCCTTTTGAAAGATTAAGTTATGCTGGTCCGTCTTCTCGCCACGATCGTCGCCCTTCTTCCGAGCATCATCCTCGCCCAGGATGCCCAACCGCCCGAGGTCTCGATCCGCGCCGAAAACGAGGACTTTCTTCGTCAATACGCCGAGACCTATCGCTTCTCGCTGGGCCGCCCGCGGTCGGCGCAGATTCTTCCGGGCGGCTCCGCGGTTCTCTTTCTGCGTTCCCAGCCGCGATCGTTTGTTCACGACCTGTACGAATTTGACTGCCGGACGGGACGTGAACGGGTGCTGCTGACCGCGAACCAAATTCTGCTGGGTGGGGGTGAACAGCTTTCGGCCGAAGAGAAGGCTTTGCGCGAACGGTTAAGGCTCGCGACCCAAGGAATCGCCCGGTTCGACCTGTCGGACGACGGAACAAAGGTTCTCGTCCCCCTCTCGAATCGACTGTTTGTCGTCGAGCGAGAAAGCGGCACGAGCGCCGAGGTGAGATCTGCGGCGCCGGGCTTTCCGCTCGATCCGAGCCTGTCGCCCGACGGAAAGCGGCTGGCGTGCGTTCGCGACGGCGAAGTCTACGTGACGGAGTTGGCGAGCGGCGAGGAGCGCCGGATCACCAGCGGCGCCGGCGGCACGATCACCAACGGCACGGCCGAATTCGTGGCCCAGGAGGAAATGGATCGCATGCACGGCTACTGGTGGTCACCGAACAGCAACTTTATCGCCTATCAGCAAACCGACACCGCGGGGATGGAGACATTCCACATTCTCGATCTGCTGCGTCCGGAGCGCGAAGCAAACAGCAGGCCCTACCCGCGAACCGGCACGAAGAACGCCTCCGTCCGCCTGGCGATCGCGCCGGTCGGCGGCGGCGAAAGCCGCTGGATCGCCTGGGAAAACGAAAAATACCCCTATCTCGCCCAGGTGGTATGGAAAGACAAGGGTCCGCTGACCATCCTTGTGCAGAATCGCAAACAGACCGAGGAAATCCTCTACGCGGTGGAGGAGACAACGGGTGCCCTCACCGAGCTGCTGAGAGAAACGGATGCGGCCTGGATCAACCTCGCCCCATCTTGCCCCAGGTGGCTGAAGGACGGCAGCGGATTCTTATGGTTGACCGAGCGGACGGGAGAATGGTCGCTTGAACTGCATTCGCGCGAGGGAAGACTCGTTCGCACGTTGACGCCAAATGGGTTGGGCCTGATCGACCTGGCGGGCGTCGACGACGAGCGAAACATGCTGTACGTAACGGCCAGCACCGATCCGACCCAGCAGCACGTTTACTCGATTTCGCTTGCTGGTGGCGAGCCCACGAAACTCACATCCGACCCCGGCAACCATGCCTTCAGCCTGGGCAAACGGGCGGGTGGCTTTCTACACAGCTACAGCCTGGCGGATGGGCGTGCCGGCACACGAGTCTGCCGTACGAACGGCCGCCCCGTCGGCGAATTGACTTCCATCGCCGAAGAGCCGCCGCTGCCAAAGCCGGAACTGCTCACCGTCGGGCGGCGCGCCTTCCATGCGGCGATCCTACGACCGCGCTCATTCGCCAAGGGTTTCAAGTACCCCGTCATCGTTCACGTCTATGGCGGCCCGCACGCGCTGACGGTTAACTCCTCACCCCGCGGCAGTCTGTTGCAACAGTGGTTGGCCGATCAGGGATTCGTCGTCGTGTCTCTCGATGGCCGCGGCACGCCACGCCGGGGACGTGAATGGGAACGGGCGATCAAGAACAACTTGATCGACATTCCGCTGCAAGACCAGGTTGACGGCCTGAAAGCCCTGGGCGAAAAGAACCCCGAACTGGACCTTGGCCGCGTCGGCATCACCGGCTGGTCGTTTGGCGGCTATTTCTCGGCGATGGCGTCGATGCGCCGCCCCGATATCTACAAAGCGGCTGTGGCCGGCGCCCCGGTGTGTGATTTCCGCGACTACGACACCCACTACACCGAGCGTTACATGGGGTTGCCCGATGAGAACCAATCGGGATACGAGGCGGCGAATGTGGTCACGTACTGTAACGACCTGTCGGTGCCGCTACTCATCATCCACGGCACGGCGGACGACAACGTTTACTTCCTCCATTCGCTGAAAATGACCGAGGCTCTATTTCGCGGAGGCAAGAAGTTCGAGTTCCTTCCGCTAGCGGGCTTTACGCACATGGTTCCGGATCCGGACGTCATGATTCGGCTGAATTCCCGCATCGCGGCGTTCTTCAAGCAACACCTTGGCGAGCCCCAGGTCGTTTCTGAAGAAGGAAAGCAATAATCGGTGGATGCAATTTGAGCCGGCTGCCCCAGTCCGGGAGTTTCGAGCTCGACGTGCATCATCGTTTTCACCGGGAGCCAACGGCGACCGCGAGGCTGGAACCGCCAACCGGGCCGAACCGTATGCCCTGGGAACTAGGCAGGCACGATGCCGTAAATATCCCAAAGCTGGATCCACCAGTCGAGCAGATCAGATAGCGGATCTGGCAGTGTCAGAAGTCCGAGCGGCCGATCATAGACGCAATAAAAAGCGTTCTCCAAAAACGGATATTCGCCAACGCCGAGCGCTCCAAGCAGCATGATTGCTGGACCGATGCTTAGAGGATAGGCGATCAAGAGCCCGAGAACGGTGCTTAAGATGACGGCAGCAGATCGACTCGGCTTCCATGTCATGGCGGCAGTCTAACCACCGCTGAATATCGGGCCAACGCCAGTTCCGCCCGATTGCGGCGTCGGCGGGGCATGAACGACGAAGAGCGGCAAAACCTACCGAGATGCTCGGTTGTTGTTTGACAGCGGGGCAAAGGAAGCACCACCCGCGGTCGCCCTGGGCTCTCGGTTAGACAACCGGAGCTTAAAATGGGGAACTCCTGGACACGCCACTTAAGGTACACCGTGCGTGATCCGCTCCAACGCCCTTAAGGCATGGTTGCGGATCTTTTCCCAATCGCGATCGGCGTTTTGAGGAGCCGGGGCAGCCCAGGCTTTCAGGGCAGGAATTGCCTCGTGGGCGGGTGGGCCGATCGACCGCAACACGTCCATCGCCAAGATGAGGCACTCGTCGCCGATTGAGAATTGAGCCCGCAATAAACGGCGGCGGGGCCAATCGGTAATTGGGCCCGTCCCGAATGGCACTGCGTAAGCCGCGGGCGGAGGGCGAATTCTGGCGTGCAAAACGCTTCCGCTCGGACGCTCGACGGACGGTGCAGATCGCATATACTCAACGAATCGTACTGTCGGGTGCTACCGTGTCCGCGGAAAGGCCAATGTCCACCGACATCTTGGGGTTCGGTATCTAACTTGATCTGCCTTCGGCCCGAGACGCGGACAGCGGGCAATTCGGATGAAGGAGGTCATTGTGTCGCACCCGCTTCCTCCCTTTGCGACGCTGGCGAGATTCAAGCGCATCTCCAAACAGCTCCTCAAAGCGTACCGCGAGAACCCGTCGCTCTGTGAAGAGCGCGTCGCCCGGGCGTGCCCGCACGACCTGCGGACGGACTTCAAGCTGGCCGACGCGCAACGAGTCGTGGCTCGCGAGCACGGCTTCGACAGTTGGGCCAAGCTCAAACAATATCTGGAAGGCCGCCCGCCAGAGCAGCTTGTCTTTGACGCCGTTGCCAGCGGCGACGTGGGGGCGGTCGAATCGCTTTTGGCCGACCACCCGGGGCTGATTGAAGCTCGTAGCGGATGGCAACTCTACCGACCGCTTTTCTTCGCCAAGCAGGCGGACCAGAACGCCGCCGTGGACGTGCTGCGGCAGCATGGCGCAACGCTCGACGTCTTTGAAGCTGCGGCGCTCGGCGACTTGGTCGAACTAAAGAAGCTGTTGAGCGCTTCTCCGGAGTTGGCTGGCGCTCGGCGCGAGCATGGCGATGCCACTCCGCTTCACGCGGCGCGTGGTCACGTCGAGGCGGCGCGGATGCTCATTGAGTTTGGAGCCGACGTGAATGCCATCGACGGCTCGAAGCAACGACTGACGCCGTTGCACTGCCGGGCCGAACACGGCGACATAGAAATGGTCAACCTGCTTCTAGAACACGGAGCAGACGTGCAGGCGGGATCGTGCATGAGCACGCCGCTCCACTGCACCGTTGGGGGCTTTCAGCACGCGCCTGCCCACGGATGGCGCGAGGTAGCGGAACGACTGTTGCACGCCGGCGCCGACATCAACGCCGGCTCGCCTGAGACCGGCGACCCAAATTGGACACCGCTCCATCACGCGGCCTGGCGAAACCACATCGCCGCGGTGTATTGGCTCCTCGAGCACGGGGCCGACAGAACGCGGGTCAACAAGTACGGCAACACGCCGTTGGAAACGGCCAAATACTTTGGTCACAGCGAAATCGTCAGGATTCTGTCGGTAGAGTAACTGCAGGCGCACAGTAACCAGCAACTGCTACCTGACGGCGAGCTGCTCCGCCAGGAGACCGAGCGGGAGGCCAGGCCAACCAAGGCGCGGTCACTTTTCTGCCGCCTTGGCACGAGCCTGAGCCATCATCTTGTCGAGGGGGCCGTGGGCGACGATCGTTCCCTGGCGATCGACGACAAAGGCGTGCGGCAGGACGATCACGGCGAGCTTGTCAAACAGACTGCCCCAGCGCGTCGACCCGCCTTGCTCCGGACGGTCGACGTAGACCGGGCAATCGAGACGAGCCTCGTCGGCAAAGTCCCGGATGTCCTGCGGGTCGCTGCCGGCCGTATGAATCGCGACCACCGTCACACCATCGGCGACAAGACCAGGACTTGCTGCCGCCAGGCTTTTCAGGTCTTGCTCAGAAGATTGCGCCCATTCGGCCCAGAATTCGACCAGGAGCACTTTGCCGGCCAACGACTTCATGGTTTGCGGGGGACCGTTTAACCACGTGCCGTCCCCGAAGTCGGGAAACGGCGTCCCGACCAGCGCATCTTGCGCGGCCTGTCGCCGCTTCTGGTCCTGCTGATCGTGCCAGTCCACGCGCGCGGTTTCGGCCATTACCGCAAACTTGCCGTCGGCGAGACTCGGCACGCCGTTGTCCCTCGGCCGAAATCGTCCGATGCGATGGCTCGCGTCGTCGCTCACGTAGACCCAAGTGCCGGCCGCCGCCTCGGGGGCGAATAATTCGTCCGGCGCGTCGAGCTCCAAATCGAGCTTCTCTACCTGGCGCTCTCTTCGCCAGTTGATCAGAACCTGGCCGCTTCCCATGCCGTCGCCGCCCCACGAGTCGTGAGCAAGCTCGACGACGTGGTAGGGAAACCAGAGCCCGGGCGCGATCTCTCGCAGGTCGTCGACGCGGGCGTCACTGGTCGGGATGCGATCGCTCCAAATCAGCTCAACATGCTGCGCGCGCACCGGGAGGTAGTTCCGGTCTCTGGCCAGCCAGAGAAAAAAGAACTGGTGTTTCGGCTCGATTTCGTCTCCGATCAGTGATCCCAGCCGCAGCTTGGCGCACGTCAGTCCGTTGACCGTCTCGTCTTCGATGTACTGGACGAGATAGCGGTATTGGTTGGTCTCATCCCAGTATTTGGCAGTGAGAAAGTCGCTTAACGGACGGTTGCGCATGCGGTCGTCGCTGAAGACCGCCGTGTGGGGGCGGAATGCGTTTAGCCCCTTCGGGCCGCCTTTTTGCAGGGCGACAAAACTCGGGGCGGACGGAAGGTCGCCTTCGCGGGTGTGCCAATTAAACGTGCGAACCCACTGACCGTCCCAGGCACCTTCGTTCCGCGTCACCGAGACGGTCGCCGCTTGAGTCGTCGGCCGCCCTCCGAAGGAAGCCAGATAGCCGGCGCCGCTGTGCCACTTGGAAAGGCTTGTACTGTAGAGCTTGCCCGGCCGGGAGACGGTGCGCTCCGTCTCCTCAATTGACGTGACGGACGATCCACCAAAGAAGCTGCGAGCCTCAAGCGCTCGATAGGTCATCGTCGATTCGACCTCGTATCGCTGATACCGGTCTTCCTGCCGCTTGACCTCGGCAACGATGCGGTCAAGCTCGGCGGGGTCACCGCCAGGCGCCGTGGCCGATCGTACGGCCGAGCCTTCGACGAATCCGTCCTGGTCAAGCTTGTAGGTGGGGAGCCCGTCGGGGATTTTTATGTCGCGGAAGCGAGCAGGCGGATAGTTGCTGCCGGTGCTCGCCTTGTCTACCAACAACGTTTGGCGGCGGTGAACTACGGGATCACCGCCGTTTTGCAGCCGGAAGTAGTCGGTGGCTTCGATCTTTTTGGGCAGCCAAAGCCCGGGTCGCAGTTCAACCCATTCGACGGCTTTTGTTTCCTGGCGCAACATTTCCTGTGCGCCCTGGCCGGCGGAGACGGTCATCTTGAGGCATAGATAGTTCCGATCGGGCGCGAGCCAGAGCCGCACGACCTGAGGGGAGTCGGTCTCCCGGTACCAGTGGTGAGAGGTCAGCTTGACGCAATCCAAACCCTCAAGTGCTTCGTCGCCGTCGTAAGAGACCTCGACTTTGGCAACTTCAAATATCCGGCCCCTCTGCACCGGCGACTTGAAAGACTTGGGATGTTTCTTGATCGCGTCCGTTCCCTGCAGGTAAACGCTCAATGGATAACTCGCCCACAGCGTTCGCAGGCACCATGCGTGCGGCGGGTAAATCCGCGACGGTTCGTGTCGGCCGGCGAAAATGTTGACGCAGTTGTCGAAGACGACGATGCGGGTCGTTTCGCCATCGAAAGCGGCCACCTCCTCGTTGACCAAGGGTTCGTTGGGGCCGTAAGTACGTACTTCGCGGCGCTTGAACAAGAACAAGTCGTCCTGCTGAAGGGTGTAGCAAGTCTCCTCGGATTTAGACAGGTTCACGCGGTCGTTGGGATCGATCGTGTTGGTTACGTCTTGCGAGCTGATGCGGATCGACGTCTCAAGGTTTTGGTATAGTTTTTCGGCCTCGCGAACCTGCTCGATGACTTCGCGAAGCCGCGCGCCGTGGCCCTGGGTGTTCGATGTGCCGAGTCGAGCCCCGACGCGAAGATCCGGTTTTGGCTCATCGGCATTTGCGACAACGCCAAGAAGAATAAGAAGAACAGACCGGAGCAGCCAATCGGCTTTCATCGGCGGGCCTCCTCGGCTGAAGATGCGAGACGGACGCTGAGTTGCTCGCCAGATTAGAACAGACGGTCCGGCGGGTGGCAACGAGACGGAATCGGCCGCCTGGGCTCGCGCAACGGGCCGGCGGCGGTCCTCACTCTCCAAATCGCGGATTCACCTCCCTGGCAAATTGCACCGCCGGATGACCGTTCGGCAAGTCGGACAGCCGGTAGGGCACGCCCGCTTCTTCTTCCCGCGTGAGGCGCGTCGCCAGTCCTTTCAGATACTTGATGAAGTCCTCTTCCTTCTCGGTCAGCCGCCGCCCCTTGAAGATCAGGATGAACGCGTCTTCGGAAAAGGGAACTTCGTATCCCGTCGGCGTATCGGGGGCGAAGTGAAACAACGTGCCGGGCTTCATCAGGTGCCGCCGTCCCTTGCTGCACAGCACCCACTGCCCCCGCACGGTGTAGATCATGCTTTCGCTGCTGTGAGGGTGTTCTTCGCAGTACATTCCCGCCGGCATGTCGATGAAATGGGCCTGGCAGCCGTTGCCCAAGAGGAGCGGGCCGATCTCTCCTTCCAGCGTCGCGACGCCCGTAGTCTGCTTCTTGTCGGTGATGTTGTCGACAATCTGAATGCCGGGGGCCAGGTACAGCCGCTCAGGATTTGAGTCGGTTTTGGGTTCGCGCTCACTTTGCTCGATGGCCCTTGGTGAGAGACTGGTCGACTCGACATGGTCGGGCAACTTCGACGACGGCGCGCTGCCCAAAGTATCGTCGAGCCAGGCCACAATCTCGCGATCGAGCTGAGGAGAATAGTCCCGCTTAAAACTGTCGAAGCTGTAGCGTTCGAGAAGTCTTGCCCGCTCGTCCCGAGGGCTGAGCTGAAAGCTGTGGTCGCTGCCGGCGATTACCATGCAGGTACAGGCATGGTTGCCCGCCTGCCGCAGCGCGCTGACGATGCGGGCGGCGTGATCCGGAGGAACGTTCAAGTCGTACTCGCCGCTCAAGGCGAGCGCCGGTGCCCGAATGAAGCGGAACATTTCGTCGGGCGGCATGTCGAGTTCCTCCTTGCGGCGCGCCAGCTCGACCGTCTGTCGGTAATCGCCGTCTCGGATCTCAAAAGTCGCTTCCCCTCTGGCCGCCGCGGCGAACGTCTCCCGGTACGACCGCCCCAACGCCAGCTCGTATCGATGTGCCTTCTCGGCGAACGATTTCCAATCGGCGTCCGACTCGGCCAGCCGCACCAAACGTGCAAAATTGTATTCGTAGATCGCCGCGCCCGAGTCGCAGTGTCCGCCGAGGAAGATGTAGGCGTCGGCCTGGGTTCCTCGCTGCGCGGCAAGACAAGCAAGGTACGCCCCTGCGCTCTCGCCGACGACAACGACCTTTTCCGCGTCGTCGTGCTTGCGAGCGTGCTGGATAACGGCCTCGGCCACTTGCGACTCGTTGACGTAACTACCCGTCCACCCTGGCCTGGCTTCACTCTTTCCAAACCCCACTTTGTCGTAGCGAATGCTGGCATACCCCCGCGTGGCCAAAGCGTGCGCCAGACGCTTGATCGCGTCTCGCTTCGGCGCGTCCGAACGCTGGAAACCGCCGTCTCGGTTTTGGGAAAGCGTTCCGCCGACAAGGACAACGCAAGCGTGCTTGTCACCGGCCTCCCCTTCCTCGTGCTCCGGGCTAGTTAAGGTTGCCCCGATCACCGCGATATCGCACGGTACGAGGATTTCTAACTCGCTGAATTCATGGGCGCGCCCAGGTCGTGGCAAGGTGAGCGCGGCCACGGCAAGAAGAACGTGAAGAAATCGACGCATAGACATCGCCAAACAACGTAACAGGTTTTTTCACCGGCCGACACGAACCCGGAGCGTAAGCGAGAAGCGCGAGGCAACTAACCTCGCTTACGCTAAGGCTTAGCGTCGGCGCATTCTGTGTGTGCGAAACACGAGGCTCTGCGTAACGTCACCTCGGTTTCCAGCTTAGTCTTGAAAGACAGCGCATGCCTTCGGGAGCGACCGGCGTGTGGGTCAGCGTCTCGACGTCGTAGACCATCAGCGTCCCTTGCTCGGCCGTATTCTCGGGACGCGCGTCGTAGTGAAGGTAGGCGATGTATCGGCCGTCGGGTGAAAAAGCGGGCCAGGCGTTTCCGCCAGGACCTTCCGTGATCGCTTGCTCCCCTTTTCCGTCGGCGCTGACCACAAAGATTTGCAGGCTGCCGCTGTACGGTCCGACGTAGACAATTTGCGTTCCGTCGGGCGACCAGCTCGGGCCGGTCCAGCCGTCGAGGGCGTGCCCCAAGATATCACGCACGTTCGAGCCGTCGGCATCCATCACGTACAGTCGCCACGATCCTCCGCGATCCGACCCGAAGGCGATCTTCTTCCCGTCTGGCGACCAGGAAGGATCGGAATCGAAAGCGGGGTGATTCGTCACGTTGAGCGGGCTCGAACCGTCGGCGTTCACCACGAATAGTTCGTGATTGCCCGTGCGTGCCGAAGTGAAGATCAGCTTTTTGCCGTCGGGCGACCAGGTCGGCTCGTGCTCTCCGGAGAAGGTTTTGGTCAGGTTGATTTCCTCGCCGCGGTCGAAGTCGTAAAGGTAGAGTTGATACTCGCCCGACTTGTTGGAGCGATAAGCGATTTTGCGGCAGTCGGGCGACCACCAGGGGTTCGAAGCAGCCGAACGAAACGGCAGCACGAGCTCCGCCTTCTGGCCGTGTACATCGATCGTCATAAGCTCGAACGTGGGGCCAAATCGGTTTGCCGAGACGGCCAGGACCGGCGGGCTTGCTCGGTCTTCGTCCTCGCTGAGCGAGACGGCGGGCTGAGCGGAAATCGCCACAATCAGCCCCAGAAGGGGCATCGCGGAGCTTCGCATGCCGGAGTTCCTTTGGAGATCGCCAGACTCGACGGATCGCTGGCGCAAGCCTACTGCCGGCTGGACTCGACGTCAATCATTCCAGCAGCGACGCCATCGTCTCAAATGCGCGCGGCTTCGCTCCCGGTGATCGCCTTCCGCTCGAAAGGGCGACCTTTCGCGGGAGCGAAAGGCGACTACGGTGTGCGCTCTGGACCGCAGGGCTCGGTTACCCCGGGTAATCCGCGACGTAGACGGCTTTGACTTGCGTGTAATCCAAGAACGTCTCTTCGCAGTTCACGCCGCCGCCGGGACCGCCGGAAATGCCCTGGCCGCCGTAGGGAAGCCCGTAGGCAATCGAATTGTGGCAGTTGACCTGGCAGGTTCCGTCGCGGAACTTTTTCGCCAACGCGACGCCCCGCTCGATGTCCTTCGTCCAGACACTCGCGCCAAGCCCGTAGGGAGAGCTGTTGGCCAGCTCCAGGGCTTCTTCCGGCGACGAGACGGGACAGATGGTGGCGTAGGTATGGAAAACCTCCAGCGGGTTCACGTTCTGGCCCGGCTCGGTGCGGTACAGGGCCGGCTTCAAATAAAAGCCCTTCTTTCCGGCGACGACCGCGTCACCGCCGGCCAATAGCGCCTTGCCGCCGCGGGCCACCGTCTCTTGTTGAGCCTGCAGAATGCGCCGGCGCTGCGTCGGGTTGATCACCGCGCCGAGCTGCGTCCCCTCGTCGGCCTGGTAACCGATCTTGAGATCCTTCATGAAGGCGCACTCCGCGTCGATGAAATCGTCGGCGATCTTGCGGTCGACGAAAACGCGGTGGATCGTGCAGCAGGTCTGGCCGAAGTGCTGGTTCGTGTAGCGGCCGATCATACGCGCCACGACTTCCGGATCGGCGTCGCCCAGAACGATCGCCGAGCCGTTGCCCCCCATCTCCCGTTTCATCCGCGTGCCGTGCCGGTCGCAGGTGCGCAAAATCGCCTGTCCGACGCCGGGCGAGCCCGTGAAAGAAATGAACCGCACCCCCGGATGTTCGGCGATCGCGTGGCCGGTGATCTCGCCGCGACCGGGCAGCACGTTGATCACGCCCGCCGGGAAGCCCGCCTCTTCCGCCAGCTTGCCGATATACAGGGCCGAGAGGGGCGTATCTTCGGCCGGTTTGATGAGAATCGTGTTGCCCGAAAGCAAAGCGGGAAACATGAACCACGAGGTCAGCACGATGGGATAGTTCCAGGGGATGATCCCGGCGACCACTCCCCAAGGCTCGCGGTAGGTGAAGCCGCGAACTGCCTCGGAGATCTGCATCGCCGGGCCGTCGCCCATGGCGATTCGGCGGGCGACGCTGCTGAAATACTCGGCGCACTCGCGAATCTGGGTGAAGTCGCCTTGCGCCAGCTCCGAAACCTTGCCGCCGTCGCGGATCTCGCAGGCCAGCAGCACGTCGCGGTCGCGGTCGCACAACTTGACCAGCCGGTTCACAAGCTCGATCCGCTCTTCGACGTCGAAGTCCCGCCAGCCCTTGGTTCCGTTGCCGCGAAAGGCCCGATCGGCTGCCTCAACCGCCCTCGCGACTTCCGCTTCTCCCATCTCGGAGACGGTGGCGAGCACTTCCAGCGAGCCGGGGTCGATCGTCTGGAACGTGGTGTTCATCGACCCGGGCACTTGTTTGCCGTCAATGATACCGCCCAGAGGCTTGCCCCCGTTGCGGCAGAACTCGGCGAATTTTTCGGGAGTACGGAAGGCGGCAGCGGTGAGGGCACGGATCTCAGAGGAAACGGTGGCCATGCGAGGCGACTCCGAAGGCGTGTGGATGAGAAAAGGTGGGCAACCTGGCAGCGGTAAAACCGGGCGATGCAACGAGCGGGCGTTCAGGGACCGGCGCAGCGCTCGAGTACAGCCCGAATTCACCGGATTTTACCCGTTCTGTTTCGATAAACAAGCGTTCCGAGCGGCGGCCGGCGGCGGTCGCGGCGAAAGAAAAACCTCCGGGTCGTGCTAGGGGGCGGCCGATGGGCGTCCATCGCCAGCGCCATTCACCACCGCACCTCCGCAATACGTGCCGAGGACTTTGGTGTCGCGGATCTCGTCAACGGCACAGGTGAGCAGGTCGCGATCGATGACGATGAAATCGGCCAGCTTGCCGGGCTCGAGCGATCCCATACGGTCGTCGAGGAACATGATGCGAGCATTGTTGATCGTGTAGAACCGAATCGCCTGCTCGCGCGACAGAGCTTCCTCCGGGTGCAAGGGCGCGTCGTGCCAGCGGGCCCGCCGCGTCAGCGTCACCCAGATGGCCAGCCACGGATCGTAGGGGTTGATCGACCGGAGAGAGCCGATCTTCTGCATGTGGTCGCTGCCGCCCCCGGCCGTCACGCCGGCTGCGAACAGCGTCTTCAGCGGCTGAAAATAACGGAGGCGATCGTAGCCGAACTGGGCCAGCAGCGTGCGCGTGTCGAGGTAGAGCCATGCTGGTTGGATGTCGACCATCACGCCCAGCCTCGCCGCCTGGTCGATTGCCTCCCGCGACATGAAATTGGAGTGCGTGATGCAGGGTCGCGTGGCCGCAACAGGCAGGCTGCGATTGACTTCCTCATAGGCGTCGAGCAGGGCCTGCACCGCTGCGTCGCCGACGCTGTGAGCCGTGAATTGCAACCCGTTTTCGACCGCCGCCCGAACCATCGGCACCAGGGTTTCGCGCGGAATATAGAGCAGGCCGCGGTAGGCGGGGTCGTCGATCGAGTAAATCTGGCTCACGCCCCAGGGACGCGACATGTAGGCGCTCCCCGTCAGCATGCCGCCGTCGAGGAAGGTCTTCAGCCCGATGATGCGTAAGCGATCGTCGCCGCGGCAGAGAGGGTCGGCGGCGATGCGTTCGATGGCCGCCACAATGTCGCTAGTCTTGCCCGAAGCGTCGACGTGGTGCGACAGCCGCACACGCAGCGGAAGCTTGCCGGCCGCGTGCAGCCGGCGATATTGGGCGACCTCGTCTGGGCCGGCGTTGCGGTCGACAATCGACGTAATTCCCACGGAGGTGTAGTCTCGCAGCAACGTCAGAAGTCTCTCGTCCTGCTCGTCGGGAGTGGGCTTGCGTTCCGGCGGCACCACTTTGAGGTACTGCATGGCGCTGCGCAAGATGCCCGTCGGCTCGCCGGTGACGGGATCTTTCTCAACTTTGCCCGTTCCTGCCGGTTGAAAGATCCTGTCGATGCCGCTCTTTTCCAGCGCGAGCGAATTGACCGAAGCGTCGGGACCGGTCGAAAAGACAACTGGGTGGCGAGGGGCCGCCGCGTCCAGTTCGGCTTTGGTTGGATAGCGCTGCTCGCGCAGCCGGGTGATAAACACCTGTCGGACAACGATCCACCGGCCTTCCTCCAGCACGGCGGCCCGCGACTTGACGTAGTCGAGCACGTCGGCGATCGATTCCATGTCGGGGATGGGATGATCGAATTCGATCATGGCCGCGCCGGCCGGGTGGACGTGCGAGTCGGCTAAGCCGGGCAGCACCATCTTCCCGGCGAGGTCGATCACCTGGGTTTTTTCGCCGCGGGTTTTGAGCAGTTCGGCGTCCGAGCCAACCGCAAGAATCTGCCCGTCCTTGACGGCCATCGCCTGGCGTACCGAGAAATCGCGGTCCACGGTCACGATCTTGCCGCCGTGCAGGATCAGATCCGGCTCATCGGCCGCCCGTGCCACGAGGGGAAGGGCCGGCGAAAGCGCGACCAGGAATAAGACGATCGGCAAGTCGAACACCTTTGTCATCATGGATCGGGCTCAACGCGGTACGGGAAATGTTCTCGCACGAAGGCGCCCGGCAGCGATGTCCAGGACGTTACCCGGCGGCTTCGGCCATCACCTGGTCGGTCTCATACCACCACTTCTCAGCTCGCTCGGGCGACCAGTCGGTCGCGGACTCGCAATCGAGCAGGGCGCGGTGGAGGGCGAGCACGTCCTGAAAGCGGTCTTCCGGGCGTTTCGCCAGGCAGCGCAGCACGACACGTTCGAGGTCGGCGGGAATATCGTGTCGCCAGCGCGAAAGGGGAGAGGGTTCTTCGCGGGCGTGCGCCACGAGCACCTTCATGGCTGTATCCGCCTCGAAGGGCGGGTGGCCGGTCAGCAGAAAGTATCCCACGGCTCCGAGCGAGTAGATGTCACCTCGGGCGTCGGGCTCGTTCTCACCCAAGGATTGTTCGGGCGACATATACAGGGGCGAGCCCGTAATCGCTCCGTCGTGCGTCAACTGGATATTGTCGCCGTTGAAGTTGCCGCGCGGCTTAGCCAAGCCGAAGTCGAGCAGTTTTGCCACGTCGTAGACGCCGCCGCGCTGGGCAGCAAAGATGTTTCCCGGCTTGATGTCGCGGTGGATCAGGCCCGCCGAATGGGCTTCGTGCAAGGCGTCGCAGGTTTGACGCAGGAGATAAATGACCCGTCCAGCCGGCAACGGGCCGTAGTCTTCCACCAACTCGGCCAGGCTCTTGCCAGGAAGGTATTCCATCACGTAATAGAAGGTGCCGTCGTCGGTCCGGCCGTAGTCGTAGATCTCGACGGTGTTCCAATGCGAAAGGGCCGCGGTGGCCCGCACCTCGCGCTCGAAGCGGGCCAGCACCTTGGGGTCGTCAGCCTTGCCTGGCCGAATCACCTTCAGTGCGCAGGGTCGTTTCAGCAATTGGTGCTCGGCCAGATAGACCTCGCCCATTCCGCCGGCGCCGATGAGCTGCTTGAGCCGGTATTGGCCGAGTTGTTTGGCTTCGTAGGCTTCGCGGCGCAGATTGCCGATCATGTGGGTCCCCAGCACGCTGGCGCCGAACCCGGTGGCCATCAGCACCGCGAGCGTGGGGAACTCGTCGTAGTTGTCGCGGCATCTGGCGATCGCGTCGAACCAGGCCACGTCGAACAGGCTCCAGATGACCGGCGCCGCGGCCATCACCCCCACGACCACTGCGGCTCGTCTCCAGGTGTTGGGGATGAAGATGGCGTAGGTGAAAATCAGCGAGAACCACATGCCGGCCGGATTGGGGATGAAGCCGTGCTGTGTGGCGCAATAAAGCGAGTTGAAATGCTGGACGCGCAGAAAGAAGAGCGCCGTCCAGGCGAAGATCGCCAGTTCGGCCAGCCGCAGTTGGCGCAGGCTCAGTTGCTGGCAGCGTCCCAGCAGGACGATGGTGACTAGGCCGAGCATCGCCACGTGGAAGATGTGGAAGCCCAGCAGTAGCCGCTGGCCTTCCATCAGCACGGGGTCGTGCAGGTCGGGGTATCCGCCGGTGATCAGGTTCTTGACGAGAAAGGCCCCCGAACCAAGAAAAAGAACCAGCGAGGCGGCTCGCAGCCGGGTCCGCAGCAGGCTATGCGTCTGATCGGTGAGGCCCGACTCGCTTCCTTCCACCAATTCGACGTTGCGGGGAGTCGTGCACGGGGGAGTGTTCGCCGACAAAAGATCGGCAGGCGCGTCGAGCGTGACGTCGTCTGGCGCGAGCTGTTGGAAACGGCGATAATCCGGTTTCATGTCTGGCGAACCGCGACCGCGGCAACCGGGGCTGTATTTTGTACATCATAGACCCTTTGCGCGCAAAAGGCGACAGCAGGAAGAAGCCGGCGGCGATTCCGAGATGCCCCATCCGTCAAGGAAAAAAACTCGTTTTCGCGGAGGGGAACTCGCCTGGCGGGACGCCGGAGATTTTCGGGCCGATACAGACCGTCTGCGCTACTCCGCCGGCTGCCAGGGAGTCTGTCCGCCGCGCTGGACGTGAAGACGCAGCGCGGCCGACAGTTCGCTCAACACCTTCCGCTCCTCGGCCGCCAAGTTGGTCGCTTCGTGCGGATCTTCGGCCAGGTTGTACAGCTCTGGCGGGGCGAAGGGGCTGTCGTGCACCAGCTTCCAGTCGCCACGGCGCAGCGATTCGATCGTTTTGCCGCAGTACTGATCGCCCCCCTCACGCCGCACGAAGTAGACTTCGCGCGGGTCGCCGGCCGCCGTGCCGACCGCCGTCTGGCCGAGCAGTTGAGGCAACACACTCCGGCCGTCGATGTCTTCGGGTGGCGTCACGCCGGCCGCCTCCAGCAGCGTGGGAAAGAGGTCCATGCTCAGGGCAATTTGCTCGGTTTTCGTGCTGGGCGAAATGCGGCCGGGCCAGCGGACGGCACACGGCACGCGAAGACCTCCTTCGTACATGTGCGTCTTGCCGCTTCGCCAGGGGCCGTTGTTCGCCTCATCGCCAACGACTCCGCCGTTGTCGGAGGTAAAAACCACGAGCGTGTTGTCGGCAAGCTGGGTTTCGTCGAGCTTGTCGAGCACCCGGCCGACGCCCGAGTCGAGGTGCTCGATGAGAGCCACGAGACGCGCCCTCTTGTCGGACATTTGCGGCTCACGGCGGCGCACCCGGTCGAGCCATTCCTGCGGGGGCTGGATCGGGCCGTGCGGCGCGTTGTACGCCAGGTAGAGAAAGAAGGGCCGTTTGGCGCCTGCCGCGGCATGCTCCGTGAGATAGTCGCAGGCCCACTGGCTGAACAGGTCGGTGGCGTGTCCCGGCGGGTCGATCGTCTCGGTGTTGCGGCGCATGAAGTTCTGGTCGTGGCGGCGATGGGTGTAGTAGTCGTCCATCATGTCGCCCAGAAAGCCGTGAAAGAGATCGAAGCCGCGGTCGTTCGGCCGATTGGGCGGTTCGTAGCCCAGATGCCATTTGCCGACGATGGCCGTGTGATAACCGGCAGCGCGCAAGAGTTTCGGCAGAAGCGTTGCTTTCTCAGCCAGGTAGCCCCAGGAATCCGCCGGCAGGTCGCGGATCACCCCCGGCACGCCGACACGGTCGGGATAACAGCCGGTCAAAAGGGCCGCCCGAGTCGGCGAGCAGACGCAGCTATTGGCAAAGAAATTCTCACAGGCCACCCCCTCGCGAAAAAGGCGGTCGACGTGCGGGGTGCGGATGTCCGGGGTGCCGAAGGCCGAGAAGTCGCCCCGCCCCAGATCGTCGGCAAGGATAAGGACGATGTTGGGTTTCGTCGCCGGCTCGGCTGCCGAAACGGTCGCCCTCGCGAGGGTGACGCTCGTCGCCAGCCCGGTCAAAAGGGTGAGGATGGCTCCTGACGTGGAAGTCATTGCTGCGCCCCTGTGGCGTGAGTTATGAGAAATGGCGCTTTTGTGGTCGAGGATGCCGCGCCGTTAGGGTTTGGTCAAGCATGGGGGAGAATCAAGCCGGCTGTCCGTCTCGTGTCTCCTCGAGTTCGCCACGGCATTTCCAGTCGCCCTATGTACCACTCGGTCACATCGACCGAGCGCAGTTGCGCACGTCGGGGTATCGGTTCGACGTATATTGGATGCAGGATCGCGATTCTGGCTCTGCTTCTCCGAATCAGCCCCGGTACGCGGCCTGATGAGGGCGCTGGGCGGGGCGTTTCAGCATGGCGGATGATGACAGATGCGCAAAAGTTATAGGGCGGTCGCCGGCGACTGGCTGCGACGGCCGCTCGAGGTGCGGCCGGATGCTCAATGGCGTTGCTCCGACCTCGCGGCGATTCGGCACTATTCAGTCAAAATCTTCCTCGCACAGCTTGATGGGAAGCTGGAACTCGGCCACGGCTTTGACGATCTCCAGCGCCGCGGGGGGCGGCTCGTCGGCTGGGTTGTTAGGACGTTCGCGGTGATACCAAATCACTCCGCCGTCTTGCTTGAGCTGTGAGAGCGCCTCGCGAACGCTGGCCAGATCGGCGGCTTGTCCGTTGAGGAAACTTGCCCCGAATGCATCACCTTCACTTTTGCCTTAACCGCTGCCTCAAGCGCCGCAATTTCTGGTCGTGCGGCGGAGTTCTTCTTTCCGGCGACCATGGCCATGGCTGTCGCCGGCGCAATAGGCGCAGTGGCGTTCTGCATCAGCGTCTGCTTTGCCAACCGATGACTCTCGTCGAGCAAAGCGCGGATGTTGCCGGGCATTTCATCAAGCAGGTAAACGGCCGCCCAGCGGCGATTGTCGGAATAAGCCACCCGAACGTGCAGCGAAGCCATCAGCATGGCAGCCTCGACAAAGGCCCTGCTCCGCAGCGTGCGGCGGAGTGAAGAAGATGTCGCTTTTGCCAATCGCGGCATCGAGCGCGTTGACGAGCGCGTCGACCGCCCCCCGATTTCTTTCGTACGGCATCAGAGTCGTCTCGCCCTGTTCCTGACCGCCTCCCGCAAATCCGATCAGCACGGGCTGCCCGGGAATGACGGCCAGCCGGAACTCAAACGGGCAGACTTGTAATTCGAACCAGACGAGCCGGGACTTGCCGGCACCTGCGCTTCCTTTGTTGACGTCTCGCTTGCCCAATAGCCAATTTAATAAAGGCATTCCTTCATCCTAGCTTTTGGTCGAGCGCCGATGGTCGAGTTTGCCTTCATCGAAGCTGCATCCGAAGAAAGCTTGACGCACTCAACCGTTCGCAAGGTTCCGAATTATGGTTTCCATTTCTCACCATAACCGACAGGCAGTCAATCGCCAATCGTGTTGCCATCCTCACCGGTCACATCGACATGATGCAGTTCCTGGACGTTGCGGCTGGCGATTTGCACGAACAAGGAGGCATCGAAGCGGTTGGCTGGCGCGGCGACCCTTCGCGGCTGGTGGTATTGGCAAAGTGTGGCCATTGCATTGCACAAACCGCCACGTACAAAGTAGGCCAGCCGACGTATGCTTGGTTCTGTCCCGCGTGTCCGCGGCCTGGTAGTCTAACTTGAGCTGCCTCGCTGCGGGCCTCTGATTGCCCATAAGCGTCGGTAGCCTAGTCTGCGAATGCTGCTCAACAAGGATGCCCTAATGATCGGTGCACGAGCCATTTCGACGCTGGGCTCTCCGGCACTCGTGCTGTTCCTCCTCTCGCCGGTCTTCGGCGAATTGGTGTCCAGCGTGCTTACACCACTTGAGTTCTTCAATCCTGTTCGACTGGCGATCACGCTTGTCCCCTACGGCTGCGCCGCCATCGCAGCTCGGGAGCTGGTTATACGACGCAAGAAAGGGTTCACCAGCTTAGTGCTGCTGGGACTGGCCTTTGGGCTGATCTTTGAGGGAATCGTTACCCGTGTCTTATTCAATCCGAGCTGGGAGGGACTTGGAGCTCTGGCCAGCTATGGGCGCGCCCAGGGATTTAGCTGGGTTCTGGCCGTCGGTTTGGAGCATTTTCACGCGCTCATCAGCATCGTATGTCCGGTCTTGACTGCGGAAGCGCTGTTTCCCACCCAGCGCAAGGAGACTTGGGTTCCTGCGCCCCTGCTAGTACTCTGTTGCTGTGCCGTACCAGCGTGGACCTTTATCATGGGGGTTTTTGTCCCCTACTTCCCGCCCTTTTGGCACGCGGTATCGCTGACGGCCATCGTAGTCGGGTTGGTAGTGCTGGCCGACTGCATTCCAAAAGAGCCTCTGCCTGGAGGGGCACGACGTATTCCACCTCCCGCAGTGTTCGGAGGGATCGGCGGGGTTGGCATGACCCTGATCATGGTCGGGACATTTATTGTTCCCGATTGGGATGCTCGTCCGGCCGCTTCTATTATGTTTTTTGGCCTGCTGACCATCATGCTCATCGAGCTCGGCGCACTTGTCTGGCTATCAAACGGCGGAACGTGGAACGACCGCCATCAACTTGCCCTGGTTCTTGGATTGCTGGCTTTCTTCTTGGCATTTGGAGTTCTGAAGGACCTGGAGTCGTTCGCCGGTCATAGCCTTGTAAGCGGAGTGGCGCTGTGGCGCCTGTTCCGTCTCTTGCGATTGCGCGGCACCGCCCTGAGCCCATCAACGTGACGAAGGTCACCGCCAGAAATAGCCGGCCCAGGCTAAACTGAAACCGTCGGCTCATTGTTCTTTTTGCCACTTTTCAAAAGCCGAGCCAGCGTCTAGGGCCCCACACCACGGTGGAGACAGCCAGAAGGCTAGCACAAACAAATCGCCCCTCATTAGCGTCAAAGGATCGCCGCCGCCAGGCATTTGATACCGCGCGTTCAGGGTGAAGTGCGGACGTGGGCTAGGTGGAAGCCACGAACTGAAACCGTCGGCTCATTGTCGCATTATCGAGCCGGCGTCCCATAGCCGCAAGCAAGGCTGGTGGCAGCGTCTCCTCGCCACCCGCTTGGGCGGCGGCAGGCCAGGGGATAGAATATCCGTCTGTTCACGAATTGCCTTGGAATCAGGCCAGGGATCCGCCGCATCGTGGCGACCTTTGGCATTTTTTGCACGCCGGGCGGGAATAAACCGGTCGGAACAGGTCTCTTTACGGGTAGAGGCGGCCCAATGACGGATGGTAAGCCAACGGCGGAAATCGGCCAGCTCATCGCCGACCACCACGCCGCCATTTATCGCTATGCTTTCCGCCTGACGGGAACTGCCTGTGATGCCGAAGACCTGACCCAGCAAACGTTTCTGGCGGCCCACGTGAGCCTCTCTCAGTTGCGCCATGGCAAAAACGCGCGTGCCTGGCTGTTCACGATCCTGCGGAACAACCACACCCGGATGCGGGGCAAGCGGGTGGCGGTGCCCGCCAGCCGGCTCGACATCAACCTCGACTCGCTGCCCGAAGACGTCCCCGACGACCTCGTGATCGATCAGGAGCGATTGCAGCAGGCGATCAACGATCTGCCGGATGACTTCAAGTTGGTTCTCTTGCTGTTTTACTTTGAGGAGTGCTCTTATCGCGACATTGCCGAACGGCTGTCGCTGCCGACCGGCACGGTCATGAGCCGGCTCGCCAGAGCCAAAGCCCGATTGCGGGCCCGACTTTTTGAAACGGATCAGGTGCCCGTGGCGGCGGCCGCCGGAATACGACGTGCGGAATAAAGGACAGGAAGTGGCCCGACCGCGGAGTGCCGGGGCGACTTTGGAGTGTTGTGGAATAGTTTATGGACCAGAAATCCGAGCTGACGGCCGACGTGATCGCGGCCCTCGACGCCTGCCGCCACGACAGCAACGATCACGGCTTGCCCGAGGTGGTGTCTGTCTTGGCGGACGTGCCCGGCGAGCGACTTGCCGGCTACCGACGGTCGATCGAAAGAATCGACCGGGCGGTTGCCGGTGCGCTGCATGAGGTGCCTCTTCCCAGCGGTCTGGCCGAACGCATTCTCGCCGGTGTGCATGCTCGCTCGTCGGCGCTCGACACCGTCGGCCAAGATGCCGTCGGCCAAGATGCCCTGGGCCAGGAAGGCCTGCCGAGCGATGAGGAACTCCTGACGCGGCCAACCGAGGCTGGCAAAGAACTCGATGGGACGGGAACGGATCTCGTCGTCGGGAGGGGCGCCGCACGGTGGTCCACGCGGCGGCTGGTCGTGGCCGGATCGGCTCTGACCATGGCCGCGAGCCTTCTCGTGGTCCTTGTTTGGCAAGCGACCCGCGAGAAGCTCGATGCGGGTGATCTCCAAGCCCGAGCCAAAGCATTTTATGAAGCGGACGACCACACCGCTCCCCTCACAGACGCCCGTTCGTCTGTTGTGCCGGTCGCGCCCGAGGCCGTCTTGGGCTGGCGGGCTGTCACTTTTATGTCGCGTTCAGGCCAGGCGTTTGAATTGTCGTCTGGCCGTCGACGCGTCAAGGGAACGCTGTACGTCATTCCGCGGAAGTCTTTCTGGGGGCCGGCCTTTTCCGGCCTGTCGACCGATCCGCTCCTGCAAGCTACCTCGGCAATGACCGTGGCCGTCTGGGCGGACGACAACGACGTGTACGTGATGGTTGTGAAAGGCGACCAGACGGCCTTCTGGAGCTTTTTTGGGCAGAAATTCGCCTGAAGCATGGGTCTGCCTGGACGGCATCGACTCCCCTTTCTGGATCAGGCGCCGCGTCGCACTGGCCACGCGTCCCTTGCCTCGATTAGCATCAGGTGTTGTTTGACCCGATGCACCCCCAGCGTGGAGCCGACCGTTGTCATCTGACTCTGACCGTGCCGATTTTGCGGGCCTGTGCGTGGCCGCGTTTGAAAGCCGGCGCGCGCAGGAGATGACGCGTCTCATCGAAAAGTCGGGCGGCCGCCCGTCGGTGAGCGCCTCGATGCGCGAGGTGCCCGTAACCGACGCACGCGACGCAATCGACTTCGCCCACGAGCTGATCAGCGGTCAGGCCGACGTGGTGCTCTTTCTCACCGGCGTCGGAGTTCGGCAGCTTGTGGGTCAGGTTGAACGCCACGTCGATCGCACGCGGTTCCTCAACTGCCTTTCGGACGTGACGACCATCGTCCGCGGGCCAAAACCGCTCGCCGCCCTGAAAGAACTCGGCGTCGAGCCGTCGTTCCGCGTCCCCGAACCCAACACCTGGCGGGAAGTGCTGCAGACCATCGACGAGCACGTGCCGATCGCCAACCAGGTGGTGGCGATGCAGGAATATGGCCTGCCGAACGCCAGCCTGATCGCCGGTCTGGAGGCCCGCGGCGCCACGGTACGGCGGATCAAACTTTACAACTACGATTTTCCCGACGACATCGGCCCGCTCGAGCGGAATATCCGGTCGCTCGTTGACGGACGAATCGACGTCGCCCTGTTCACCTCGGCGCACCAAGTGGTGAATCTGCTTAAATTGGCCGAGGGGTTGGACGTGACCGACGAGTTGCGCCAGGCGTTTCGCGGCGTCGTGGTTGCCTCCATCGGCCCAACCACCAGCGAGATGCTGCACGAGTGCCAGTTGCCCGTCGACATCGAACCGGAGCACGCCAAGATGGGGCAACTCGTTCAGGCGGCCGCCGCGCGGGCTCGCGAACTCGTGGCGGCAAAGCGGCGCAAGGGTCATGCTTCCTCGATATCGCAGCCGGCCGCCGTCACGTCGCGGGCCGGCGACAATCGCCCCGCCTGGTACGACAGCGCGTTTATGAAGGCCTGCCGTCGCGAGCCATGCAGCAAGGTGCCGATCTGGCTGATGCGTCAGGCTGGCCGCTATATGCCCGAGTATCGCGAGGTCCGGGCAAAGACGACGTTTCTGCAACTGTGCAAGAACCCGGAGCTCTGCGCCGAAGTCATGATCACGGCGGTCAAGCGGCTGGGCGTCGACGCGGCGATCATCTTTTCCGACCTGCTGCCGATCCTGGAGCCGATGGGGATGGACCTGGAGTTCGCGCACGGCGAAGGCCCGGTGATCCATAACCCGGTGCGCGAAGCGGACGAAGTCGACCGCTTGCTGGAGCTGGAGAGTGTCGAATCGCTCGACTTCGTGATGCAAACGGTGCGGCTCACGCGAGCGGGCATCGCCGACGCGATTCCGGTGATCGGATTTGCCGGCGCGCCGTTCACGCTGGCCAGCTACACCATCGAAGGAGGGGCGAGCCGCAGCTATTTGCACACGAAGACGCTCATGTATCGCGACGAGCCGGCTTGGAACGCCCTGATGGGCCGGCTGGCCCGCGCCGTGACCCGCTACCTCAACGCTCAAATTGAGGCCGGAGCCCAGGCCGTGCAGCTTTTCGATAGCTGGGTGGGTTGCCTCGGCCCGGACGACTATCGGCGTTACGTCCTGCCGCATACCAGGTCGGTCATCGACGGCGTGGTGAGCGGCGTGCCGGTGATCAACTTCGCGACGGGCAATCCGGCGCTCGTGCCGCTCATGGCCGAGGCGGGGGGCACCGTGATCGGAGTCGACTGGCGGATCCGGCTCGACGACGCCTGGCAAGCGATCGGCGACCGCGCCATTCAGGGCAACCTCGACCCCCTGGTGCTGTTGGCCGACAGAGCCGAAATCGTTCGCCGCGCGCGCGACGTGCTGCGTCAAGCGGGCGGGCGCCCCGGCCATATCTTCAATCTCGGGCACGGCATCGTGCCCCAGACCCCCGTCGAGAACGTGATTGCCCTGGTCGAGGCGGTCCACGAGTTGGGGCCGCAAACGAGCTGAAGTCGCTGCGACAAAACGCGAGAATCATAATGGCGTTGGTCTTTTTGCCTCACCATGATGGAGCCAAACGATGAGTACGATCGCACGTTTGACGCTCGACGAGTATTACCGCATGGTGGACGCGGCCGTTTTTGAACGCGACCGGCGGATCGAACTGATCCACTCGTTAACCACGGACCAAGCGGGCGACGAAGTTCAGCCGCAGCGTTTTCCCGAGGGCGCTCTCCAGGTCGGTTTGCTTTTTGCCTGAATCCTTGCGATGGTTTCCCTCGACGGCCAGCACAATCGAGCGTCTCGCATCGCCGTCATCGGGGGCGGTATCAGCGGACTGGCGGCGGCGAACCGGCTGATCGAGTTGGCACCGGAGACCCAACTTACCTTGTTCGAGGCCGCCGATCGCCTGGGTGGCGTTCTGCAAACGCAGCGGGACGACGGCTATCTGCTCGAACTGAGCGCCGACAACTTCATCACCAACGTCCCGTGGGGCGTCGAACTCTGCCAGCGGCTCGGACTAGGAGACCAGTTGCTGCCGACGCGCGAATCGCAACGACGCGCGTTTGTCGTTCGCGGCGGGCGGCTGTTGCCGGTGCCGGTGGGGTTTCACCTGCTCAGCCCCAGCCGTTTCTGGCCGCTTTTCAAATCGCCCCTGCTGAGCTGGCCCGGCAAGTTACGTGTGCTCTGCGAGCCATTCGTTCGCCGCCGACGCGAAAACGGGGACGAGAGTCTCGCCTCGTTTGCGCGACGCCGCCTGGGAGGCGAGGCGTACGAGCGACTGGTGCAGCCGCTGGTGGCCGGCATCTACACGGCCGACGCCGAGCAACTGAGCATGGCCGCCGCCTTGCCGCGGTTCGTCGAAATGGAACGCCGCTGGGGCAGCCTAGTGCGCGGAGCCCGGCACGAAAAGACTCACTCGGCCGACTCTTCCGGTTCCAGTGGCGCCCGTTACGGGCTGTTCGTCGCGCCGCGCGAGGGAATGTCGAGCCTGGTCGATACCCTCGCCGGACGGCTGCCCGCGGGGAGCGTGCGATGTGGCTCGGCGGTGACGCGAGTCGGCCGAATCGGTGACGCCTGGTCGGTTACCGTCGACGGCGTCGACCGCGAATTCGACGCGGTCATTCTGGCGGTTCCCGCCTTCGCGGCAGCCACTCTCCTTTCCCAGGCGAGCGCCGAGCTGACCTGCGAGCTACAACAAATCTCCTACGCGGGCAGCGCAATTGTGGTACTTGGATACCGCCGCGAACAGATCACTCGCGGCTGGGAAGGGTTCGGATTCGTGGTGCCGGGGATTGAACGCCACGAGATCCTGGCAGCCAGCTATAGCAGCGCCAAGTTCGACGGCCGTGCCCCCGCGGGTCACGTGCTGATCCGCGTCTTTCTTGGCGGCGCGGAACGTCCGGACCAGCTCGAACTGGACGATGCAACGCTCGTCCAGAAGGCGACGGCAGACCTCGCCGAATTGCTCGGAATCGTGGGGGGACCCGAGCTAACACGGGTCGTGCGCTGGCCACGCAGCATGCCGCAGTACCACGTCGGGCACGTCGAACTCGTGAGACGCATCGAGACCCTTATCGCAAGGTGGCCGACGCTCGCTCTGGCGGGGAATGCCTATCACGGCGTAGGCGTTCCGGCTTGCATCCACACGGGCGAACAAGGTGCCGAGCGCGTGCTGGCTGCCCTCGGCGAACAGATTGTTGGCTGCGATTGACGCGTCAGAGCGACAGCGCAGCCCGCAAGCAATCGTCAATTGCGGCCATCAGGCCCGGCGCCAGGTCGCCAAGTTTCTTTCTCAGCAGCCGCTGCGCGCGCGTTACCAAATTCTCGCACTGAACCACGGAATTCATTCTTAAGCCGATCAGGAGCTGTGTCGCACAGGAGCACGCCGTCAATCGGATTTGCAAGCGGTTCCCAGACGAATAGGCAGCCGCTTTGGAATGGTCAGCGCGCCGACAACGATGAGGGTCAGTTGCCAGTGACATATCGCGCAGCCACAATGAAGGCGTGAAAAACAACTCGCCCGAAAACGACTCCCCGCCGATGACCGTGCCCCAGTTCGTCGCCCTTAAGGCCGCGGGACGACGAATCAGCATGCTCACGGCTTATGACTATACGCTGGCCAAGCTACTCGACTCGACGGGCGTCGAAGGCATTCTCGTGGGAGACACGCTGGGCATGGTGGTGCAGGGGCACGCTACCACGCTCCCCGTCACCCTCGACCAGATGATTTACCATGCTGAGATGGTGGGCCGCGCGGTACAGCACGCTCTGACGGTCGTTGATCTTCCCTTTCCCTCGGCTTCGCTGGGCACGCACGAGGCCGTGCGTTCTGCTGGCCGGATTCTGAAAGAGACTCGCTGCCAGGCGGTCAAGCTCGAAGCGGGAGCGGACCAGGCCGACGTGATCCGCGCCCTCGTTTCAGCCGGGATTCCCGTGATGGGCCACTGCGGTTTGCGGCCCCAGAGCGTTCATGTCCTGGGCGGCTACAAGGTGCAGCGAGAGGCCGAGCGACTGCTCAACGACGCGGGGGCCGTCGCCGAAGCGGGCGCCTTCGCCATCGTGCTGGAGTGCATTCCTGCCGAGGTTGCCAGCCGGATTACTGCGGCCATCGATGTGCCGACGATCGGCATCGGCGCGGGCGCGGGATGCGACGGACAGGTGCTGGTCACGCACGACATGCTTGGCCTCACCGAGGGGTACGTGCCGCGTTTCGTCAAGCCTTACGCCCAACTTCGCGAGGTGGTCCGCGACGCCGTGACTCGCTATCGTGACGAAGTCCGCAACGGCGTCTTTCCCGACGAGAAGCGGAGCTTTAAGTGAAACGAGCCCTCGGCCTGTCCGAGGGAGCCTTCGCGTTTGTGCGATCTAAAAGCGACCACCTTCGCACCTACCTCGTTGAAGACGGCCAACGTGGACGGCCACCCGGCAAGCGGGCGGCATTAAACGTCGGAACAAAACTACTCCAGCCCCTCGCTGATGTATGTGCGGCATAACCGGAGCCGTCTGGACGGAAGCAGGCGAGCCGATCGACGGCCCGACGCTTTCGCGCATGACCGACGTCCTCGCCCACCGGGGACCCGATGATCGCGGCTGTTATTCCAGCCATGTCGCGGCCCACAACTATCCCGGCAGCATCGCTGGCGTAGCGCTCGGGTTCCGCCGCCTGTCGATCATCGATCTCACCACCGGCAATCAGCCCCTCTCGAACGAGGACGGCACCGTGTGGATCGTATTCAACGGTGAGATCTATAACTACCGCACGCTGCGAAAGCGGCTCGAAGGTTCCGGCCACCAGCTCCGCACCGCGGGCGACACGGAAACGTTGGTGCATCTCTATGAAGATGCCGGGGTCGACTTTGTCAAGCATATCGAGGGAATGTTCGCCCTCGCGCTTTGGGACGCCCGGCATCGCCAGCTTGTGCTGGCCCGCGACCGGCTGGGCAAAAAGCCGCTGGTTTATCGGCTGGAGGACGAACGGCTGCTCTTCGCCAGCGAACTGAAGAGCCTGCTGGAAGTGCCCGGTATCGAGCGGGAAATCGATCCCAGTGCCCTCGACGAGTATCTCACCTATCAGTACGTTCCGCATCCGAACACCATTTTCCGCGGCTTTCGTAAACTGTCGCCGGGCCATGTGGCCGTGTACCGCGAGCGGCGGTTGACGGTCGAGCCTTATTGGCAACCTGACTTTACCCGCGAGGTCGTCCGACCAGCGGCCGACTACCGGGCCGAGCTTCGCCAGTCGCTTACCTCGGCGGTGGAAAAGCGGCTGCAGAGCGACGTGCCGCTGGGGGCGTTTCTCTCCGGCGGCGTCGATTCATCGATCGTGGTCGGCCTGATGACGAAGCTTGTCCGTGAGCCGGTGCGGACCTTTTCGATCGGCTTTCCGGTCGCCGAATTCGACGAGACGAGCTACGCCCGTGAGGTGGCCGGACATCTGGGCACGATCCACCAGGAGTTTCGCGTCGAGCCCGACGGTGTCGGCATTTTGCCGAAGCTGGTCTGGTTCTACGACGAGCCCTTTGCCGACAGCTCGGCCGTGCCCACGTATTACGTCTCCAAGATGACCCGCGAGTACGTGACGGTGGCGCTCACCGGAGACGGCGGCGACGAGCTGTTTGCCGGTTATCCACGCTACCGGGCCGTCGAGGTAGGCACGTATTTCGACCGCCTGCCGCGCGGGCTGATGCGGTGCGTGGCCGGAGAATTCTGGCAGCGGCTTCCCAGTGGGCAGCGGCAGAAATCGTACGTTCGCAAGTTTAAGCGGCTGGTGGGCGCCCTGGGGCGGCCGGCGGAGCGCCGCTACCTCGACTGGATTTCGATCTTCAACGAGTTGCGCCGGGCAGAAATCTACCACGAGGCGTTCATCGCCCGGCTCCCCGAATCGGACCCTTACGATTTTCTTGCGGCCGCCTTTGCCCGCAGCCACGGCCGCGACCCGATCACCGCGACCAGCCTGGCCGATCTGGTAACCTACCTCCCCTGCGATCTGATGACCAAGGTCGACATCGCTTCGATGGCCAACAGCCTGGAGTGCCGTCAGCCCTTTCTCGACCAGCACGTCGTCGAACTGGCGGCCGCCATGCCGATCGGGCTTAAATACCGCCGCGGTCGGGGCAAACGGATCCTGATCGAGACCTTCGCCGACCTGTTGCCGGCGTCGGTGCGCCGCCGCCCGAAGATGGGGTTCGGCGTGCCGCTGGGGCACTGGTTCCGAAACGAGCTGAAGGATTTCGCGCGAGACGTCCTCCTCGATGAGCGGGCACTGGGGCGCGGTTATTTCCGTCCCGAGGCGATACGCAACCTGGTCGAAGATCATCAATCCGGGCGATACGACCACAGCTATCGCCTCTGGGCCCTGCTGGTCCTTGAGCTTTGGCAGCGAGAGTGGCTCGACAAGAGGGCGGGTAAGGTTTAACGATCGTAAGGGCACCCTTCAGTCGCCCGGCGTCGAGCGGTAAACTGACCGTTCATAGGGTTCAGGGCGCGTGTCCTCCGGACGCATCACCCTGGCCCTCGCCAAGGGCGAGAGCGATGCCCGAATCTCATTCCGTGATCCCGATTTCAAGGAGGCTCATTCGGATGGAAAACGTGTTGGCTGTGGTGTTAGCGGGGGGCAAGGGTTCGCGGCTGGAGCCGCTGACGCGAGACCGGGCCAAACCCGCCGTGCCCTTTGGCGGGGCGTATCGGATCATCGACTTCACCCTCTCCAACTGCATCAACAGCGGTCTGCGCAAGATCCTGGTCCTGACGCAGTACAAGGCGATGAGCCTAGACCGGCACATCAACCTCGGCTGGCGGCGGCTGCTATCTCGCGAACTGGGCGAATTCATCGACGTCGTTCCCCCGCAACAGCGTATCGACGAGCACTGGTACAAAGGGACCGCCGACGCCGTCTATCAGAACATCTACACTCTGGAGAAAGAGCGGCCCGAGTACGTCGTCATTCTGGCCGGCGATCACATCTACAAGATGGACTACCTGAAGCTGGTCGAGGCCCACAAGGCGAAAGGGGCTGACCTGACGGTGGGTGCCCTGCGGGTCTCGCTGCCCGAAGCGACGCAGTTCGGCGTGATGCAGGTCGACCACGACAACCGGATCATTGGCTTCCAGGAGAAGCCCGCCGACCCGCGTCACATTCCGGGAGACGAACGTCATGCTCTGGCGTCGATGGGCATCTACGTCTTTCCCGCGCGATTCATGTTCGAGCAGCTTTGCCAGGACGCCACCCGGCGCCAAAGCGCGCACGACTTCGGCCGCGACATCATTCCCGCCTTGATCGACACGCACCGCGTCTACGCTTTCCCGTTTCTCGACGAAAACCGGAAAAGCGACGCCTACTGGCGGGACGTGGGGACGCTCGATGCGTATTACGAGGCTAACATGGACTTGGTGACCGTCGACCCGCTGTTGAACATGTACGACGACCGCTGGCCGATCCGCACCTACCACCCGACTTATCCTCCCCCCAAGTTCGTCTTTGCCGAAACTGGGCCCAATCCGCGCCGCGGCCACGCGCTCGACAGTATTGTCTGCCCGGGCTCGATCATTTCCGGCGGCATGGTGGAGCACTCCATCCTCGGCTCGAACACCCGGATCAACAGCTACGCGCGCGTGGAGGACTCGATTCTCTTCGACGGCGTCGATATCGGGCGGCACGCCAAGGTGCGTCGGGCGATCATCGACAAGGGCGTGCACATTCCTCCGGGGGTCGAAGTGGGGTACGACCATGAGCACGATCGTGCCCGCGGTTTTACCGTGAGCGAGGGGGGCATCGTCGTCATCGCCAAAGCCTACGGCGCCGAGCACTTTATGGAGCTCGAGTCGGCCCAGAGGTAGGCCGCAGAATCGCCTTGCGCAGAACTCGACGCCCTGATTCTCGCTGACGAGGAGGAAGGCGATTTCGACGACTTGGTGACGCGGGCGTCTGGTATTCAGAGGGTCCGTGAATACCTTCTGCCGCTACGTCCTCACGCCGCGGTAGGTGATGACCGTTCGCCTGGCGCGCAGCGCGATTTTGGGGATCGTCTCGCGATGCCCCAGAATCACGAGCGTGTCGCCGGCGGCGAGTTCCACGTTGGCCTGCGGCGCGCGCACCATGCTGCCGTCGGCCCGCTTGATCCCGACGAGGACGAAACCGCTGCTGTCGGCCGTGTGCAGGTCCCCCACACGTCCCCCGACGAGCGGCGAGTCGGAGCGGATGTCGATGTCGCCAAGTTCCAAGCCGATCTGCCGCAAGTCCTCGTTGATCTGCATCGACGGCAGGTCGGCCCGCAGCATGTCTTCCGCCGAGGGACGCACGATCATGTGCGCAATCTTGGTGGCGCCGATCAGGGCCGGCATCACCACTCGGTTGGCGCCGGAGCGGATCAGCTTCTTCTCGGTCGACGGCGATTCGGCGCGGGCCAGAATCTGGATGCCCGGATTCAGCTCGCGCGCCGTCAACGTCACGAACACGTTGGCCGTGTCGTCGGGCAGTACGGCGGCCAGCACCTTGGCGCGGGCGATGCCGGCCGTCTCCAGCGTCGATTCTTCGGACGCGCTCCCCAGCAAAGCGAGATGTCCCTCGCCCTGGGCCGAGGTTACGCGGCTCTCATTGCTGTCGACCACCACGAAGGGAAAACGTGCGGCCGCCAGATCGCGCGCCAGCATCTGGCCCACCCGTCCGTAGCCGCAGAGAATCGCGTGGTTCGCGAGTTGCTCGATGCCTTTGGACATGCGCCGGCTTCCCAAGATGCGATTGATCTCGCCTTCGGCGAGCATTTGCATAAAACCGCCCACGACGTAAATGCCGGACGAACAGCCCGCGACGATAACGCCCATCGTGAAGATCTTGAGCGCCGGGTCGGTCAGGGGCTTTGCTTCGCCGTAACCGACCCCAAACACCGTGATCACAACCATGTAGATGGCGTCGAGCAGTTCCCAGCCCGCCGCCATGTAGCCGACCACCGCGATCAGGCACGTGGTCACGAAGAAAACCACTCCGACCTTGATGCGGCTCACAGCATGATTCCCTGGTCGCCGGTCCTGGTCGCGCCGGTAGCCATCCCGGCAGGCAGGTCACTTGATGAACAGCATTTCCTGGTACGTGGGCAGCGGCCATAGGTCATCGGCCACCCAGCCCTCCAACTCGTCGGCATAGGTGCGAACGGTGGCCATGGCGGGGAGCACCTCGTCGCAGAAATGGGCCGCCTCGGCCTGCAGATCGTGGCCGCCGCGCGGAGCCAGCGTTTCTACCAGCTCGCGAATGCTGCGCTGAAGGCATTTCGCCAGGTCGGTTACCTGTTCCAGGACGTCGGTGTCGAACTCGAGGCCGCTGAGCTTCAGGTTGGCGCACGTCGACGCCAGCTCGTTCTGATAGCGCAGGGCCGCCGGCAAGATGAGCGTTTTGGCCATTTCCAGAGTCTCGAGCGCCTCGACACGCACCGTCTTGCAATACTGTTCGAGGTAGATATCGAGCCGGCTCTCCAGCTCGCGCTCAGAAAGCACCTCGTACTTGGTGAACAGTTCGTGGACCTTCTTCGTTTTCAGCTCCATCAAGGCTTCGACCGAGGTGCGCAAATTCAAGAGTCCGCGGCGCGCGGCCTCCTGGTGCCATTCCGCCGAGTAACCGTCGCCGTTGAAAACGATCGAGTCGCATTCGGCGATGATCTCGGCCAGGAGCGACTGCACGGCGGCGTGCAGATCTTCGTCGCTCTTGGGAGCCGAGGCCTCCAACCGGGTGGCGCAGTAATCGAGCGATTCACAGATGATGGTGTTCATCGCCACCAGCGGCCCGGCGATCGACTGGTTGGCCCCGACCGCACGGAACTCGAAGCGGTTTCCCGTGAAGGCGAAGGGGCTCGTCCGATTGCGGTCGCCAGCGTCCTTGGGAAGCGGCGGGAGGACGTCGACGCCGACCGTAAGGGTTCCCTTGGCGAGAGACGAATTCGCGCCGCCCGCCTTGATCTGGCGGAAGACGTCGGTCAACTGGTCCCCCAAAAAGATCGAAATGATGGCCGGCGGGGCCTCGTTGGCGCCCAACCGGTGATCGTTTCCCGCCGACGCCACGACGGCCCTCAGCAATCCCTGGTGCTTGAAGACGCCGCGGATCACGGCGGCGCAGAAGACCAGAAACTGGGCGTTCAGGTGCGGCGTATCGCCCGGATCAAGCAGGTTGCCTTGCGACCTGCTACCGAGCGACCAGTTGACGTGTTTGCCCGATCCGTTGACCCCGGAAAAAGGCTTTTCGTGCGTCAAACAGGCCATCCCATACTTCTCGGCCACGCGGCGCAAGGTGATCATCGTCAAGTGCTGGTGGTCGGTGGCCAGATTGGCCGACTCGAAAATCGGCGCGATCTCGTACTGGCCCGGCGCCACCTCGTTGTGCCGCGTCTTGACTGGGACGCCCAGCTTGTACAGATCGCGCTCTACTTCCAGCATAAAGGCCAGCACGCGCTCCGGAATGGCGCCGAAATAATGATCTTCGAACTCTTGGCCCTTGGGCGGCCTGGCGCCGAACAGCGTGCGTCCCGTGGTGAACAGGTCGGGTCGCGAGAAATAAAAATGCCGGTCGACCAGAAAATACTCCTGTTCCGGCCCGGCGGTCGAAGCGACAAACGCCCCGTCGGAATGCCCGAACAACTTCAAGATTCGCTGGGCTTGCTTGTTGAGCGCCTGCATCGAACGCAACACGGGCGTCTTCTTGTCGAGCGCTTCGCCCGTCCACGAGACAAACGCTGTGGGGATGCACAGGGTCGTACCGTTGCAGTTTTCCAAGATGTAGGCGGGGCTGGTCACGTCCCAGATCGTGTAGCCGCGGGCCTCGAACGTCGAGCGAATGCCCCCGGTCGGGAAGCTCGAACCGTCGGGCTCGCCCTGGATGAGTTGCTTCCCCGTGAACTCGGTGATCGCGCCGCCGCCGCCGTCTGGCGACAAGAAGCTGTCGTGCTTCTCGGCCGTAGCACCGGTCAAGGGGAAGAAGACGTGGGCATAGTGCGTGGCCCCTTTGCTGATCGCCCAGTCCTTCATGGCGGCGGCCACGACGTCGGCAATCGAGGCATCTAGCTTCTGCCCGGATTCGATCGTCTGAACCAACTTTTTGTAGATCGGCTTCGGAAGGCGCGACTTCATGACCGCGGTAGCAAACACATTCTCGCAGAACAGCTCCTGGGCTGGTGTTTCGGCGAAGTTGAGGGGCGGAGAGATCGGCCGCCAGGTGGTGACCGCCGAGATGGCCGACATCCGCGCAGAGGCATGCAACCCGGTGGAGCGAGGCACGCCCGCTGCTGCGCCCGATCGGGCCCCGTTCGTTCCGTTCGTCGAGGACGAGTCCCCATGCAAAATCGAAGTGCTCACTGCAATCTCCCTCCCAGGCCATCGGTTGAATGTGCGAAGCGTCGCAAGCCGCCTTACGATCTGCCCGATCTGGCTCGACGGTGCCAGGGCGGTTTTGCCCAATCGTAAGCAATCTCCACCCCTTAGCAACGCGCGCGCCGCGAGCTTGCGACAAACTCGACCTCGCCGTTTTTTTGCCAGCCTGCGGCGAATCGTTCGACATCTAATGCGCAAAAGCAGCCGTTCTGCGCTGCCTGGCCGCTTCGCTATGTGATAGGCGGGCCACAGGTTGCGCGCGGTGCGCTTTGACGCGAGTGCCCTTTCCTTGTGCAATCGACGCCCCGAACGATGGCGTCGGCGAGAGCCGTGATTCAAAGGCCAACGTCCTGCTCCATACAGAAGCCACGTTTGGAGCGCAACTAACGACGGGCGGCGCATGTCGGTCGGCGTCGGTTGAGCGACTCGTGGCACGGCAATTGCCAACCCCCTTGATCCGCTCTCGCGCAGCACCGCCGACGTCGTCGCAATGGGCGCGGTTCTGCAACCTTCGCGCGTCTCTATAACCAGACCTTATGAAGTACCCCATACTGATGATCTCAGCGTCGATTCTGTTTGCCGTGGCTTTCGCCTGGCCGTTGGCCAGTGCGGCAGAGGAAGCCCAGGCAACTGGGGGCGTAGCGGCGATCGCGGACACGACCGCGTCGGCCCCTGTTGCACCCGCGGAGGTTCTTCCGCCCAAGGAAGTTGTCGCGGGCGGTGAAACCGGCGATGAGACAACTGTCGCGCCAAAACATCAACTCGACCGCGGCGACAACGCCTGGATGCTGGTTTCCTCGGCGCTCGTCTTGTGCATGACGACGCCGGGGTTGGCCATGTTCTACGGCGGACTAGTCCGCCGTAAGAACATCCTCAGCGTCGTCATGCAGTGCCTGTTTCTGATGGGGCTTATGACGGCGATCTGGGGTGTGGTCGGCTATTCGCTCTCTTTTGGCGGCACCGGCGCCTGGCTGGGAAACACCGATTACCTGTTCATGCGGGGTGTCCAGGCCACCTGGACCAGCGAAGGGCCCGTCACGCCTTTGCACGGTACCCTCAATATTCCGATGCTGACGCACATGCTGTTTCAAGGCATGTTTTTCATCATTACGCCCGCACTGATCTGCGGCGCCTTCGCGGAGCGGATGAAGTTCAGCGCCATGGTGGTGTTCTCGATCTTGTGGGGACTTGTCGTCTACTGCCCCCTTTGTCACTGGGTGTGGGGAGGGGGCGTGCTGGCCTACGGTAGCCCCCATGCGGAGCTGTTTTGTGCCGGCGGCGCTCTCGACTTTGCTGGCGGCACGGTCGTTCATATCAGTTCGGGCGTGTCGGCGCTGGTGTGTGCGTTGGTCCTGGGCAAGCGGGCGGGCTACGGGCACGAGCCCATGCCCCCTCACAACCTGACGTACACGGCGCTGGGAGCGGGCCTGTTGTGGGTGGGCTGGTTCGGTTTCAACGCGGGCAGCGCCCTGGCGGCCGACTCGATCGCCGCCAGCGCTTTCGCGGCCACGCATTTTTCTGCCGCGGCGGGTGCGGTGGCTTGGCCGGTTGCCGAATGGCTGAGAGCCGGTAAGCCGACGGTGCTGGGGGCGTCTTCCGGGGCGGTTGCGGGGCTTGTATGCGTCACGCCGGCCGCCGGATTCGTGACCCCCATGTCGGCTCTGATTATGGGTGCCGCCGCCGGACTGATGTGTTACTTCACCTGTTCGGTCATGAAGCAGAAGCTCGGCTACGACGATTCGCTCGACGCTTTCGGCGTGCATGGTCTCGGCGGCACGCTGGGCGCCATTCTTACCGGAGTTTTTGCGACAAGAGCCGTCTTCGACATCAGCACCAAGGGCACACCGCTCGGCCTGCTCGAAGGTGGGAACGTGCTGGTGGCCCAGATCATCGCCACACTTATCTCCTGGGCGCTGGCGGCCGCCGCGACGTTCGTCCTCCTCAAATTAATCGACGGCGCGATGGGATTACGCGTGACAAGCGAACAGGAAATCGAGGGTCTCGACATCAGCCTCCACGGCGAGGAAGGCTACATCTTCAGTTGAGACCGCGCCGAGCGAAGGCCGAACAAACGGAAAGGCCGGCCCCGCGTCGCTTGGTCGAAGTATAATCCGATCGAGCACTGCATATCCTGCCATGTGACGCAATCGCTTCAGGCGGCCGTGCTGAAGACCATTGAGATTGCCACAAACTTCATCGTTCGCACAAAGCCCCCCAGGTCTTGCGGGTTCGTAGACGAGGCGTCCCGCCGCGTTTGCGCGTGAACGCGTCCGCTTGCGACTCATCGAGATTCGCAAGAATAGCCGACCTCGATGCCATGACGAGAGCGCCGGGACACCGCTTCCACGTGCCGGCTTCATGGAACTATGGGGCCGGTGAATCATCCGGGGCAATGAACCGATGCAGCCCGCGTTCAAGAGTGAAGGCGAAAAAAAAACGGGCGAGGCGACGCTTGCGGCGCGCCTCGCCCGGATGACTAGCAGAGTGGCGTTAGATCGTGACTACTCGCCGCCGACGGCCGCGTCGGCCTTGGCGTCCTTGCCGTCGGAGCCGTTTCCACCCTCGGCGCTCTCCAGCAGCGGGAAGGCCTTGGTGAGGACGCGCTCCTTCTCGCGGGCCAGATCGACCAGGGCCTCGGGCTTGATGCGGACCTCCGACTCCTGGTAGGTCTTGAAGCCGGTGCCGGCCGGCACCAGGTGGCCGAGAATCACGTTCTCCTTCAAGCCGACGAGGGTGTCGACCTTGCCCGCCAGGGCCGCCTCGGTGAGCACCTTGGTCGTCTCCTGGAAGCTGGCGGCCGAGATGAAGCTGGCGCTTTGCACCGACGCCTTGGTGATGCCGAGCAACTGGGTGCTGGCCGTGGCCGGCTTGGGCTTGGTCCCCTTCGACGCCTCGCCTCCCAGGGCTTCGATCTGGGCGTTGACCTGCTCGAGCGTGTCCTTGGGCACGATGGAGCCATCTGCGAAGTCGCTGTCTCCCTTGTGCGTGATCCGCAGACAGCCCGACAGACGCTGGTTCACCGCGCGGAACTCGAACTTGTCCATCACGCTGCCGGGCAGAAGGCCGGTGTCTCCCACGCTCTCGATCCTCACCTTGCGAAGCATCTGGGCAACGATGATCTCGATGTGCTTGTCGTCGATTTCCACGCGCTGGCTGCGGTAGACGTTCTGGATCTCGCGCACCAGGTAGTGCTGCACGGCTTCCTCGCCAGAGATCCGGAGAATGTCGTGCGGCACCAAGGGACCGTCGACCAGCGCCTCGCCGGCCCGCACGAAATCGCTGGCGTGAACGCGCAGGTGCTTGCCGTGCGAGACGAGGTGCTCGCGTTCGATGCCGCTTTCGCTGCGGACGATGATCGTCCGCTTGCCGCGCCGCTTTTCGCCGAGAAGCTCCACCGTGCCGTCGATTTCGGCGATCACGGCCGGGTCCTTCGGCTTGCGGGCCTCGAAGATTTCGGTCACCCGCGGCAGACCGCCCGTGATGTCCTGGGTGCCCGACACCTCGCGCGGCGTCTTGGCGAGCAGCGTGCCGGCCGAAACCTGGTCTCCCTCGTTGACCTCAATGTGGGCCTTCTCGGGCAGGTAGTAGAAGTCCAGGATTTTGCCGCTGGCGTCTTCCAGGATGACCTGGGGGTGCAGGTCCCCCTTGTGCTCCATCACCATGCGGCGGATGTGGCCGCTGGGGTCCTTCTCCATGCGGAGGGTCTCGCCCTCGATCACGTCCTCGTAGCGGACCTTGCCGCCGACCTCGGCCAGAATGGGGATGCTGTGCGGGTCCCACTGGCAGAGGATGGCACCGGCCTGCACCTCCTGGTTCTCTTCGACCTTGAGGTTGGCGCCGGCCGGGATCTCGTACTTCTCCAACTCGCGACCCTTTGGATCGATGAGGGCGATTTCGCCGTTGCGCGTGAGCACGATCTGCTGCCCTTCGTCGTTTCGCACGACCTTGAGCCGCGTGAACTTGGCGATGCCCGCCTTCTTGGCGCGAATCTCGCTTTCCTCGACGGCGCGAGCCGCCGTGCCGCCGATGTGGAAGGTACGCATCGTCAACTGCGTGCCCGGCTCGCCGATGCTCTGCGCGGCGATGATCCCCACGGCCATCCCTTCTTCGACCAGTGAGCCGGTCGAAAGGTCCATGCCGTAGCACAACCGGCATACGCCCAGCGAGGCGTCGCAGGTCATCGGGCTGCGAACCTGGATTTTCTCCAGACCGAGATCCTCGATGCGGCGGGCGATTTCGACGGTGATCAGGTCGTTTTCCTTGACGATCACTTCGTCGGTGATTGGGTTCACGATGTTGGCCCGGCTCACGCGGCCGCGAATCGAGTCGGCCAGACGCACCTCGACCTTTTCGCCGCGGTAGATCACGCCCTTGGTGATTCCCTGCGTCGTGCCGCAGTCGTGCTGCGTAATGACGACGTTTTGAGCCACGTCGGCCAGCTTGCGGGTGAGGTAGCCCGAGTCGGCCGTCTTGAGGGCCGTGTCGGCCAAACCCTTGCGGGCGCCGTGCGTGGAGCTGAAGTATTCCAGCACGGTCAGCCCCTCGCGGAAGTTGGCCTTGATCGGCGTCTCGATGATCTTGCCCGACGGCTTGGCCATCAGGCCGCGCATACCCGCCAACTGGCGAATCTGCTCGACGCCGCCGCGGGCGCCGGAGTGGGCCATGAGGTAGATCGGGTTGACGTAGCCCGGCTTGCGATGGTCGTTTTCCAGTTCGGCCATCATTTCGGTCGTGATCCGCTCGCGGGCGTGCGTCCAGGCGTCGAGCACCTGGTTGTAGCGCTCGACTTCGGTGATCACGCCGCGCTGGTAGAGCTTCTGGAATTTGAAGACCGTTTTCTCGGCGTCGCCGATGATCCGCGATTTGCTGGGGGGCGTAATCAGGTCGTCGGTGGCGAACGAAAGACCGCTGCGGGTGCTTTCGCGGAAGCCCGTGCGGTTCATCGTGTCGAGCAGGTCGATGGTCGCCCGGCGTCCGAGAATGGCGTAGCAGTCGGAGATAACTTTCGCCAGCTCGCTGCTCTTCATGGGGATGTTGTAGTAGGGCATGCCGTCGGGAAGGGCGTCGTTGAACAGGACGCGGCCGACGGTGGTCTCCACCAGCCCGCCGGGTTTGCCCCGGTCTCCCTCTCCTTTGAGCCTGCGATTCTTCGGCAGGCGATACTTGATCCGCGCGTGCGTGTCGATCTTGCCCAGCGAGTACGCCAGGTGGACCTCGGCCGACGCGCTGAAGACCATGCCGTCGCCTTTGCGCTCGGGCACGCTCATCGTCATGTAGTAGCAGCCCATCACCACGTCCTGCGAGGGGCTGATGATCGGTGCACCGTTGGCCGGGCTGAAGATGTTGTTGGTCGACATCATCAGGGTGTGGGCCTCGACCTGCGCCTCGATCGACAGGGGCAGGTGCACGGCCATCTGGTCGCCGTCGAAGTCGGCGTTAAAGCCCTTGCACACCAGCGGGTGGAGCTTGATCGCGTTGCCTTCGACCAGAATCGGCTCAAAGGCCTGGATGCCCATGCGGTGCAGGGTGGGAGCCCGGTTGAGCAGCACCGGATGGTTGCGGATCACCTCCTCTAGGATATCCCACACCTCGTCGTCCTTGCGCTCGAGCATCTTCTTGGCGCTCTTGATCGTATCGGCGTGGCCCAGTTCCTTCAGCCGCCGGATGATGAACGGCTGGTAGAGCTCTAGGGCGATCTTCTTGGGCAGGCCGCATTGATGCAGGCGGAGACTGGGACCGACGACGATCACGCTGCGGGCCGAGTAGTCGACGCGCTTGCCGAGCAGGTTTTCGCGGAAGCGACCCTGCTTGCCCTTGATCATGTCGGTGAGCGACTTGAGCGGCCGGTTGCTGCTGCCGAGCACGGGCCGCTTGCAGCGGTTGTTGTCGAACAAGGCGTCGACCGATTGCTGCAGCATGCGCTTCTCGTTGCGAATGATCACTTCCGGCGCGTTCAGGTCGACCAGCTTCTTGAGGCGGTTGTTGCGGTTGATGATGCGCCGGTAGAGGTCGTTCAGGTCGCTGGTGGCAAAGTTACCCGAGTCGAGCAAGACCAGCGGGCGCAGATCGGGCGGGATGACGGGAATGACGTCGAGCACCATCCATTCCGGCTTGTTGTCGCTGTCGCGGATCGATTCGACGATTTTCAGCCGGTTGATGAGGTCTTTCTGCTTCTGCTTAGAGCCCGTTTCGGCAAGCTGCTTGCGCAGCTCATGCGAGAGAGTCACCAGGTCGAGGTTGGCCAGCAGCTTGCGGACCGCCTCGGCTCCCATGTCGGCCTCGAACGTGCCGTCGCCGTAATCGTCGCGGGCCTTGCGATATTCCTCCTCCGTGAGGAGCTGCTGCCGCTTTAGCGGCGTATCTTTGGGGTCGATCACGACGTAATCCTGGAAGTAGATGACCTTTTCCAGGCTCGTCGTTTTCATGTCGAGCAGGTTCCCCAGGCGGCTGGGCATTGCCTTGAAGAACCAGATGTGGACGACCGGCGCGGCCAGCTCGATGTGGCCCATGCGCTTGCGACGCACGCGGCTGTGGGTGACCTTGACGCCGCAACGGTCGCAGATCATCCCCTTGTATTTCATGCCGCGGTACTTGCCGCAGGAGCACTCCCAGTCTTTTTCCGGTCCGAAAATCCGCTCGCAGAACAGGCCGTCTTTCTCCGGCCGGTAAGTGCGGTAGTTGATCGTCTCGGGCTTCTTGACCTCGCCAAACGACCAGCTACGAATGTCGTGCGGCCGGGCAAGGCTGATCTTGACCGAGGCGTAATCGTTAATCCGATCGTAAGAGCTTTCGCCGATACCTGTACTCATTCTGTTCGCTCCTTATCGGGAAAGGGGATGCTGACTTGTATTGGGTGTTCGGTAGGTCGTTGCAAAAGTTACGGGAAAAGCCGGGAGCAACGAGCGGAGGCGACCGCTCGTCGCGACCTCCTTCACACCCGTCGTTTTTCCAACTGCATATTGAGGGCTAGGCCGCGGATCTCGTTGGTGAGCACGTCGAAGCTGGCGGGAGTGCCGGCCTCGAGCGTGTTCTCCCCCTTAACCATCGACTCGTAGATTTTCGTGCGCCCTTCGACGTCGTCGCTCTTCACCGTAAGCAACTCCTGGAGGATGTAGGCCGCTCCATACGCCTCCAGCGCCCAGACCTCCATTTCGCCGAACCGCTGGCCGCCGAAACGGGCCTTGCCGCCCAGGGGTTGCTGAGTGATGAGCGAATACGGCCCGGTCGACCGGGCGTGGACCTTGTCGTCGACCAGGTGGTGCAACTTGAGCATGTAGATGTAGCCGACCGTCGTCTCCTGCTCGAGCGGCTCGCCGGTGCGTCCGTCGAAAAGCTGGGCCTTGCCGTGCCGGGGGAGCCCCGCTTCGTCAAGACATTTCTGGATCGTCTCTTCCGTCGCACCGTCGAACACGGGCGTGATGGCCTGGAAGCCCAGCTTGGCGCCGGCCCACCCCAGGTGGGTCTCGAGAATCTGACCCACGTTCATGCGGCTGGGCACCCCCAGCGGATTGAGCATGATCTGTAGGGGCGTGCCGTCCGCCAGGAAGGGCATGTCTTCTTGCGGCAGAATCTTGGCGATGACCCCCTTGTTGCCGTGCCGGCCAGCCATCTTGTCGCCCACGGAGATGACTCGCTTGGCCGCGATGTAGACCTTAACCATCTGCAGCACCCCGCTGCGAAGCTCGTCGCCCCGCTTCATCGAGTTCAGGTTGCGGTCGCGCTCGTCGATGGCCGCTTCCACCGTCGGCCAGCCCGTCTTCCACGCCTTCTCCACATCGGCTTTCCGCTGCGGGCTGCGGATGTCGAGCGACTCGATCTTGAACCGCTGGGCCTGCTCGGCGACGTACTTGTGCTCCTGATCGCGAACCAGAACGTTGCCGTCCTCGTCGGTCAGGGGCCGCTGCAGGATGCCTTCGATCTCTTCCACCAGGGCGCCGAAGGTCTGTGCGATTTTCGCGTTCCCCTGCGCCTCGGCTTCTTTCAACTGCTTCTCGAACAGCTTGCGTTCGTCTTCCGAGAGGCTAAGCCGACGCGAGAACTTCTGCGTATTGATGACAATTCCCTCGACGCCGGACGGAACCTCGAGCGAATCGTTCTTCACGTCTTCGCCCGCCCGGCCGAAGATGGCGTGCAACAGCTTCTCCTCCGGCGTCAGCTCCGTCTTCGACTTGGGCGAAACTTTGCCCACCAGAATGTCGCCAGGCCGCACAAAGGTGCCGATGCGGATGATGCCCGTTTCGTCCAGGTTGCGGAGAGCCTTTTCGCTGACATTCGGGATGTCGCGGGTGAACTCCTCGCGTCCCAGCTTCGTCTCGCGGATTTCGATGTCGAACTCTTCGATATGGATCGAGGTATAGACGTCGTTGCGGACCAACTCCTCGCTGATGATGATCGCGTCCTCGAAATTGAAGCCGTCCCAGGCCATGAAGCCGACCAGCACGTTGCGCCCCAGGGCGAGTTCGCCTTTGAAGGTCGCCGCGCCGTCGGCGATCACCTCGCCTTTCTCGACTTTTTGTCCGGGCGACACGATCGGCCGCTGATTCTGGCAGGTCCGCTCGTTGAGACCCACGTACTTCCGCAGGTGGTACGTTTCGTCTCCGATGACGATCTTTTCGGCATCGACGTAGCCGATCGTCCCCTTCTTCTTGGCGCGGACGAGCATGCCCGAGTTCTGCGCCACGTCGCGCTCCATGCCCGTGGCGACAATCGGGGGCTCCGTGACCAGCAGGGGCACCGCCTGCCGCTGCATGTTGGAGCCCATCAGCGCGCGGTTGGCGTCGTCGTGCTCCAGGAAGGGGATCAGACCGGCGGAGACGCCCACCATCTGGGCCGGGGCGACGTCGGTGTACTGAATCTTCTCGGCCGGAACCATCTGAAAGTCGGCCCGATAACGGGCGATGATGTTCTCGCCCTGCAGCTTGCCGTGATCGACTGGCGTGTCGGCCGGCGCCAGGAACGCCTCGTTCTCCTGATCGGCCCGCAGCCAAACCACCTCTTCGGACACCTTGCCCTTCGAGCACCTGCGGTAGGGGGTGATCAAGAAGCCGTACTCGTCGACGCCGGCGTAAATGGCCAGGCTGGAGATCAAGCCGATGTTCGTACCTTCCGGCGTCTCGATGGGGCAGATGCGGCCGTAGTGCGAGATATGCACGTCGCGCACCTCAAAACCCGCCCGCTTGCGGTTCAAACCGCCAGGTCCGAGGGCCGACAGCCGCCGCTCGTGCGTGAGCATCGAAAGCGGGTTGGTCTGGTCGACCACCTGCGAGAGCTCGCCGCGGCCGAAGAAATACTCGATCGCCGCCGAGATGCTCTTGGGGTTGATCAGGCTGCGGGGAGTCATGTCTTCCACGTCCTTGAGGCTCATCCGCTCCTGCACGGTGCGGCGAAGCTTCAAGAACCCCTTGCGCAACTCGTCGCAGGCCAACTCGTCGATCGTCCGCAGACGCCGGTTCCCCAAATGGTCGATGTCGTCGATTTCGGCCGACACGTCGTCGGCGCGCAGCTTGAGCAGATACTTGATGGCGGCGATCAGGTCGTCCGGCCGCAGCGTCATTTCGCCCTCAGGAATTTCGAGGCCCAGCTTGCGATTGATGCGGAAGCGGCCCACGCGTCCCAGGCGGTACCGGTTGGTGTCGTAAAATTTCTCGTGGAACAAAGCTCGCGCTTTCTCCAACTGCGGGGGGTTGCCCGGCCGCAAACGCTGGTAGATTTTGAGCAGCGCCTCTTCGTGGCTGGCGGTGCTGTCCTCCCGCAGGCTGTTGAAGATGAGTTGATCCTTCTGGTCGGGCATCACGTCGACGGACGTCAGGCCCGAGGTGCAGATCACCTCGGCCGCGTTCTTGGTGATCTTCTGCCCGGCCTCCAAAATCACTTCGCCGGCCCGGTCGCTCTCGGCGGGGTACACGACGTCGGTCACCGCCAGCTTGCCTTCGATTTTCCCCACGCTGCGACCGTCGACGACTTTTTCCGTCGTCGTCTCGAAGAAGCAACGGATGAGGTCGGAGTTCTGGCTGTACTTGGGGTCCATGGCCCGCAACAGGGTGAGCGCCGAAAACTTGCCGCTCTGGTCGATGCGCACGGTCAGCACCTCCTTTTTGCTGACGTTCAGCTCGATCCAGCTTCCGCGCTCCGGGATGATCCGGCAACTATGCAGGCGGCGCTCGGTCCCTTCCATTTCGCTGACGAAGTCGACCCCCGGGCTGCGGTGCAACTGGCTGACAACGACGCGCTCGGCACCGTTGATGATGAACTCGCCGCCCCCCAACATGACCGGTATGTCGCCCAGGTAGACTTCCTCCTCGATCGGCTGCTCCTTGGTAAGACGCAGCCAGACCTTGAACGGTCGACCGTAGGTCAGACGAAGCTGCCGGCATTCATCGGGGCTGTAGCGCGGCTTGCCCAGCTCGTAGCGCAGGTACTGCAACTGCAGCGTCTTGTCGTAGCTCTCGATGGGAAAAATCTCACGCAGGACGCCTTCGATCCCCTGGTCTTTGCGCTTTTCCCCCGGGGTATCGAGCTGCAGAAAGGCCTCGTAGCTACGGGTCTGAATCTCGGTGAGGTCGGGGATTCCCTGGTGCTGCTGGTTCGAGCCGAAACGACGAACTTCCTTGGGATTGAGGCGACGTTCTGCCGAGGTGGCCATAGGGACGGATGCTCCTAACGGGAAAGAGAGATAGGCCGAAATTCTGGGTCGATCGGCGCGCGCTGGCCCGCACGGCCGATTGAGAGTCCGCTATCGAAGCGCGTGATGGCGGTCAAACCACTTCCAACGATGCCGTCCGGTTCGCTATGCCGGACGACACTCCTCCGTGGGACAAGGCGCCGCCGCAACCCACAACCGTGCGCCAGCGATGCGCACGGCCTTCGGTCTTGGGCGGCCGCCAACGAGTTTGCACGCTCTTACTTGATGGAAACCGTGGCGCCGGCTTCCTCCAGTTCCTTCTTCAGTTTCTCGGCGTCTTCCTTCGCGATGCCTTCCTTGACCTTGCTGGGCACGCCCTCGACGAGATCCTTGGCTTCCTTCAAGCCGAGTCCGGTCGCGGCGCGGACGACCTTGATCACGCCGATCTTCTTGTCGCCAAAGCCTTCCAGCACGACGTCAAATTCGGTCTTCTCCGCTGCGGCCGGGGCGGCCGCAGCGCCACCGCCTGCGCCACCCGCCATCATCATAACGCCGCCGCCGGCGGCCGGCTTGATGCCGTGCACTTGTTCCAGATAGTCGCTCAGTTCCTTCGCCTGCTTCAACGTCAACTCGACGATCTTGTCGCCGAGTTCCTTGGTCGTGGGCGAGAACTCCATGGTAGCTGCTTCAGACATGGAAAACTAATTCCTTTCTCGATTTGGGTCTTGATTGTTGTTCTAGTTGTCGTAACGGAACGAGCTGAAGGTAACCTTGGGCTCAGGCGGGTGCCGCCTCGGCCGTCCCCTCGTTCTCTTCCCCTTTTTGTTTGATCTGGCTGGCCAGCGCGCCCCCCGCGCCGCTTAGTTGCGCGACCAGGGTGGCACCGGGACTCAGGATCTGCCCCACCAGAATACTGAGTTGCTCCTGACGGCTGGGCCACTTGCTGACGGCGGTCACTTCCTCGGCCGTCAACCGGCTGCCGTCCATCACTCCGCCACGGGCCGCGAACGGCTCGTATTGCTTGTCACCGGCTAGCGCCGTGATCTGCTTGGCCAGCGAGACGATGTCCTCGGCGCCCCAAACTACGGCCAAAGAGCCTTCCATCTCCTGGAAAGCGGGGGCCAGCGGAGTACCCTCGGTGGCTCGGGCCGCCAGACTGTTTTTGATGACCATCAACTCGATGTTTTTCTCGCGCAGCGTCTTTCTCAAGCGAGAATTCTTGTTCGCGTCCAGGCCAGCCACGCTAACGAGCAGCGCGCCCTCGACGCCCTCGAGCCGGCGCCGCAGCTCGTCGGTGATCAGGTTTTTGACGAATTTACTCATAGGAAGTCTTCTGTTTAGGTCTTGGGTCTTAAGTTCCTAGTCTTGGGTCCTGGTCTTGGCTGCTTTCTCAAGACCTAAAACCCAAGACCTAAGACCCTCTATGCTGCGACTCGCACCCCGGGACTCATCGTGGCGCTGATAGCAATACTGCGGACAAAGTGGCCCTTCACGGTGTGCGGCTTCATCGCGTAAATGTGGCTGATGAACGCCTGGATGTTGTCCATCAGTTTCGGCACGTCGAAACTGAGCTTGCCTACGACGGCGTGAACCACGCCGCCCGCGTCGTTGCGGAACTCGACTTTTCCCGCCTTATACTCCTTGACGGTCTTGGCCACTTCGGGCGTCACCGTGCCAGCTCGCGGAGAAGGCATCAAACCGCGCGGGCCCAGGACCCGCCCCAGGGGACCGACCAGCCCCATCATGTCCGGGGCGGCGATGCACACGTCGAACTCGGTCCACCCGTCCTTGATCTTCTTCGCCAGTTCGTCGGCTCCGACCTCGTCGGCCCCGGCCGCCTTTGCCTGGTCCGCCAGGTCGCCCTTGGCAAAGACCACCACCCGCAACGATTTGCCGATGCCGTGCGGCAGCACGATCGAGCCGCGCACGAGCTGGTCGGCCTGCTTGGCGTCAATCCCCAGCCGCATCGCGATCTCGACCGACTGGTCGAACTTCGTTGTGTTGAACTGCTTGAGCAATGCCACCGCCTTGTCGAGGGGCACCGCTTCGCTCTTGGCCGGCGCTTTGGCCGACATCGCCTTATATCGCTTCGATTGATGAGGCATCGCTGACTTTTCTACGTTAATGGGCCGCGCTGTATGTGTGCTCTAGTTACCTATGCTTCTACCGTAATTCCCATGCTGCGGGCCGTCCCCTCGACCATCCGCCGCGCGTGGGCTACGTCCCGGGCGTTCAGATCGGCCATCTTCTGCTTGACGATGTCGTCGATTTGGGCGACTGTCACCTTGCCGACCTTGTCTTTGTTCGGCACCCCCGAGCCCTTGGCGATGCCCGCGGCTTGCTTCAACAGAGCCGCGGCCGGAGGGCTCTTGGTGACGAAGTCAAAGCTGCGGTCGTTATAGACGCTCACCACGACCGGAATCGGCATGCCGCCGGCCTCGCGCGTCCGTTCGTTGAACTGCTGGACGAACTGGCCGAGATTCACGCCGAAACGGCCCAGCGCCGTACCCACCGGGGGCGCAGGGGTGGCCTGTCCGCCTGGGACCTGGAATTTCACCTGTGCAACAAGCTGCTTTGCCATATTTCAGAGGGTTTGAATCACAAACTCGTGTATTTCTCGGACGCCTTCATGAGGGGCCTTCGCCGGCCGCCACATCCAGACGACCTGTGAAAGGTCGCCCAAAATCGTGTTAAAGCTTCTCCACCTGCCAGTACTCGAGTTCGACCGGGGTGGAGCGGCCGAAAATGTTGATCATGATCGTGACGCGTCCATTCGCCTGATCGATGTTGTCCACGTCCCCTTCGAAGTTCTCGAAGGTTCCTTCATTGATCCGCACCCGGTCTCCCTGGCTGAACGGAATGACCGTGCGGATTTCCTGCTCGGCCTTCTCTTCTTGCTTGGCGACGATCTTGTTCACTTCGTGGGGCAGCATCGGCGTCGGCTTGCCGCCCGATCCGGTAAAGTCGCCGATGCCCGGCGTCTCGCGCACCAGAAACCACGTATCGTCGTTCAATTCCATGTGGACGACGATGTAACCCGGGTAGATTTTTCGCTTGACGACGCGCTTTTTCCCCCCCTTGAACTCCGACACCTTTTCCGTGGGAACGATGATTTCGTCGAAGTACTCGCCCAGGTCGGCGATCGCAATGCGCCGCTGGAGGGCGTCGGCGATGGAATCCTCCCGGTTGCTCTGGACCTTGAGGATGTACCATTCCTTCTTGATCGGCTTTCGCTCTTCGGAAAGATCCTCAATCGGCGGGCGCGGAGGCCGGGGCTTGGCCGGTTTTGGGGGCGCCTCGTCGGCCGATTCTTCGGCGCTCGCGTGGGCCGCCTCGCTCCCCGCCGAGGTTTCAACCTCCGATTCGACTGCAGATGTTTCCGCCGGGGGTGTCCGCGGTGCAGCCGCTTGGTCCAACTCGGCTTGATCCGATTCGGACCGGCTCGGATCTGCGTGCCCCGAGGCGTCGTCCGGTTGCTCTCCTTCCGACGTGAGGCGGCGCGCGGCGTCACCGTTTCCCGCCAGCCCGTGGGCCGCAGGTTCCGGAAGTCCCTCGTCGGGTCCGCTCAACAAGTCATTCAGTTCATCGGTCACAGCCGCACTCCCGTCTCCGCGCGCTAACCGCCGCCCCGCAAAACGCCCAGCTTGGTCAACAGCATCTGCCAAACCAGATCGTACCCGTAAAGTGTGGCAGCCAGGCCGAACATGGTGACGATCACCACCAACGAACTGCGAAACAACTCGGCCCTGGACGGCCACGAGACTTTGTTCATCTCGGCTTCGACCGCGATGAGAAAGTCCGCGAAGCGCGGCAGATTCACCACGCGGTAGGCGATCCAGACTCCGATCGCCAGCACGCCCGCGAAGGCGCCGAACTGTACGCTCGTTGGCTGGTCCATCAAAGCCAGCTTCAACTGCCACGCCCCCCGCCCCATCACCGCCGCCAGAACGGCGAACGTCACCTGCCGCGCAATCCGTCCCTGGCTCCGCTTATAGATACCGAAGCTGAACAGATCGCGCCACAGGGGCTGGATTGCGGTATTGCCTTCTCTCACGTTTAGGTTCGCTCGTGAATTGAAATCGGTCCTGATCGTTCTCGCCCCGACACCGGTCGGCCGCTCAACAGTGCAACTCCGTCAGCAGTGTTCTACGGTCGACCGATGCCTGGCGGAAATGGCAGGGGCGGCGGGAATCGAACTCGCAACCTCTGGTTTTGGAGACCAGCGCTCTGCCAGTTGAGCTACGCCCCTATCTTTCCACCAGACTTCAGTGCAAGCTTCAAAATATGGCTCCCGACTCGATCGCTACTCGATGATTTTCGTTACCACGCCGGAGCCCACCGTCTTGCCACCCTCGCGGATGGCGAAACGCACACCGTCGTCCATGGCGATCGGGCTGATGAGCTCGATCGAAAGCTTGGCGTTGTCGCCCGGCATGCACATTTCGACGTCGCCGGTCAGGTTGGCCGTGCCGGTCACGTCGGTCGTGCGGAAGTAGAACTGCGGACGATAGCCGCTGAAGAACGGCGTGTGCCGCCCGCCTTCCTCCTTCGACAGGACGTATACCTCGGCCTCGAATTTGGTGTGCGGCGTAATCGACCCCGGCTTGGCCAACACCTGGCCGCGCTCGATGTCTTCTCGCTTCAAACCACGCAACAGGCAGCCGACGTTGTCGCCGGCCTGTCCCGAATCGAGCGTCTTGTTGAACATTTCGACGCCGGTCACGGTCGTCTTCGCGGGCTTCTTCGACAGACCAACGATCTCGACTTCCTCACCGACCTTGACCATGCCGCGCTCGATACGCCCGGTCGCCACGGTGCCGCGGCCTTCGATCGAGAACACGTCTTCCACCGCCATCAAGAACGGCTTGTCGATCTCGCGCACCGGCTCAGGAATGTAGCTGTCGACGGCGTCAAGCAACTCAGCGATGCACTTGGTCTTCTCCGGGTCGGTCGGGCTGTCGTAGGCCGGGCGGCCGGCACCACGGATGATCGGGATCTCGTCCCCCGGGAACCCGTAGTGCGTGAGCAACTCGCGCAACTCCAACTCCACCAGCTCCAACAGTTCGGGGTCGTCGACCAGGTCGACCTTGTTCAAAAACACCACCAGCGCCGGCACACCGACCTGACGAGCCAGCAAGATGTGCTCGCGAGTCTGAGGCATGGGGCCGTCGGCGGCCGACACGACGAGGATGGCACCGTCCATCTGGGCGGCGCCGGTGATCATATTCTTGATGAAGTCTGCGTGCCCCGGGCAGTCGATGTGGGCGTAGTGACGCTTGTCCGTCTCGTACTCGACGTGACTGACGGCGATCGTCACTGTCTTGGTTTCATCGCGAACGGTGCCGCCCTTGGCGATGTCGGCGTAGGATTTGAAATTGGCCTTACCCTTGGCCGACTGCACGGCCAGGATGGCCCCGGTGAGCGTCGTCTTGCCGTGATCGATGTGCCCGATCGTGCCGACGTTGACATGTGGTTTTTTGCGTTCAAAAGTTGCCTTGGCCATTCTGTCTCCCTGCGTTAATGCAAGCGATGAAAACTTGGTGAAATAGAGCTGCTGACGGGAGTCGGACCCGTGACCTCGTCCTTACCAAGGACGCGCTCTACCGACTGAGCTACAGCAGCGACCGCCGAACAACGTCTCCGCAATCCTTTTTCCTTCCAAACCTCGACAGCCGCTCCACGACTTCCTTCGCAGCAGACTCCGCCGTCGACCTCCTTATGCCGACCAAAAGCGGGTGAAGGGAATCGAACCCTCGTCTTTAGCTTGGAAGGCTATTGCTCTACCATTGAGCTACACCCGCATCTGAGCTACACCCCGCCTCGCCTTAGAGCCACCGCTGAGCCGCACCGCACTTAAACTAAACCCCGCACCTGAAACGCATTAGAGTCGCTCTTGCGGGATAAGCAACCGGCGTCGAGCTACAACTGACGAGCCAAACAACTTATGGGGGGTACAGGATTCGAACCTGTGAAGGCAGTGCCATCAGATTTACAGTCTGACCCCTTTGACCGCTCGGGAAACCCCCCGCTCCTTTCGACCGCTACGAGCTAGCGGAGGGACTTGAACCCACAACCTGCTGATTACAAATCAGCTGCTCTGCCGATTGAGCTACGCTAGCCTGCGCTCCTCCGCTATGAAAACCTCTAAATATAGCGAAGCGAGGCGATCCTGCAAGACGACCGGTCTCGGAAAAACGCTTGTTGGCATACGTTTTCCGACACACGCTTTCCTATTTCTGGCTTGGAGCCAGATGCGTCTGGTCCGCTCTCGTTGTGCGGGTCCTGCTCGTTGGCTCTCCTTATTCCCCGATCCCCTGTCTTGGGGCGCCCAGAAAAAGCGGCCCTCGATCGCGGGAAACACGAACGAGGGCCGAAACGATACCACCGGTCAGCCAGGGCCAAGCTACAGGCCCGGGATCTCGATTCTTTCTTCCTGGGCCGCCTTGCGCAGCTTGCTGAGGGCCCGGGCCTCAATCTGACGCACACGTTCTTTCGTGACGCCCATTTCCGCCCCGACCTCCTTCAGCGTCAACGGCTCTTGGCCGCGAACCAGGCCGAAACGGCTCATGATAATTTTCTGTTCGCGGTCGTCAAGGCGCTCCAGGATCTTTCCGATCTGCTGCTCGCGCTGTTCTTGGGCGTGCTCCTGTTCGTACTGGTCTGAGCGAACGTCCTCGGTGGCCGAGAACATCTCCTCGTTGCTCGTGCGGAAGCGGTCCCGACGACGCAATTCGTCGGGGATGGTCCGTGCGAAGTTCTTCATGATCGCCCAGCTCGCGTACGTGCTGAACTTGTTCCCCCGCGCGAAGTCGAACTTCTCCACCGCGCGAATCAGCGACATGTTGCCGTCGCTCACCAGTTCGAAGAAGTTGTCGGCCGGCCCGACGTGCCGCTTGGCGATCGAGACGACTAGGCGCAAGTTGGCCCGAATGATCTGATTCTTGGTCGCCACCGCCCCTTCGTACAGTTCTTCGATCTGATCCATCAACCCGCTGCGGGCGCGTGCCGGATCAAGTTCCTCCCGCAACTTGCTCGCTTTATATTTCAGGTAGTTGAACTTGCGGAACAGGTAGACTTCTTGCTCTCGAGTCAGCAGGTGCACCTCGTAAAGGCTCGCCAAGTAGGGTGGCAAACCGCTCGGGAGTCGTCCCTTTTTCGTGGCCGTCGCGGCCTCGGGCATCGTCCCCAGGCACACCTCGTCCGCTTTCGCCTTGTGAAACAGCTCGTTGTCGATGCAGTCCAGCGGTAGCTCCATGATGCGCACCGCCCGCATCTCGTTGAGAATGCGGTAAACGCTCGTCTTCGTCCGGCCGTATTCCTTAGCCAGCGCGTCCACCGACACTCCGCGCCGGTACTGCTGGTCGATCCGCCGCTTCATCTCGTCGGTCAGCGGGCCGCTGCTCTCCGGAAAAACCGCCAGATCGGGGTGCTCAGCGTCGAACGCCTTCAGCGTGTAGCGGACGGTCTCCACGCTACGACCGGTCCGCTCCGCGATCCTGCGAGTCACCTCGGCCGGTTGCCCCCCCGCGCGCGCCAGCCGTCGTGCCCGCTCGATGATGCTGGATCGTTCCTCCTCGCTGAGCTGGCTGAAGCGCGCCCCGCGGCTCACCCGCTGCTCGTTCCCTTTCACAAATCGGTCGACGGAGCTTTGCAGAAAGCCCACGCGCTTCCGGCCGTCGAACATGAACCGGCGGCTCACCAGCCCCTGCTGGCGCCAGCGCGAGATGGTCTTGGTCGACACCTTGAACTGCTTGCTCAATTCCTCGACCGTCAGGACCTTTTCGCCAGCCGCGTCGGCCGGCAGATTGGCGGCGTCGGAAACGTCCTCTACAAACAACCGCAGGTCGTGCTTCGCCTCGTCCCCCGTCATTTTGGCCGACGGGTGCGACTCCGGCCTGAAGTCCGTGATCCGGTAGCAGAGGTATTCGTAGGTGTACGTTCGGCTCGGATCGAGCTCGCCTAAGAGCCGTTCCGCCCGGTCAGCTTGTTCCAGTTTCTTCTCGCGCGGCGCGTACCGGGTCTGCTGATCGCAAAGCTCGCGCAACGTAGGGTTGATATAATCTCGGTGCATCGTCATTTCTCCATTCAGTCTCCCGGCGATCCGTGCGCCCTATGCGCTTGCCGAAGCCCGTTCTCTGTCTTTTACTCTCCCAGTCCAATTTCCTTACACGGAATCACCTGCCAAGCCGTGTCGCCGGTTCCGGCGGCTCTCAACCCAGCTAAAAGCGGGCCACTCGAAAGTCAAGGGGGCAGAAACCTGAACGCCCTTTGCCCGTCTGTGCGATTTGTTTATTTCGTTCTACGCATTAAGTGTCCCCAAGCCCAAAGAAAGTTCGCGTCACGACCGGCTTTCTTAGGCTTGCCGGAGCGGCACGATTGCTGAGCACACGTTGCAAACCTTTTCAGGGAAGTGATTTGTGGCCGTTCCTGAGAATCGTGGAACTTTGGCACCGTTGCTCTAAGTCCGGGAAGCGGCTAATCCGAAGATTTGAGTTCTCTATCGCTGCGCCAGTGAGTCTCGTCCTCTGCCTGCCAAAACCGCAGCCCGGATCGTTTCATAACGGGATACGAAGCTGTCGCCATTTGCGCACCTGGCCTGTCTTATTTTGAGACAGCTCGACGGGGACTACCTCTAAACTCTATCATTCCCGGCGGTCGATTTAGCCCAGGTCGACCCGGCGCCCCTCTCCTATCTCATAAGACCCCTCCGGCCGAATCTTTGTTTCAGGTGCCTTCATGCCGCGATCCTGGGCCGTCTTGATTCATACAGTCGTGATTTCGCTCCTGCCCGCCAGTTATGCAGCGGCGGGCAAATCGACCTACGATTTGCGGCCGCAACCGAAGCCCGGCGAAATCGTGCGCGTGGAGGCGCAAATTGAAGTGGGGGGCGACGTCAAGCTGGCGGAGGAGGGTAAGACGCGGTCGCTCAAAATGAGCGTGGCGGGGAAAGTCGTCTACGACGAAAAGAACCTAGCGGGGCGAGGGACGGCCGAGGGCGCCCGCACGGTCCGCTACTACCGAGACGCCCAAGCGGTAATCAAGATCGACGAAGGGGGCATCGAGCCAAAGCTGCGAGACGACCGGCGATTGATCGTGGCCGACGAGGCGGATGGCCGGGCGACCCTGTTCAGCCCGAACGGCCCGCTCACCCGTGAGGAACTCGATCTGGTCGATCTGCCGGCGAACAGCCTGCTTCTGGATCGCCTTCTGCCAGACCAACCCGTGCGGGTCGGCGACCACTGGCGTCATCCCGACGCTCTTATGCGCGAGCTGCTGGGGCTCGATGCCGTGAGCGAAAATGACACAAAGAGCGACCTGAAGGAAGTGACCGGTACTCGCGCTCGCATCGAGATGGCCGGCAGGGTGTTGGGAGCCGTGGGTGGCGTGGCGACGGAAATCGAGGTTAAAGCCAAGTATCGTTTTGACTTCAATGAACGCCGCGTAACGGGCATCGGACTGCTCGTCAAGGAGAAGCGGGCGATCGGGCACGTTAACACGGGCCTCGACGTGGTGGCCAAGCTCCAGATGGCCCTTGCTCCGGCCGAGGACGGCGACGAGCTCGTCGATGATAAGCTGGCGGGCGTGTCGCTTGAGCCGCGAACGGAACGGCTGGCGCTGGAGTGTCTGGCACCAACCAAGAAGTTTCGTATTTACCACGGGCGCGACTGGCATCTCATGACCGACGCGGGGGACATGTTGGCTCTGCGCTACCTCCTTCAGGGCGAGTTGGTGGCGCAGTGCAACGTGTCGTCGCTGGCCGACGTTGAGCCGGGCAAGGAACCGTCGCTGGCTACGTTCCAGCACGATCTCGAACGCTCGCTGGGCGAAAGCTTCGGGCGATACGTCGAAGCCAGCGAGTCAACCACCTCCACCGGGCACCGCATCTATCGGGTCATCGTCGAGGGGCGTGTTTCGGATCTTCCGATTCAATGGCACTACTTCCTGGTCGCCGACCGGGCGGGTCGGCTGGCCGTGTTTGCCTTCACGGTCGAGTCCGACTTGGTCGAGCGTCTCGGCGACGCCGACGAGGCGCTCGTCTCGACGATCGAATTCGCCCCGCCGCCGGCCTCCGGCGAGCCCACGCGTGCCGCCAGTCGGCGAGGGGCGACGAAGCGGTAGTTGGTTCGGCCGCATCGTAGCGCCGACGCTCCGCAGCGGAGAAGCCGCCCGGCCGAGTCGCCCGATTCACCACCACCGCGGAAAGTCGGGGCGACGCTGGTCATTTATGCCGCCGTCGATCATTGCTACCATGCGGGCAAGCTCACCCCAGCGCTCCCTCGCCGGGGAACGGTCGCTTAGCGAACACCCTCCGCCGCGGAACCTTGGAGCCACCACCAAACCCAGGAGACAACGATGTTCGATTTGGCGGCGATTCAAAAGGAGCTGGCCGAGGCGAGAATCGACGGCTGGTTGTTCTACGATTTTCGCGTAAGCAACGTGCTCGCCCGACGGATCCTGCAGATTCGCGACGACGCGGTCACCACGCGGCGGTTCTACTACTGCGTGCCTGCGGAAGGCGAACCCCGAAAACTCGTGCATCGCATCGAATCGGGCGCGCTTGACCACCTGCCGGGCGAAAAGTCCATCTACTCGCGCTGGCAGGATCTCGACCTCGGGCTCAAAGAACTGCTGGCGGGCGTCCGTCGCGTGGCCATGGAGTACTCGCCGCGAAACGCCATCCCCTACGTTTCTCGCGTGGACGCGGGGACGATCGAGGCCGTTCGCGCTCTCGGACTCGAAGTCGTGTCATCCGGCGACCTCGTGCAGCGATTCGAGGCGGCCTGGAGTGACGAGCAGTGGCGGATGCACCTGGCGGCCGCGGACCGGACGGTGGCCGCGTATGGCCACGCCTGGCATCTGATCGCCACCGAGGCGGCAAGCGGCCGCCACATTCACGAACTCGACGTGCAGGCGGCCATTCTGGATTTTTTTCGCGAGTCGGGTCTGGTGACCGACCACCCGCCGATTGTGGCCGTCAACGCCCACAGCGGCGACCCGCATTACGAGCCGCGGCCCGGCGACGAGGGGCTGATTCATCGCGGCGATTTCGTGCTCATCGACCTGTGGGGCAAGCTCGATCATCCCGACGCCGTGTACAGCGATCTGACCCGCGTCGCGTTTGTGGGCCAATCGGTGCCGCCGCGATACGACGAGATCTTTCAAATCGTCGCCCGCGCCCGAGACGCGGCCATCCAACGCGTCGAGCGGGCTTTCGCCAACCGAGAGCACCTTTGCGGCTGGCAGGTCGACCAGGCCGCCCGAGACGTGATCGAGGCGGCCGGCTACGGCGAGTATTTTGTGCATCGCACGGGTCATAGCATCGGCCGTGAGACACACGGCAACGGCGCAAACATGGACAACCTCGAGACGCACGACGAGCGAAGCGTGATGCCTCGCACGTGCTTTTCGATCGAGCCGGGCATCTATTTGCCGGAGTTCGGCGTGCGCAGCGAAGTCAACGTTTTCGTCGATGCGGCCGGCGCCGTCCACGTAACCGGCGGACCACCCCAGACCTGCGTGTTGCCGATCGTTTAGGCGAAGGATTTTAGGGGGGAGTACCAGCCGTCATGCTTGTTCGCGTCCTGGAACCCGAGGTCATGGATTCACCTCAGGAGGCGGCCGACTACGACGCGATGGACCACTCGGCCGTCAACCGCCTGTTTGTCGACGATTTTCTGGCCGTCTGGCGGGCGAAAGGTTTGAAGGGCGAAATCCTCGATCTCGGAACGGGGACCGCGCAGATACCCATCGAATTGCTGCGTAGCTGCCCAGAGCTTAGCGTGACGGCCATCGATCTGGCCGAAAGCATGCTTGAGCTCGCCCGCCGAAACGTGGCTCAGGCCGGGCTTTCGCAGCAGATTCGCCTTGAGCGAACCGACGCCAAGGGCCTGACGTATCCCTCACACCACTTTGCGGCCGTGATTTCCAACAGCATCGTGCACCACATCCCCGAACCCTCGGACGTGCTGGACGAGGCGTGCCGGGTGTTGCGGCCGGGCGGCGCGTTGTTTGTCCGCGATTTGCTGCGGCCGGATACGGAGGAGCAAGTTGGCCACCTGGTTTCGACTTACGCCGCCGGCGCGAACCGGCACCAAAGAGATTTGTTTGAAGCTTCGCTGCGGGCCGCCTTGAGCCTGGCCGAGATCCGCGGCATCGTCGCACGATTGGAACACGACGCCTCCCGCGTGCGACAAACGAGCGATCGGCACTGGACATGGTCGATGTGATGCCCACCCGTGGGAGTTTCCGAATTGCCTTCTCTCACCCCCAACCGCAACATCGAGCTCAAGGCCCGCGTCCATTCTCTTGAACGAGTCGGCGAGATCTGCCGCGAGTTCGCCCAGTTTTCGGCGCACGAGCGGCAAGTTGACACGTACTTCACCTGCCAGCAGGGCCGGCTCAAGTTACGCGAGCGAGGCACGCAAGCGGCCCAGCTCGTCGCCTATGCGCGGCCGGATGAGACGACGCCCCGCGCGAGCGACTATTGGCTAGTTCCCGTGGCTGAGCCTTCGCTGCTCAAGGCCGCCCTTACGGCGGCTCTGGGGGTGCGGGTGGTGGTGGAGAAAGACCGCCAGGTGTTCCTCTATCGCAACGTTCGCATTCACCTCGACCGCGTCGCCTGCCTGGGAGATTTTCTCGAGCTGGAAGCGGTCCTAGGCGGCCAGGACGACGAGCGGGAAGCCACCCGCCTGGTCGCTGAGTTGGCCCAGCGACTCGGCGTTGAGTCGTCCGATCGAGTCGACTGTTCGTACAGCGATCTCTTACTGTCGAAGACGCCGTAGAACTCAGACGAAGAATAAATGCACGTTTGCCGCCAAGGCGAGCGGGGTCGTGGCGTTGCCCCCTTGCGCTTCGTCGACCCCAGGGGTGGCGCTTGCATAGAGGCGCAGCATCCGCTACTTCTTGATGGTTTGCTGACGTTGCACACGAGAGCGAGCTCATGGCCGAGAAGACGAAACGCGAAAAATCGACGGCGGGAGACGAGCAGGACGAACAGCAGCCGGGCCGTTCCGGCGCCAAGCGCATTTTGCTGGTTGACGACGACTACGAAATCGTCGAGTCGATGCGAATCACGCTGGAGGCGCGGGGATACGAGATCCTCATCGCGCGCGACGGCAACCAAGGACTGGCGATGGCCGAGCGCGAGAGCCCCGACCTGTTGATCCTCGACATGATGATGCCCAAGCGAAGCGGTTTCTTGGTGCTTGAAAAGCTGCTGCGGAGCAAACCGACCCTGCCAACCATCATGATCACGGCCAACGAGGGGAGCCGTCACAAGGCGTATGCCGAGATGCTCGGAGTGAAGGACTACCTGCGCAAGCCTTTTCCCATGGACCGGCTGCTGGAAAGCGTTGAGAAACTGCTGGCCTGAGCCAGGAGCCTGCACGAGCGACGCTCTGGCTGTAGGCCCCGCCAGTCGTGCTCAGATGGCCCGAAGAGTTGAGTGGAAGTGCCTGCACACCTGGTGGTGGCCACGGTCTTCAAAATCGCTGTGTCGTGCGTGAACCGCGCGACAGGTGGGTTCGATTCCCATGCACTTCCGCCATTTTTGATTCTTCACAATGCCTCGGTCCCTTCCCGGTGGGCTCGATAATCTTCCGGCGCGGCCGGGAAGGCCCGAAGGAAGGATCAAGATCGGAACACTAATCACTGATCCACACTAGTCGGATATGGCGCCCGTTCTCTCAGTGTTCCTGCGATGACGCCGCGCGATGTACAGTTCCTTCGCATGATCCGTGTTTATCCGTGTTCATCTCCGGCGATTCACGAACTTACGTCTGCATGACGGATGTCACGGCCCAGCGGTTGACTCGGGTGCCGAGCGTGAAGTCGAATAAGAAAACCGCGACGTTTTCGCCGCGGGTGGACATTTTGCGGGGCCCCGTGAGCCTGGAAATCCATGACTGGATCAAAATCGGAATTGATCGAAAACGACGGCTTGCGCCGGGCCGGTTACGAGCCGGCCTGCGGTTGGCCCGACTTGCCCGCCGGCATGGGCTGGCAAGAAGTTGCCGCCGTGGCCTGCGACAGCCGCGACCGCGTGTACGTGTTCAATCGCGGTGAGCATCCGGTGATCATCTTCGAGGCCGACGGTTCCTTCGTCGGCACCTGGGGCGAGGGTTTGTTCGCCAGACCGCATGGCATCTTTATCGGGCCGGACGACGCGATTTACTGCACCGACGACGCCGGCCACACGATTCGCAAGTTCACGCCCGACGGCCGGCTGCTGCTCACGCTGGGCGACGGGAAGCCGTCGGACACCGGCGCCACGAGCGTCGACTACCGCACCATTCGCCGCGCCGGCGCGCCGTTTCACTATCCGACGAACCTGGCGCTGGCGCCGGACGGATCGATGTACGTCGCCGACGGCTACGGTAACGCCCGCATACACAAATTCTCGCCCGACGGCCGCCTCTTGTTCTCTTGGGGAACGCCCGGCAACGAGCCCGGCCAGTTCCACGTGCCGCACGGCATCGCCGTCGACGGCGACGGGAGGGTCTACGTCGCCGATCGGGAGAACAGCCGGATTCAGGTTTTTGACGCCGCGGGCGGTTACCTCGGCGAGTGGACCGACGTCATCCGGCCCTGCCAGGTTTTCCTCGACAGGCAGGGGCGCTTCTACGTCGCCGAGTTGGGCTGGCGGGCAGGGATGTGGCCCGGCACCTCGGCGCCGTCGCCCGGCGCACCGGGCGGCCGCGTCAGCATCTTCGACCGCGATGGGGGGCTCTTGGCCCGCTGGGGCGGCGGAGACAATCCCTGCTCGGCGGGCGACTTTTATGCTCCCCACGGCATCTGGTGCGATTCTCGCGGCTCGATTTACGTGGCCGAGGTCGTTTATTCGGCGGGCGGAAGGATGGGGCTCGTGCCGAGCGATTGCCACTCGTTGCAGAAGTTCGTGCGGTGGGGATAGCAGAATCCGGCGGGCTCTGGTGACGCCACTCGTAATGACGCGCGCGTTCTGCCGTTTTCGCTGCTGACCTACGAGGACGCCGCGGGGTGGGCCGCCACGATCCGCGAAGTGATCGAGCAGGGCCGAATGCCTCCGTGGGGGGCCGATCCGCGCTACGGAGAATTCGTGAACGACCTTTCGCTCACGCCGGATGAAAGGCGGTCGCTTCTCGCTTGGGTCGACGGCGGAGCTTGCCAGGGAGATCCCGCGCAGGCTCCGCCGCCTCCGGAGTTCGACGACGGCTGGAAGCTCGGACGGCCCGACCTGGTGCTGACGCTCGCCAAGCCGTGCCAGGTGCCGGCCGAAGGGATCGTCGACTACCAGGAATTTGTCCTCGATCCGCGGCGAACCGAAGACATGTGGATTCAGGCGATCGAGATTCGGCCCAGCAACCCGGCCGTCGTCCACCACGTGAACACCTATTTTCGTCCCGCGCAAGACGCTTCCAATGATCGGGCGTGGATGAGCCCAGCGGGAGACATCGACCTGGCGTCGTTCGTGCCGGGGAACTCGGCGACCTGGTTCCGCGAGGGCATCGCCAAACGCGTGCCGGCCGGCTGGGTGATCGTCTTGAACATCCACTACGTCACGATCGGCACGCCGCAAGAAGACCAGACGAGCATCGCCTTCAAGCTGATCGAGCCTGAGCGGGTGAAACACGAGGCGGCCACGCGCAAGACGATCAACACCGACTTCGTAGTTCCGCCGCACTCAAAGACGTCGGTCTCCGCTTCGATGACACTCGACGACGATTTTCTGCTGGCCGCCGTCTATCCGCACATGCACCTGCGCGGCCGCAAGGCCGTCTTCGAGGCTAAATATCCTTCGGGCGAGATTGAGACCCTCTTGAGCACGAAGTTCGATTTCAACTGGCAATTTCGCTACGTGCTGGCGGAACCGAAGCGGCTTCCGGCCGGAACCACCCTTCTTTTCAGCGGTGAGTTCGACAACACGGCCGACAACCCCAACAACCCCGACCCCCACGCCACCGTCCACTACGGAAAGCTGACGACCGACGAGATGTTCCACGGCATGTGGGATGTCTACCGGCCGTTGCGGCGCGAACCGCCGCCGAACTACTCGCTGCTCGCCGCGGCCTGTGCCACGGCCATCGTCTGGTTTGGCCGCAAGCGCGCGCCGGCTGAGGCAAGTTGAGGCAGCGTGCGATGGACGAGCCCATGGCCAACCGTTCGTGCTGCCGCCCTACATCTCCCGCGGGCCGCCGGTTAAGATCAAAGGACGTTCCTTTGTCGCTTCCGGGAGCCGTCGATGAAATGGTTTTTGAGGGGGGCGGCGGTTGTGCTTTGTTTCGCCGCCAGCCGCGACCTTTTGGCCGAACCTCCGCAACAGGTGCGGTTCAACCGCGACATTCGGCCCATCATGTCCGACACGTGCTTCAAATGCCATGGACCGGGCACGCGCAAGGCCGGACTTCGGCTCGACTTGCCCGATGAGGCGCTCAAACCGACCCAAAGCGGGACCGTGCCTATCGTCCCCGGAAAGCCCCAGGAGAGCGAGGCTGTCCGCCGCGTGTTCTCAGACGACGAAGGCGACATCATGCCGCCGCCTGAGGCCCACAAAACGCTCTCCGCCGAGCAAAAGGAGCTTTTTAAACGCTGGGTCGAACAAGGGGCCGTGTACGAAAAGCACTGGTCGTTCGAGCCGCCGCAGAATCCGGCCGTGCCGCAAATTGCCGACGCCGCGACGTCGATACGCAATCCGATCGACGCCTTCATCGCCGAGCGATTAGAGCGCGAGGGGCTCAAAATGTCGCCTGAAGCGCCTCGCGAGGCGCTCGTCCGCCGAGTCAGCTTCGCTCTCACCGGGCTGCCCCCCACACTGGACGAAGTCGATTTGTTTCTGGCGGACGGATCACCCGACGCCTACGAGCGGATGGTCGACCGCTATCTCGACTCGCCCCGCTTCGGCGAAGAGATGGCCCGCCACTGGCTCGATCTGGCCCGCTACGCCGACACACACGGGCTCCACCTCGACAACGAGCGGCAGATGTGGCCTTATCGCGACTGGGTCGTGCGGGCCTTCAACGAAAATCGACCCTTCGACCAGTTCACCGCCGAGCAACTTGCCGGCGACCTGCTCTCCGGAGGCACGCGAGATCAACTCGTGGCCACCGGTTTCATTCGTTGCAACGTCTCGACCAGCGAAGGGGGCTCGATCGATGAGGAATGGATCTTTCGCAACGCGCTCGATCGCACTACGACCATGGCGCAAGTCTGGATGGGACTCACGGCCGGCTGCTGCGTCTGCCACGACCACAAATTCGACCCGCTGTCGACGAAGGAATATTACTCCTTATATGCCTTCTTTCATTCGGCGGCCGACCCGGCGATGGACGGTAATGCCCTCCTGACGGCCCCCACGCTCAAGCTGCCCTCTGCGGAGGACGAAAAGAAGCTCGCCGATTTTGATTCGCGGATCGCCGACTTGCAGAAGCGGCTCGACGAGACGGCGGCGGCGATCGCCTACACCGATCCGGCCACGACCGATCCGCGGCCGTCCGCTGAGACGATCGAACACGTCTGGTTCGACGACGACTTTCCCTCTGGAGGTCGGGTGTTCGCCAGCCCCGGCCATCCGACGATCTACGTCACCCCGGCCGACGGCCGCGTGCTGAGTGGCAACCGGTCGCTCAAGCGGGTCGACCAGGGACTGTCGCAAGACGTTTGCGAGGGAACGCCGCCGCTGGAAATCCCGGCCCAGGGCAAACTGTTCGCCCACGTCTGGATCGAAGCTCAGAGTCCGCCCAAAACTCTCATGTTGCAGTATTTCAAAGGGGGATGGCTGCACCGCGCCGTCTGGGGCGACTACGACGCGATCCAATGGGGACAGGCCGGCACGACCGAGCGCGTGCTCATCGGGCCGTTGCCCGAGGAGGACCGATGGGTGCGGCTGGAGGTTGATGCCCGGACGGTCGGCTTGAACGCTGGCGATCAGGTAACCGGCTTCGCCTTTACTCAGTTCGGCGGCACCGTGTTCTGGGACAAGGCCGGTGTAACGGGCACAAGCGATCCGGCGACCGACCCTCGCCGGTCGCTCGCCGCCTGGCGGAAAGAGCAGACCGGCAAAGATACGGCCGGCGCGCCGCCGGAGCTCAACCAGCTCATCAAGGCCGGCCCCGACAAGACAACCTCGCCCGAGCAGCAAAAACGGGTTCGCGATTACTATCTGCAGGCGGTTTGCGTCGACACTCGGCCTCAGCTTGAGCCGTTGACCAAAGATCTCGCCGCCGTCAGACAAATGCGCGAGGCCTACGACCAGAGCATCCCCTCGACGTTCGTCTTCCGCGATTTGCCCCAGCCGCGCGAAAGTTTTGTGATGCTGCGCGGACAATACAACAAGCCTGGCGAAAGGGTCGAACCCGGCGTGCCGGGCGTTCTGCCGCCGCTGGCCAAGCAAGGCCCCCGGGCCAACCGTCTCGACCTGGCCCGCTGGCTCGTCTCGCCAGAACATCCGCTGACCGCGCGGGTCGCCGCCAACCGGCTCTGGCAGCAGATGTTTGGCGTGGGGCTCGTGAAGTCGAGTTACGACTTCGGCTCGCAGGGGGAGCCGCCCTCGCATCCCGAACTGCTTGACTGGCTCGCGGTCTGGTATCGCGAGAACGGCTGGGACACCAAAAAATTCCTGCGCCTTATGGTCACCTCGGCCACGTTCCGCCAGTCGTCGCGGGGGCCGGCGGAGCTCTGGAAGCACGATCCGGAGAATCGGCTCTACGCCCGCGGGCCGCGTGTTCGGCTCGACGCCGAGCAACTGCGCGATAACGGGCTCTTCGTGAGCGGCCTGTTGAACCCGGCGATGGGAGGCAAAGGGGTGAAGCCCTATCAACCGGCCAACATCTGGGAGCCGGTCGGCTTCGTCGGTTCCAACACGTCGCGGTATGAACAGGACCACGGGCCGGCGCTCTACCGCCGCAGCCTGTACACCTTTTTCAAACGCACCGCCCCGCCGCCGTTCATGGCTAATTTCGACGCGCCCAACCGCGAGTCTTTCTGCACGCGGCGTGAGCGGACCGATACGCCGCTGCAGGCGTTGCAGTTGATGAACGACGTCCAGCACTTCGAGGCGGCTCGCGCGCTCGCCGAGCGGCTGCTGAACGAAGGGGGCACCACGCCGGCGGATCGGATCGGCTATGGATACCGGCTGGTGCTCTCGCGGCGGCCCGCGAGCGACGAAATCGCGGTTGTCGAAGAGTTGTTGTCCAAAGAACTGGCACGTTACCAACAGAACGCCGAGGCGGCGAAGCAGACGATCCGCAACGGCGAGTCTTCGCCCCAGGCCGGGTTGCCGGAAGCCGAGCTGGCGGCCTACACGCTCGTGGCCAATCTTCTCTTGAACCTCGACGAAACGCTGACGAGAAACTGATCACACCTGAGCACCCTTGCAAAGACCGATATGCACCCGCTTGACGAATACTCACTCCAGCAAACCCGCCGCAACTTCTTTGGCGACGTCGGCCTGCGATTCGGCGGCCTGGCGATGGCCATGCTGCTGGGTGAATCGACGAGGCAAGCCCGCGCGGCCGGCACCGACCGGCCCTACCCGCCGCTTGACGGCTTACCCCACTTCCCCGCCAAGGCCAAGTCGCTGATCTACCTGCACATGAACGGCGGCCCGGCGCAGATGGATCTTTGGGACTATAAGCCGGGCTTGCAGGAGTTTTTTGATAAAGACCTTCCGGACAGCGTCCGCAACGGGCAACGGCTGAGCACGATGACCAGCGGCCAGGCGCGCTTTCCTGTGGCTCCATCCAAGTTCAAGTTTGCCCAGCACGGCCAATGCGGCACCTGGGTGAGCGAGCTACTGCCACACACGGCCAAGATCGTGGACGAGCTTTCGGTGGTTCGTAGCGTCCATACCAACGCCATCAATCACGACCCGGCCTGCACCTTCGTCATGACCGGCAGCGAGGTGCCGGGCAAGCCCAGCCTCGGCTCTTGGCTGGCCTACGGGCTGGGGAGCGAATGCAGCGACCTGCCGGCCTTTGTCGTGTTTACCCCGACCTTCCCCGCTTCGGGTAACGGGCAGGCCCTGTTCACCCGCATGTGGAGCAGCGGCTTCCTGCCGTCGCGGCTCAACGGCGTGGCCCTGCGCGGCCAGGGCGATCCGGTGCTCTACGTGCAAAACCCCGCAGGCGTCGACGCCACCGACCGTCGCGCCATGCTCGACGCCCTGGCACGGCTCAATCAGCGGGGCTTCGACGAGTTCGGCGACCCGGAGATTCAGACCCGTATTGCCCAGTACGAAATGGCCTTCCGGATGCAGCGGTCGGTGCCTGAGCTGGTCGACCTGAAGCAGGAGCCGCAGCACATTCTCGATCTCTACGGGCCGGCGGTAACCAAGCCGGGCACGTTCGCTCAAAGCGCTCTTTTGGCCCGGCGCTTGGTGGAGAAGGGAGTACGCGTGGTGCAGATTCTCCACCGAGGCTGGGACCAGCACGGAGCGCTGCCGACGGCGCTGAAGAACCAATGCGACGATACCGACCAGGCCACCGCGGCGCTCGTCGCCGATCTCAAGCAGCGCGGGCTGCTCGACAGCACGCTCGTGGTCTGGGGAGGCGAATTCGGACGTACCGTCTACTCGCAAGGCACGCTTACGAAAGACGACTACGGCCGAGACCACCATCCGCGCAATTTCTGCATGTGGCTGGCCGGCGGGGGCATCAAGGGGGGACAGGTGTACGGCGCCACCGACGACTTCAGCTACAACATCGTCGAAAACCCAGTCCACGTGAACGACCTCAACGCCACGATCCTCGAGTGCATGGGGATCGACCACGAGCGGTTCACATTCAAATTCCAGGGGCTCGACCAGCGGCTCACCGGCGTGGAAGGGGCCGTGCCGGTGAAAGGTTTGTTGTCTCGAGTCGCATGACATGCGTCTCTTGACCTACAACATTCACAAGGGAATCGGCGGTCGCGACCGTCGCTACCGGCTGGAGCGCGTGATCGAGGTAATCGAGCTGGAGAACCCCGACATCTTCTGCTTGCAGGAGGTGAGCCAAAATTCGCGTCGTTCGCGGCACGACGACCAGCCTCGGCTTTTGATCGACTACTTTCACGCGGTGGGGCACCTCTACCAGCGCAACTTGCACCGCGGCCAGGGGGGCTACGGCAACCTGATCCTTTCCCGGTGGCCCTTCCTCAGGCACCACCACATCTCGCTGCGCTACCAGAACCGCAAACCCCGGGGGGCGCAACTCGCCGTGGTCGAGACGCCCGAGGGACCGCTTCATCTGGTCAACTGGCACCTGGGGCTCGCCGAGGCCGAACGGCAGTGGCAAGCGCGTCATCTCCTGAATCACGCCCTATTTCGCGAATCGGCCGACATGCCGACGTTGATCGCCGGCGACACGAACGACTGGCGGAACAAGCTCTCTCACGGCGTGTTCGCCGATCACGGTTTTCAAACGTCGACGGCCCCCCCCTCGCGTTTCCGCACGTTTCCGGCGTGGATGGCGATGGGTTCGCTGGACAAGGAGTTTCATCGCGGCGGCGTCGTGATCCGACACGCGCGGGTCGTCTCCAACTGGCTCGCCCACCGGGCCAGCGACCACCTGCCCGTGATCATCGACTTTCACCTGGCCGATCCCGTCCCGTAGCGAAACGTCCGCCTGTCACGACCGCAAGGCTCGCGAATTCGTCTGCGCGGCGGGTGTCCGCTTCGCCTGCTCTTGGCGCGATCCTTGCGAAGGGCTAGGTTTCGGAGCAAAGGAGAATCGCATGCCCCCCCTGGAGACTCTGGTTGCGCAAGACATCATGCGCAGCAAGTTGATTACGGCCGAGCCGGGCCAGTCGCTGCTCGAGCTGCGCCACCTGCTCATCGAGTCGAATATCTCCGGCGTGCCGGTGGTGGACGAAGGCCGGCTGGTGGGCATCATCAGCCGAAGCGATCTGGTGCGAGTGGAGGAGCTGCTCGAGTCCCTCGACGCCGAGGTATCGGACGAGGCGTGGCAGGAAAACCAGGCCGACGGTTTCCGGCACTCGCCGCCGCCCGTGTTCGCCGAGTTTCGGCGGCGCTTGTCCCAACTAAAAGTCAAAGACGCCATGCGCTCGCAGGTGGTCACGTGCTCGCCGCAAACGGCCGTGACGGAAGTGGCGGCCGAAATGGTTCGTCACCACATTCACCGCGTGGTGGTCGTTGAAGGGGACAAGCCACTGGGGATCGTCAGCTCGCTCGACATCGCGGCACTTGTGGCGAGGGGCGAATAGGGGGATAGCACACGCGGAGCGTCTCACGCAAAGGCGCCGCGGTCCAAAGACTCCGACGGGCCGACACGCTTTGCCGTCACTTCACGTCAAGTTCCAACTCCAGTGTCGAGCTCTCGGCGTCGGCGTCCAGCTTAAGAGGAATCTTCCAGGCGACCGTCCCCACCTTGCACAAACCGCCCGCCCCCTCCTGGCAATAATAGTAGGTGAGCGATAGGCTCAATTGGTCGGCACCCGTGTCGGCGGTGAGCGGCAGGTCGATCTTGAACACGGTGGCCGGCTGGTCGAGCTTGATCGATTTCTTGAATGCCTTGCGATCGACGACCCCCTCTTTGGCCGACGCTTCCAGACGATACGCCATGGGCGCCTCGGCATTGATCTTGTATCCCTCGGGCAAATCGAGGCTCACCGAGATGTGTACTTGCCCGTTTTCCGGCTTGAGGACGGCCGCCGGGACTTCGATCGTTTCGTCGGCCGGTTGCTGTTCGGCAGTCGCGTCTTCAGCCGGCTGCGGTGCTTGTAGACCCTCGATCGCCAGCGTGGTTACGCGGTTGCCGTGGTCGAGGTCGATGACACGGATCAGGTGGTTGTTGGTGTCGGCCACGTAGAGTCGCCCGCCGGTCGCGCTGATCCCGGCGGGCTCGTCGAACTGCGGCGGGTCGTCCGTGGTTCCTGGTTTGCCGTCGCCGGCGATCGTGTGGCAGGTTTTGGTCTTGGGGTCGATTGCCTTGATCTTGTTGTTGTAGGTGTCGGCCACGTAGATCTGGCCGTCGAGGTAGGCCACCCCCAGGCAGTGCTGCAAGCGGACCTTGCTCCCCTTGCCGTCGACGTCGCCAAAGGTGAACAGTCGCGCCTGCGGAAGCTGCGAGGTGCCGATCACCGTTTTCACGTCCTGCGTCGGCTTGAAGGGAACGGCCCGGATGGAACTCCCCTCGCTGTCGGCCACGTAGAGCGATGTGCCGTCGCTCGTCAGGCCGCTGGGCTGGGCGAACGAGGCGTAACCTTCTTCGTAGGGCTGCGCGGGCAAGAGCGGACCGTCGACGATGTCTTCGCGTCCGTTGCCGGCGTAGGGGCCGATCTCCCGCTCGTCGAGCGACATCCGCCAGATCTGGTGCGGGCCGGCCATGGCGATGTAAAGGTCGCCGTCGTGGATGCACAGATCCCAGGGGCTGTTGAGGGCCGTGCCCTTTGGCCGGGAGGCGAACCGCAGACCGGCCTTCGCCGGCTTCACGGCCTCTTCTTCCGCCTCCGGCATGCCCGGCCACAGATACGATCGCCGCTGTCGGCCGGTGCCCGCAATGGTCGTTACTTTCTGGACCTTGAGATCGACCTTGCGCAGCATGTGGTTTTCGGTGTCGGCCACGTAAAGCGTGTCTCCTTTCGCCGCCATCCCTTGCGGATGGTTGAACGAGGCGGCCTCCAGCGGCCCGTCGTCGGAGCCCAGCTTGCCGGAGCCGATGACTTTGAGCAGCCGGCCCTCTAGATCGGCCACGACGATGCGGTGATGGTTGCTGTCGGCGATGAAGAGCCGCCCCTCCTCGGCGTCGGCCAGGATCTTGCCCGGATAGCGCAGCGGTGTTTTGCGGGCCTTGGAGGCTTCGAGGTCGAAACGCAAGGGAGTTTGGCTGAGGACACCCTTGCGGCGATAGTAGGGCAGTCCGGCCTTGATGACCTGGTCGATCTGCTTGAACTCGACTTCACCGCCGCGGCCCCAGACGAGGTTCCCCTCAGGGTCGATGAGCAGGACGGTTGGCCAACTGTTGATACCGAAGCGATTCCAGATTGCGTGCCGGGCGTCGTTGATCACCGGGTGCTCGATGTCGTAGCGCTGGATCGCCTCGGAGATGTTCTTGGTGTCCTCTTCTTTCTCGAATTTGGCCGAGTGGACGCCGATAACGACCAGCTCGCGCGGGTAGGCGGCTTCGAGCTTCTTGAGCTCCGGCAAAATGTGCATGCAGTTGATGCAGCAGAAGGTCCAGAAGTCGATCAGTACAAATTTGCCTCGCAGGTCCTTCAGCTCCAGCGGACCCGCCGTGTTGAGCCAGCCGACTCCGCCCGCCAGTTCCGGGCAGGGGATGCGGTTCGGGTAGGGGAAATCTTCGGGCATCGCCTCCGATTCCCTGGCCCCTTTCGCTGTCTGCTTGCGGGCGGGCTTGTCGGCCGCCTGGGCCGTTTCCGTGGCGGCCCCCAATAGCCCGGCAGCCGCCAAGAGGAGAACGACGAGCCATCCGGTAAAAAGGGGCGACGAACGGAGGGGCTTCATCATCGGTCGGCGTCTCGCTTGCAGGTTGGGGGTGGGGCAAACCGCGCTAGTTCGAGTTTTCCCGGCTGACGGCGGTATCTTATCTTACGGGGCACGCGCCCGAAAAGTCAGTTCGCTGCCCTGTCGCTCGCGTCGTAGCCCGGTTGCGGGGCAAGCGGGTTTCGGATGAGGAACGAACGGACTACTCAAAAGGCGGGCAACGGCAGCCTTCGTCCCCTCCACACGGGTTGTGTTGGCGTCCCGCTTTCGCCATTTTACCAGTTCAGAGGAAAGCGTTGCAGTTTGCGAGGGAGCCGGTCGAAGCTTGAAGATATACGTCGCGTTGACAGATGGTTCGAGGCCGCCTATTTTTCGCGGGTCTCTTCTGGGAGGTCGGTCTGTGCTGCGCATCGTGATGTTCATCTTGGGGCTGGTCTCGGCGACGGCTTCCACTGCGCTGGGCCAGGAATGGGCCCGAAAAATGTTCGAAACCACCAACCACGACTTTGGCTTGGTGGCGCGGGGGGCCAAGACAGAATTCCGCTTCAAGCTGACCAACCTCTACGTGGAAGACGTCCATATTAGCGGCGTGCGTTCAAGCTGCGGCTGCACCACCCCCACCGTCGGCATCGAGCTGTTAAAAACCTACGAGGAGGGCTACGTCCTCGCCACGTTCAACACGCGGACCAACCTGGGACAGAAATCGGCCACCCTCACGGTGACCTTCGACAAGCCGTTTCCGGCCGAAGTGCAATTGCAGGTTTCCGGGTTCATCCGCAGCGACGTCGAGTTGGAGCCGGGAGGCATCCAGTTCGGCACGCTCGACGCCGGCGCACCGACCGAGAAGCTGCTGAAAATCACGGCCCGCACCGGCCGGGAATGGCAGATCACCGAGATCCGCAGCACCTCCGAGTTCGTCGAAGCCGAGGCGGTCGAGACCGGTCGCCAGGTCGGGCAGGTGACCTACGACATGAAGGTTCGCCTGCTCCCCGGCGCGCCGACCGGCTACCTGAAAGAGCGGCTGACCGTGGTGGCGAACGATTCCAAGTCGAGCGAGATCCCGATCGAAGTGGAGGGGCGCGTGCTGTCGGCCCTCACGGTGAGCCCGGCCTCGCTGTTTGTCGGCACCGTCAGACCGGGCTCGACGCACAGAAAGCGGGTCGTCGTCCAGGCCCGGCAGAAATTCTGCATCACGGGCATCGACTGCGACCAGGACGGGTTTGAATTCGAGGTGCCGGAAGGATCGGCGACGGTTCACAAGATTCCCGTCGTGTGCCGTGCTGGCGACAAACCGGGCAAGATCGCCTGCAAGATCCGCATTCAAACCGACCTGGGCGGCGCGACCACGGCGGAGCTCCCCGTCCACCTCGTCATCGTCGAGCCCGAAAGCGTCGACGACTCCGCCGGCGAGTAGTCCCCGCAGACGCTACGCAGGCGCGCCGCCGCCCCGGCTTCTCACCTTCGTTCGTGCGGCGCAACCAGCGCCAAAGCGGCGCCAAGCGCGAGCATTCCGGCGAGACCGAAAAGTCCGCATAGGTGGTTTCCCGTCTGGTCACGAACCAAACCGAGGGTCCACGGCCCCAGTAGTCCGCCGATATTGCCCACCGAATTGATCAGCGCTATGCCGCCGGCGGCCGCGGCTCCGCTTAAGAACGACGTGGGAAGCGACCAGAAGGGCGGCAGCATGCTCATCGCCCCCATGACCGCCAGAGAAAGTCCGGCGAGTGCCCAGGGCGGGGTATCGGCCAGGGCCGTGACGAGCCATCCGGCGGCTCCGAGCAGGGCTGCCAGCCCCACGTGCCGGCCGTAATTCCGCGTGCGATCTGCCCACCATCCGTTGACGAGCATGGCCACTGTTCCGCACAGGTTGGGCACGGCTGCCAGCAGGCCGATCTGGATCCTGTTTGAATCTGGAAAGTGGTTTTGAATCAGTTCCGGCAGATAGAGTCCGCCGGCGTTCGAGCAGAAGGCGACGGTAAAATAGAGTAGGATCAAGTACCAGACCCGTCCCGACGCCATGGCTCGCCACAGGTCGCTGCCGTGACGGCGCGTGCGCTCCTCTTCTTCGCGACCCATCAACTCCACCAACCACGCACGCTCGTCTTTGCATAGCCAGTGGGCATCGCTCGGACGGTCCGTGAGCCAGAAATAGATGCAGGCTCCGAGAACCAGCGAAGGGACGCTCTCAAGCACAAAAATCCACTGCCAGCCGTGCAGCCCGAGGCTGCCGTCGAGCTGCTGCGTGATCAGACCCGACAGCGGGTTGGTAAGCATTCCGCCGACGGCGTTGGCCGCCATGAAGCATGCCACAGCCCGGGTCCGCTGCCGGAGCGGAAACCAATAGGTGAGATAGAGAATCACGCCTGGAAAAAAGCCCGCCTCGGCCACGCCCAACAGAATTCGGACGCCCACAAAGCTCCACTTGCCGACTACGAACATGGTGGCGCACGAAACGAGCCCCCAGGTGACCATGATTCGAGCAATCCAGAGGCGCGCGCCGAGGCGCCGCAGAATCAGGTTGCTGGGAACCTCAAATGCAAGATAACCGAAGTAGAAAATCCCCGCGCCGAAGGCGTAGGCAGAGTCGCTCATGCCCAAGTCGGCCTGCATCGAGAGCTTGGCAAAGCCGACGTTGGTGCGGTCGAGCAGATTGGCGATGTACGACAACAGCAGCAACGGCAGAACCCGCAGGGCCACTTTGCGCAGGGTGGCGAACTCAGCTTCGCTGAGTTGCCCGCCGGTGGCCGGAAGCTTGCTGCTGGTTGAGCCGAGCGGCGACGCAGGCGACCTTTCGTGCTCGTCGGCCGACCTGATTGCCATGCCTGGTTGCGGGAAGGAGTTGGAAGGCCGCTCGGCACTCGCGCCGAATCGGTGAACCGCGAAAGACCAGGTCGCGGTACCGTTACTCGTCGAATCGGATTTCCAGGATTTCGAACTTCATGGTGCCCGCAGGAACCGGGATTTCGACCTGCTCGCCGACCTTTTTGCCCACGAGCCCCTGCGCAAGCGGGCTGGTGACGAGGATCTTCCCGGCGTCGTAGTCCTCGTCGCCCGCGCCGACCAGGGTGAACTCCTCGGTGTCGCCGAAATCGAGATCCTTGACGACGACGGTCGCGCCGAACACCACCTCGTCTTTGGGCAGGGTCGCCATATCGACGATGGAAGCCCGGCTAAGCTTGTCGCGCAAAAGGTTGATCTTGGCCTGCAGCATGCCCTGGCTTTCGCGCGCGCCGTGGTACTCGGCGTTCTCCTTCAGATCGCCGGCCGAGCGGGCCTCGGCAACGCGTTCAGCCACCGCGGGCATTTCGACGGTTTCCATGTGCTTCAATTCGGCCATCAGTTTTTCGTAGCCGGCCCGGCTCATGGGTATCACGTCGGACATGTTCAGTCTCCCCTGCTGCGGCTCTGCCGCCACCGAAGAGGTATCCCTCAACGTGGGCGCCACTCGCGCGCATTCTCACCCTTAGACTCTAAACATCGAAAAAGCCGCCTACCTCCCGGACCGGGAGGCGGCGGCGACAGCCCCCATTTTTACCTCACGCGCCGTCGAAATGTAAAGTCCAGCGGGGGTGGCCGGCGTGAATTGATTAGGCGGTTACGTCAGCAAAAAGGTCGTCGCCGACTAAACCAGCGAGCCGGTCACCTAATCGCCGGCCGCCACTTCCTTGCCCACGCGCCATCTCAAGAAGGCGTCCAAAAACCCCTGCAGCGTATTGCCGTCGAGGACGCTCTGAAAATTGCCTACCAGGTACCCGGTGCGGGCATCTTTCACGCGCTGATCGGGGTGGAGGAAGTAGTTGCGAATCTGCGAACCAAATCCGGTCTTCGCCTGCGACTGGTATTTGGCTGCCTGCTCCGCCTCACGCTTCTCTTCCTCGAGCCTCGCCAGGCGCGCCCGCAGCATCTTCAGGGCCGTGGCCCGGTTCTTGTGCTGGCTGCGCTCGTTCTGACACTGCACCACGATGCCGGTGGGCAAGTGGGTGAGGCGGATAGCGCTGGAGGTCTTGTTCACGTGCTGGCCGCCGGCCCCGCTGGCGCGGAAGACGTCCTCGCGCACGTCCTCATCGCGGATCTCGATTTCCGCCGTCTCGTTGATCTCTGGCGAAACATCGACGGCGGCAAAGCTGGTCTGCCGCTTCCCTTCGGCGTTGAAGGGGCTGATGCGCACCAGCCGGTGCATCCCCGTCTCGCCCTTCAGATAGCCGTAGGCCATCGGGCCGCGGACGGCGATCGTGGCGTTGGAGATGCCGGCCTCTTCGTTGTCCTGCCGGTCAAGCACCTCGGTTTCGTAGCCGTTCTTCTGGGCCCACTGGATGTACATCCGGAGCATCATTTCGGCCCAGTCGTTGGCATCCACGCCGCCATCGCGGGCGTGGATCGAAAGGAGCGCGCTGTTGGCGTCGTGCGGGCCGTCGAGCAGGGCCTTCAGTTCCAACTCGTCGAGCTTGGCCTCCAGGCGGTCGAGCTCCGCCGGCACTTCGGCGGCCATTTGCTCGTCCTCGTCGGCCATCTCCAGCATCACCGCCAGATCGTCGGCGGCGGCGACCATTTCGCCAATCGGTTTGATGATGGCGCCGAGCGCTTTCAGCTCTCCGACCGTGGCTTGGGCTTTCTCCTGGTTGTCCCAGAAACCGGGCTGCCCCATGCGGGCTTCAATTTCGGCCGCCTTCGAGCGTTTGTTGTCGAAGTCAAAGAGAGTCCCTGAGTTGGGTGATTCGCTGGCGAATGGCAGCCGCCCGATCGGTTAATTCACGTTCCATGGACACTCTCCCGAACTCGTTGGTCTGACCTCGTTGGTCTGACGAAAACACTGCGGAATTATATCGACCGGACCAAGGCGTGGTAGAGCGCTCCGCCGAGCTTGACGCTCTAAAAACTCTACGCCGCCATTTTGACCAGCGCCCGGGTCACGCGCCCCTGCTCCATGTCGGCCAGGGCGTCATTGATCTGGTCGAGCCGGTATTCGCGCGTGATCAACTGGGCCAGGGGCAATCGCCCCTCGTGAAACCAGTCGACGAAACGCGGGATGTCTGCGTCGGGTTGCGTTTCGCCCCCCCAGGTGCCGACAATCCGCTTGCCTCGGATCAAATCGAACGGGTCGATGGCAATTTGCTCGCCGTGCGGCAGGTTGCCGGCCAGGACGCACAGGCCGCCCTGATTCCGGACGGCGCGAAAGGCGGCTTCCATGGTTTCCCGACGCCCGGCGGCCTCGACCGCGTAGTCGACTCCCCTGCCGGCGGTCACATCGAGAATGGCCGAAAGGGGGTCACGTTGCCGGGAATTAACGGCGTGCGTTGCCCCCAGACGGATCGCCTCCGCCAGTTTTGAATCGACCACATCAACGGCGATCAACGGACTGGCGTCGAGCATTCGCGCGGCCAGCAAGGCGCTCAGGCCGATGCCGCCGACGCCGAACACGGCCACGCTGGCCCCCGGATTCATTTTGGCCGCGTTGATCACGATTCCGGCCCCGGTCGGCACCGCGCATCCGAGCAGCGCCGCCTCGGCGAGCGGCACGTCCGGCGCAAGGGGCACAAGGCGATTTTCGCAGGTCACGGTGTGCCGCATGAAGGTGCTGATGGCGCCGGAGTTAATCGCCGTTGAGCCTTCGCGGTAAACGGTCGACGGGACTTCGGCCCCCCGTCCCTTGATCCAGGTGAGCACGACCCGGTCGCCCGCGCGAACCTTCGTGACTCCCTCGCCGACCTCCAGGACGGTGCCCGATCCCTCGTGGCCGAGCGTATGAGGCAGAAAACGATCGGGTCCGCGGCGGCCGCGCACCTCGTGCAACTGGCTGTGACACACCCCGCTATACGCCACCTCGACCAGCACCTGGCCCGGTTTCAGCTCGGGTAGCTTAAGCGTGGCATGCCGGAGGGGCTGGTTCAATTCAACAAGAATTGCGGCCTCGGTCTGCACGTTTCACTCCGGGATGAACCAGTAGTAATCGCCGGTGTAGCCGATTTCGGCGAAGAGCCGCTTCCAGTCGTCGACGTGCATGTAGGTCAACGCGGTCAGGATCCATTTCAAGAGCCTCTCGCGCTCGGCTTCAGTCCGCCAGGCGTCGACCGTGATGAAGCTTCGCCCGCGGCTGACGCGCTCGATCTCGCGCAGTGCTTGTTTGCACCCCTCGAGCGGCAGATTGTGGATCGTGTTGATCGAAATCACCAGGTCGAACGAGTGGTCGGCGTACGGCAGTCGCGTGGCGCAGCCGACCCGGCAGACCGGCTTGACGCTCGGCATCGCCTGATCGTAGGCATATTGCGAGATGTCGATGCCGGCCAGCGTGGCGTCGGGCATCAGTTCCTTGAAATCGTGCAGCATGAAACCCTTGCCGCAGCCCACGTCGAGGATGGCGGCGTCTTCAGGCAAGCCGTAATGGTCGCGAAAGCGGCGAACGGTCTCCTGCCAGAACCGCGGGTGATAGCGATAGCCGCCGTAGCCGAAGAGCCGGTCGCCATCGAAGAACTGCTCGCCGAATTGACGGGCCACGCGGCGGTGTTCGTCGGTGACCAGCGCCGCTCGTTCGTCGATCGGCCGCTTCGACCGCGGGTAATGGTCGAGGAGGTTGATCTCGCGGCCAATCCGTGGTGACGAGTCGATGATGGACATAACAAGTAACCCGCTACTGTCATCGAGCAAAAGAAGGTCGAAATGCAAAACTCAAAATGCAACACCGGGAAATGGGGGTTCGCCACGCTTGCCTCCGATTTCCCGGTTTTGCATTTTGCGTTTTGACTTTCTCTCCGCGCTCTCTGTGACTCCGAGGTTCATTTCATTCTCTGCTATGCCGCTTACTGCGAGCTGGCTGGATGCTCGGCGCGATGTGCGGCGCCGGCACGATGTGGGGCGTCGACACGTCGAGCGGTTTGACGATCATGTTCGCCAGAAACTCGTGCCGTGGCAGCAGCGGCTCGGGATCTTCGTTCGGCCGGCCGAATTTGACCTGAGGAACAACGCGATGCTCGGGCCGGACGTCGATGTGACAAAAGACGGGTCCCGTGGCACGCATCGCCTCGGTGACGACTTCGTCGAGTTGGGCGTTGCGGTTTGCGCTCAGGCTGCGTAGTCCATAGGCTTGGGCGATCGCCACGTAATCGGGGTCTGCCAGGCCGCCAGAAACGCTTGAGGCCAGATACCGCGAGCCTAGCCACTGGTCCTGCGTCTGCTGGATCATGCTGTGGCCGTGATTGTTGAGCAGGAAGATTTTGACCGGCAGGTCATGCCGCACGACCGTGGCCAATTCCTGGATGTTCATCTGCAGGCTGCCGTCCCCCGTCACGCAGACAACCTGTCGCCTGCCCAGCGCCAAGCTCGCCCCGATGCTGGCCGGCAGGGCCCACCCCATGGCCGTGTTGTTCCAATCGTGGAACATCCGCTGGCCCTCTTTGAAGTCGAAGGCTTGCATGGTCCACGCCAGGGTGCAGCCCGTATCGAGGAAGATGGTCTCCCCTTCGACGCATTGGGCCGCCAGCGCCTTGACGAAAGCATATGGGTTGACGTCGTGCTCCTCCCGCCAGACCTCGGGGCAGACCGGCCAGAGCCGTTTCCAGGTCTCAATCCGTCGCAACCAGTCCTGAACGGGGGGGCCATGATCGGCGACGGCGTCCAGGGCTTCAAAGAACTCGCGCGCATCGGCTGCGATGGGCAGATCGATATTCAGGCCGTATCGCGGGAACTTGTTCAGCTCAGCGGCGTCGATGTCGACGACAATCTTCCGAGCCTCGCGGGCGAAGCTGGCGGGGGGACTGCCCGTCGCTTTGGTGTCCAAACGAGAACCGACCGAAAGGATGAGATCGGCATTCTGGACGGCGAAGTTGGCGTGCCGTGTGCCGTGCGTGCCGAAGGTGCCGATCCGAAGCGGGTGGTTGGACGGGAGCAAGTCGGCCATGGCCCAGGTGGGCGCAACGGGCACGCCCAGTCGCTCGACGGTTTTGCGTGCCGCCTCCGCTGCGCCCGCCAGACGTACGCCCCAGCCAAGAACGATTACCGGCCGCTTTGCCTCAAGCAGCCACTCTCGGCAGCGGTCCACTCCCTCGTGCAGTTCCGCCCGTCTTCCGGCCCGCGGCGGCGGCGTGAAACCGATCAGGCTGGCACGGTCGATTTGAGCCCGCTGTACGTCGTCCGGAATGTCGATCAACACCGGGCCCGGCCGCCCCGACTGGGCGACCCACAGGGCTTTTTCCAGCTCGTGGCGGATGCGCTCGGGACGGTCGACTCGCACGGCATACTTTGTCACCGGGCCGAAGATTTCGACCGTATCAGTTTCCTGAAACCCGATCTGCCGAACCCCGGTGTCTCCTTTCGACCGGAAAGTCGAGACCTGCCCGGTGATGAACAGCACGGCGACCGAGTCGTAATAGGCGCAGCAGACGCCAGTGAGCAGGTTCGTGGCGCCGGGTCCGCTGGTGGCCAGGGCGGCGCCGAGTTTGCCCGTGACGCGGGCGTAACCGTCGGCCGCCATCGCGCCGGCCTGCTCGTGCAGCGGGCAGACAAAGGAAGTCCCCGGTGTGTCCGCGATCGAGTGGATCAGGTGGAGCGAGGCCCCGCCTGAAATGGCGAAGACGTGCCGGATGCCCTGGTCGGCCAGAAACGAGGCGACGTAATCCGAGAGTTTCATGCGGCCAGCCTTCCGTTTCCTGCGCGACGCAGTTTGTACATATCCGGATCGTTCCGCAGCAGCTTGTCGAGGCGCTCGTCGCCCCAGGCGTCGAAGGCGGTGCTGAAATTGCGGCCGCTAACGACCTCGCCGGGCGCCTGCACCAGCCAGTTGCAGCACTCGACGACGCGATCCATCGGCACCCAGTCGTCCGTCGCCACCTTGTCGAGGGTGCGGTGATACGCGTCGCCCGCGCGCGGGCCGGCGGCGAGGGTCGCCTGATGGATTTTGGTGTTGACCCAGCCGGGTCCGACGATCGAAAACCGGCAATCGCCCATCTCGGCTGCCAGCAGCTCCACGGCCTTGATCAGCGCAACTTTCGCCAGCGTGTAGGCCGAGTAGTTGACGGTGGCGTTGTTTGTGCCGCCTCCGGCAAAGAACAGGGCCAGCGGTTCTCCGCCTCTCCGACGAGCCGGCAACAACTCGCGCAGCAAATGCATCTGCCCGGTGAAATTCACCTGCACCGACGTCGACCACTGGTCGAAGTCGCACTCCGCAAAGGGGCCGATCGGCTCGATCGTTCCCGCCGCCAGGACGAGCACGTCCCAGTCGGGCGCACGTTGCCGCAATTCTTCGCCGGCGCCGCGAATCGAAGCTGCGTCGGCCAGATCGCAACGCAAAACGCCGGCTCCGGCGTTGGTCAGCTCATCGACGGTCGCTCCCGGCGTGCGGTAAGTGCCATGCACCTCGCATCCGGCAGCCAGCCAATTGACCGCCAAAGCGCGGCCGATGTCGCTGGTGGCGGAGATCACGATACGTCGCGGAAGATGGGGCATGCGCTCGTCCGGCTACGACGCCTTGCGCTGCGCCGGCGCGGCCGGCTCGTTCCAGGGCATTTCCGTCCGGCAAGTAACGAACAGCGAGCCGTCCCGGTAGCTGGTCGGCATCATCGAGCGATCGTCAACGGACGCCCACCCCTGCTTCTGCGAGAACATGCCCACGCCAAGCGGCCAAAGGTGGTCAAAGACGGCCCGCGCGTTGGCCTCGCTGCCGATCTCCAGCACGGCGTCGGTGGCTAGCCAATGCTCGCGGGTGGTGCCCAGTATGATCTCGGCTTCGTGTCCCTCGACGTCGAGCTTTACGAGGTCGGCCCACTGAAGCACCGGCGCGAAGGCCGCGACGTCCACGGGAAAGCGCTCCAGATCGCCGTAAGGGGCCGGTTTGGCGCCGGCCAGATGGCTTCCCGTCGTGTTTCCCAGCACGCGGACGAATTCCATTCTGCCCGACTCTCGCGAGACGGCCGCGTTGACTGGCGTGACCGCGGCGCATGCGTTGGCGGCCAGGTTGCGTTTGAGCAGGCGGAAGTGCCGAGGGTCGGGCTCGTAAGATCGCACCTCGAACCCGCAGCGGGCCATGACGATCGAGTGCAGCCCGATATTCGCCCCGATGTCGGCCACGCGACGATATCGCTGGCGGTTACGCCAGTAGAAGCTGAAGAGGATCAGTTCGTCGAGATCAAACAGATTCAGGGAGTCGACGGCTCCCATCGATTCGTAGGGGAACGCCAAGGGGCCGAACGGGCCGAATTGGGGCTTGCCGTCGTCGGACCTGAAGAGGGTCTCGACTTCGCGGCGGGCAAGCTGCTTCAGGAGATCGTAGAGCGGGCTCCCTGGCGGGTGCTGCAACGGAATCGTCGGCAGCGCGGCAAGCAGGCTGTCGAGCGTTGGGCTGTGCTGCATGGGGACCATCCTTGGTCAAAGAGAATCGAGAAGGGAAGATACGGGCTTCCTGCCCTAGCCCTGTTCATCCCTCATGGCTGATCCTTCGGGCAGCTATGGGAGCCGAGAGGCCATTTTTTGTCAAGACTGGCTGAAATACTCGCCGCTGGCGAGGATGCCCGTCTGAACCGTGGTGCGCGAGAATCCGGCCGCCAGGAGCGACGACCAATAGCGCAGCCCGCCCAGATCGGGTGTGTGGCCGAGATAGTTGACGTAGTAGCCGGTGATCAGGTCGTTTCGATACTCGGTGCTGTTCACGAACGAGGCGGCGACGCTCGCCGGGGGCGTGCCCGCCGCAACCTGGCCGGCCCAGAAGAGGATGTCGGACTGCGATCCGGCGCGTCCTAAAAAGTCCTGATAGAAGCCGGCGATTTGGCCCTGGGTGGTGTTGCCGTGCAAGGCCAAGTATTCCGGCGAGGAGGCGATGGAAATCATGATCGTCTCGATGGGAACACCCAGTTGCATTTCACCAAGCCAGAAGAGGAGCCCCCCGCCATCGACCGGCCGCTTGAGCAACTGCTCGTAGACGCTGTTGATCAGATCGCTTTGATATTCGGCCGAATTCAGGAAGCTCATGGCCACCTGACTGCGAGATTCTCCCGCGTCGAGGCGCGCCGTCCAGCCGAGCAGGTCGGCGTCGCTCCCCACCCGGTTGAGCACGCTTTGGTACAGTCTTTCGACAAAGTGGAAGTTGGGGCTGACCAGGCGGATGACCGCCACGTTGCTCACGGCGGTGCCGTTGCTGACCTGGTAAGCAAACTGATCGAGTCCGTGGAACCCGGGGCCTTGAATGTAAGTGAACGAACCATCCGGGTTGAGAATCACGGTGCCAAGCGCCGTTGGCGTGACGAGCTGCGCCGTAAGGGTGCTGGTTCCCGCAGGATTATCCAAAGCGCGGATACCCGTAATGACGGACGCCCCCGGCATCAGCACAAATTCATGATTGAGCGCCAGGGGCATGCCTTGCGCCAGCACGGTGAGCAGCACGGTGGCCGTGTTCGACAGCGCGCCCTGAAAATTCCTCACCGCGAAGGTGAAGCTGTCGGTGCCGAAGAAATTCGCTTCGGGCGTGTAGGAGATCGTGCCCGTCACCGGGTCGACGCTGGTGGTGCCGAACTGGGGCTGAGTAATCACCGTCACGCTGCTCGGATTAGCGCTGCCCGTGACCTGCGCCAGTACGTTTACCTGCTGCGTGACGTTCTCATTCGCGGCGGGTTGCACCACGTTGTTCGCCACGGGCGCGGGCTGCGTGAGATTGATGGTGACGGTTGCCTGGTTCGAAGTCAGGCCGTTGCTGTCGCTGACCGTGTACGTGAACGAATCGTTGATCGTAAAATTCGGACCCGGCGTGTAAGTGATGACGCCGGTCGAACGGTTGATGGTGGCGGTGCCGAAACTGGGTTGATTCACGATCGTCACCGTGGAGGGGACGAACGTCCCGGTGGGGTCCGTGTCGTTGGCCAGAACGTTGATCGCCACCGGCGTGCTGTAGGTGGTGGACGCCGTATCGTCATTTGCCACCGGCGCCTGGTTGACATGGTTGACGTTGATCGTCACCGTGGCCGTGCGCGAGGCGACCCCCTTGGTGTCCTTCACGAGATAGGTGAAGGTATCCGTGCCGGAGAAGTAAAAATTCGGGGTGTAGACGACCTGGCCGGTTTGCGGGTCGACAGAAACGCTTCCGTTGGCCGGCTGCGAGACGATGCTGAGCGAACCCGGCGCGATGGTATACGTGCCGTCCGTATCGTAGGCGTGGCTCAGCAGGTTGACCGACACCGGCGTATTTTGCTGGGTGTTGAGCGATAGATCCTGGGCAATCGGCGCGTAATCGGGGGTGCCGTAGAGCGTCAGTTGAAACGAATCGAACGTGCCTGCCTGGCCATTAAAGTCCTCATCAGCGACGGTCACCGTCCAGGTGCCGGCCGATGATTCTCCCCAGTCCTGCACGGTGGACGTGGACCAGTTGGTGTAGTTCGCCGCCGGTATCAGGTTGCCGCTGTTATCGAGGGCCAAGTCGAAGGTGGTATCACCGTTCGCCGTTTTGAAGCTTCGAGACGTCTGCAAGATCGAGCGCGTCCCATTCGGCGAGGTGAGGATCACCTCGATGTCGCCTCGCTGCGGATGGGTGATATTCAAGGTGACTTCGGCTCGCTCGACGTGCAGCCCACCCGTGAAAGTAACCTGACTGCTTACCCCCCCGGCCACGCCGTCGGGGATGGCCTGACTGACGTTGACCAGCCCTGACGTCACGGGATTGACGCTGTCGTCCGGCTGAAGAGGCGTCCAGTCTCTCGCGAGATTGACGGCCGCCGCCGCGTTCACCAGGCCGAAGCCGTATTTGTCGTTGACGTGAAAGGGCGAGACGGTCACCCCGGCTGGCAAGGGGGCGGTGCCCGCGTAGTGCCCTGAAGAATCAACGGGCACGATGGCCCCGTCGGACGTGTAGCCGTAGCCGTCGTTAAACCAGCCCGGGTCGGTCGGATCGTTCTTCGTCGCCGTCTCGGCCAGAATCTGCTGCACGTCCCGCCAGGAGAGGTTCGGGTTGGCGGACAACATCAAGGCCACGACGCCCGAGACCGCCGGAGTGGCCGCCGACGTGCCGTTCATGCCCAGATTGGAAGCATCGGTATACGTCGGAACATACATCATGGAGCCCGGATTGTTGGGATCCGGCTCCGCAAGAACGCTGGTCGTGGGGATGCCAACCTCGTCGGCGGCGCCGATGAAGTCATGACCACCCGGAGCGCTCACCAACACCGAGGCACCGGGGTTGGAGTACAGGGCCTGTTTTCCGTCGTCGCCGAGGGCGGCGACCGTGATCGCAAAGCGAGAGGCCGTCTCGGGCTCGTTGTTCGTATTGCCGAACGATTGCCCGCTGTTGCCGGCGGCGAAGACATAGATATTGCCGAGACCGCCGCGGCCAGCCGGCACCGCAGGATTGGCCGTGGGTATGCCGATCGCCCCTTTCTGCATGGCGGCGATCGTGAGCGGGGCAGGAACCCCCAAAGTACCACCGGTTATCTGACCAGCGCCTCCCCAACTGTTGTTGTAGACATCGATCTTCTGATTCTGGAATCCCAGCGCTTTGGACGTCAGCGTGTCTAATTGTTGAGCCGTACCACCTTGAACGAGGTTGCCACTGGGATCCGTGGTGACGACGCGTTCCGCGCCGAATTGGGCGTCGGGCGCGATTCCCGTGCCGCCGATGCCATTATTCCCCGAAGCAGCGATGATGCCGGCCACCGCCGTTCCGTGGCTATCTTCGCCCCCCTGAAAATCCGCGGGAAGCCCGGAGCCCGCGGCGGTCAACAGCGGGCTCAGCGGAGGAGTCGGGTCTGGCGTGTTGTTAAAGAAGTTGAAGCTAAGGTCCGAGCGGTAATTCGAGACCAAATCGGGATGGGCAAAATAAACGCCTGAGTCGACCACGCCAACGGTGATCCCCTGACCCAAGTCGCCCTGCGCCCAAACGGGCGTTACATTGATGTCGGCGCCCGGCGTTCCACCCGTCTGCCCCGTGTTCTGCAGGTTCCACTGTTGCGGAAACAAGGGGTCGTTTGGAGGAACGGCGAAGCTCGTCCCCGCGAGCAAGCAACGGTCTTCCAGCGACTCCCAGCCAAGAAGCCGGCGAGTTGGCTTGCGGCGAGACTGCTTCGTTAGGCGGCGCTGCTTAAAACGTCGCGCCAGCGACCGATCGTTTACGCCTGAGGTTGGTTCACCCACCGACATTTCTGTATTCCCGAGGTCAGTTACAACCGTCGCGCACCGCTTGCCTCCCCACCCCGAGCGCAACCATCCCCCAGCCCCTGGAAGCGGCGGAAGCGACGCCCTTGCCCAATGGTGGTGGCCCGGCGCAGCGAGCTTGCGGACGAACGAAATCGCCGAAAAGAACGCTATCTTTGGAGGATAACTAGCGGTTACAGCCGCCGCAACGATTTTTACGGATGAGATCACGATTACGTTTAAGTGGCTCGCGCTCGGCGGCGGAGAAGGTGTCGCGTTGCGACGGGCTCCCCCGTCACGCGATGTCGGGACCACTTGGCGGGCGCATCACGATGATCTCTTTAACGAACAAATTGGCGTTGGGAACCAGCACGAGCTTGCCCTCTTTCTCCAGGCTGGTGTAGCGAAAGTCGATGGCGACAACCGTCCCCTCTAGTCCCGGCGCGTTGGCGATGCTCACGTAATCGCCCCGGCGAAAAGGCTCGTAGACCAGGATCAAGATCCCGGACAGCCAGTTGGAAATGATGTCCTTCAGCGCGAACCCGATGGCGAATCCTGTCAGCCCTAAGCCGGCGAGCAAGGCGCCCATGTCGATGCCCACCGTTCCGCAGGCCGTCACGACGCCGACCGCCAGAACGGTGACTTTGCCGCTCCACGACAGCAGCGAAAGAATGTCGGGGTTGATCTTGGCTTGTGTTCCCAGCCGGCGGATGAAGCGGTCAAGCAACGTTCCGAGGAGCCAGAACACGAGCAAAATGACGATGCTGACGCCGATGTCGGGCAGCTTCCCGGCGACCTTGCCGATCACACTTCGCCACATCTGCTCCACATACGTCAGGTTGCGCAAGCCGTCCACGGTTCCGACTCCGCCGATCGACCACAAAATCACCCCGGAATCGCCGTGATTCTAACACGGTTGGCCTCAAGCGGCAGGGCTGCGTATGCTGGTGTTTTCGTGCCACTGTGCCCCGAACACCGACCATGGAACCTCCATCCGAACGTGATTTGCACAAGCTGCGCGACATCGCCGAAAGCCTGGGCGTCGGTTCGCTCACGCGGCACATTTTTCTCTGCTGCGATACGGAGCGTGCTGAATGCGCCAGCAAGAAGCGCATGCAGGCGTCGTGGGACTACCTGAAATCGCGGTTAAAAGAGCTGAAGCTGGCCGACCGGGGCGGCATCTATCGCACCAAGGCCGCCTGCCTGCGGATCTGTGCCGGGGGGCCGATCGCCGTCGTCTATCCGGAGGGGGCGTGGTACGCCGACTGCGACCCGCCCGTTCTGGAGCGAATCATCCAGGAGCACCTCATCGGCGGGCGGGTGGTGCGGGAGTTTCTGATCGTCGACCGGCCACTGGAACCGGAAAGGGAGTCTTAAGACCCCGAGACCTACCCGCGCTAGGCCGAAAACCTTAGACTTTGGGCTTTGCATCCCGAAGGTAGAAGCATGCCTCTGCTCGTCGTCGGCTCCGTCGCCCTGGATAGCGTCGAAACCCCCACCGATCGGCGCGACGACGTCCTGGGCGGCTCGGCTGTTTATTTTTCCTACGCCGCCAGCTATTTCACGCCGGTGCGTCTGGTGGGAGTCGTGGGCGAAGATTGGCCCGGCGAGCACACCGACCTTTTGGCCTCGAGACGGGTCGACACGTCGGGCCTGGAGGTCATTCCGGGGGCCAAAACGTTCCGCTGGCGGGGAAAATATCTCCCCAACATGAACGACCGCGAGACGCTGGAGGTGCACCTGAACGTCTTCGGTGATTTCAACCCCAAGCTGCCCGAGGCGTTCCGCGCCAGCCGGTTCTTGTTTCTTGCCAACGGTTCGCCGACCCTGCAACTGCGCGTGCTCGAGCAAGTTCCCGACGCCCAGCTCTGCGTGGCCGATACGATGGACCTGTGGATCAACATCCAGCACGACGAGTTGCTCGCCCTCTTGAAGCGGCTGGACGGAATCGTGCTTAACGACAGCGAGGCGAGGTTGCTCACGGACGACGAAAACCTCGTGCGAGCGGGGCACAAGGTTCGCGAGATGGGCCCGAAGTTTGTCGTCATCAAAAAAGGGGAGCACGGGGCGATGTTCTTCAGCCGCGACGAAACTTACGTGATGCCGGCGTACCCCACCGCGCAAGTGCTCGACCCCACGGGCGCCGGCGACAGCTTTGCCGGCGGGATGATGGGCTACCTGGCGGAATGCGGCAGGGTCGAGCCCCAGACGCTGAAGAAGGCGCTCGCCTACGGCACGGTTGTCGCAAGCTTCAACGTGGAAGACTTCAGTTTGCAGCGGATGCGACAGATCGACCGCTCCCACGTCGACACCCGGCTGGAAGAGTACCGCCGGATGCTGGCTTTCTAACGAGTCATCGACACCGCCGGGGGAAGCCCGTGACACGATCATTGCGAACGTTCGTGGCCGTCGAAATATCGCCCGAGGTTCGTTCGCGGGCGGCGCAACTCATCAGTCGGCTGCAGGGCACGGACGCCAAGGTGACCTGGGTCAAACCGCAAGCCATGCACCTCACGCTGAAGTTCCTGGGGGAGGTTGATCTCAAGGAAATCCCCGCGGTGTGCGAGGCGGTGAGCCGGGCCGTGAGCGAGCTTCCGGCGTTTGAATTTGAGGCGCACGGCGCCGGCGCCTTCCCGGCCGCCGGCCGGCCGCGCACGGTTTGGCTGGGCGTCAGTCGGGGCGAAGAGGAGTTCGTCGCGCTGCAGGCAGCGATCGACCGGGCCCTGGGAGAGATCGGTTTTCGCCGCGAGAACCGCCGCTTTCGGCCGCACCTGACGTTGGGTCGCGTGCGCGGCGACCGCGACGTGCGTGAGCTGGGTGAGCTGATCGCACGGCAGGCCGACTTCGCCGGCGGTGTCGGCAGCGTCGATGAAGTGGTTGTTTTTTCGAGCGAGCTGGAGCCTGACGGCCCGGTGCACGAGCCGTTGGCCGTGGCGCCGCTGAATGGATAACGTAGAAGCGGCGTCTTCGGGCACAGGACGTGGACGGTGACCGTTAAACCGAGCAGCGGGGGACACTACTTGACCAATGGCCCAGGCCGTTCCGCCAAATATCGCTGGCCGAAGGGAACGAACCCGGCGATACCGGCCCAAGCCGCGCCGGTGAGCCGCTCGGGCCCTCACGCCAGAATTTCGCTCACCACCCGCGCTTCGTTCACGCCGGTGAGCTTCTCCTTAAGGCCGTTGATCTCCACATAAAGCTCGTCGTGCGGCAGGCCCAGCAGGTGCAAGATCGTGGCGTGCCAGTCGGGCACACTCACGCGGTCGTCGACCGCCGCGAGACCCAACTCGTCGGTCGTACCATGAATCGTCCCTGCCTTGATCCCGGCGCCGGCGAACCAGGTGCAGGCGGCGTTCTTGTTGTGGTCGCGGCCCGCCTTGCGCTCGTCCTTGTCGGGCGGCAATTGGGCGATCGGAAGCCGCCCAAACTCGCCCCCCCAAACCACGAGCGTGCTCTCGAACAGGCCCCGCTGCTTCAAATCGCGCAAAAGCGCCGCGATCGGCTGGTCGGTCCGCTCGCAGGCCGCTTTCAAGTCGGTCACCAGCCCCGTGTGGTTGTCCCAGATTTGCGCGTTGATGTAGAGCTGCACGAACCGCACGCCCCGCTCGACCAGCCGCCGGGCGATCAGGCAGCGGCGCCCGTAGGAATCGGTCGGCTCGCGCCCGACGCCGTACATCTCTTGCACGGCCGCCGGTTCGTGCGCCAAATCGAGCGCGTCGCTGGCCGCGAGCTGCATGCGGGCCGCCAGTTCGTAGCTGGCGATGCGGGCGTCGAGCCGGGGTTGTCCCGGGCGGCCCTGCTTGTGGATGCGGTCGAGCTCGCCGAGCAACTCCCGTTCGATGCGCACCACGTCGGCGGGCCGCTCGTTGTCGGGCCGCAAATTCAACACGGGCGAGCCGGTCGAGCGGAAGCGGGTTCCCTGGAAAACGGGGGGGAGAAAACCCGACTGCCAGTTCTCCACGCCGTTGATAGGGAGACCGAGCGGGTCATCGAGCACGACGTAGGCGGGGAGGTTCTGGTTTTCGCTTCCCAGGCCGAACACCACCCACGAACCCAGCGCCGGCCGGCCGGGGGCCATCTTGCCGCTTTGCATCAGGTAGACGGCCGGCTCGTGAGTCAAGTTGGTCGTATAGAGAGAACGGACGAGCGCGATGTCGTCGGCGCAGCCGGCCAGGTGGGGCAAGGCGTCGGAGATCCACATGCCGCACTGCCCGTGCTGGGCGAACTTAAACGGGCTGCGCATCAGCGCGCCGGCGCTCTGCGGGTTTTCAACCTCGCCGGCGATTTTGTCGAAATACGACTCGCCGTGGTGCTTGTCGAGCGTCGGTTTTGGATCGAAAAGATCCATCTGACTCGGGCCGCCGTTCATAAACAGGTGGATAACCGAGGTTGCCTTGGGCGGGGCGTGCGGCGGCCGGGGGCTGAGGTCGACCGGCGAACCCGCGGAAGCCGCCAGCGACCGGCCCTCGTCGTTGGCCACAAGCCAGCTCAAGGCGGCGCCAAACACGCCGCCGGCGATGCCCTCCAGAAACTGTCGCCGAGGCGGGATCGCGTAAGGTCTGTCCAAGCGCGCTACCGATTCTGCTCTTCTCATGGCGTTCAGTCGACGTAAAGGAAACTGGCCGAATTCATCACGGCGTGGCAGTAGGTGGCAAGCGACTTCTGGGCAGCCGCGTCACGATCGGTCACTTCGGCCCACCGCGAGGTCAGGCGAGCGAGCGCCAATAGGCCGCTCTCCCGTTCCTCCTCGCTCGGGCGGCGGCTGAGCGCCGTCAGGTAGACCCGTTCGATCTGGCGTGCCGGTTCCGTGCCCGACTCAGCCCGGACGCGCGCGGCGAACCGGTCCGCCAGATCGTCGATCATGCCGTTGTTCATCAGGTAGAGGGCTTGCGGGGCGACCGTCGAATCAATTCGCTCCAGGCAGTTCGGGTTCATCTGCGGATAATCGAAGGCTTCGAGATGCGTGGGGAGCCGTTTTCGCATCTGCTGCACGTAGACCAGCCGCCGCCAGCCTCGGGCGGTCGGTGTGGGGGTGATCAGGCCGTCGGCCCGCACCTGCACCGAGTCGGCCGGACCGAACCGCGACTCGTCCAGCCGTCCCGCGACGAGCAGAAGCGTGTCGTAGACCGATTCGGCGTCGAGCCGCGTCAACGGCATCCGCGAGTAGAGGGCGCCGTCGGGATCGAGCGTCTGGTGCTCCGGGGCGACACTTGACGACTGCCGGTAGGCGCCGCTCGTCATCATCAGGCGGTGCATGGCTTTCAGGCTCCAACCGCGGTTGACGAATTCGCGAGCCAGCCAGTCGAGCAGTTCTGGGTGCGTCGGAGGCGTACCCGCTTTGCCGAAATTGCCGGGCGTCTTAACGAGCCCCTGGCCAAAATGATGCTGCCACAGCCGATTGACCATCACTCGCGCCGTAAGCGGCTGGTCGGGCTGCACGAGCCAACGGGCGAAGGCCAGGCGGCGGCCGGTCGGCTTGGCGCCGGGCCAAGGCCGCTCGGCGTGAAATGGCGTCCGCCCGTCGGTCAACACCGACGGCACGCCCGGTCCCACGAGCTTGCCCGGTGACAATGGGTCGCCCCGACGATAAACGTAGGTGGGCGACGGCTCCCCCCGGTCCCAGAGCGCCTGAATCTGGGGCTCGGGCCAAAACTGACCTTCGAGCGCCTTGATTTGATCTTGAATCTCTTTCGACCTGCTTTCCAACTCGCCTGCCTGGACGTCGGGGGACGACTTCAGCTCTGCCAGTGAGGCACGCAGCGCTTCGATGGCTCGTTGAATCTCGCCGTTATGCGCTTCCCACGCCTGCCGCTCGGCCGAGCTGACGAAGGGCAGAAGGCGGCCGGGCTGTACATCCTGGCTCACCGGACCGAGACCGGCGCGGACGTCGGGCTTGAGCCAGTCGTATTCGTCGTATGCCCCTTTGAAGACGGCCAACAGGCGGTAGTAATCTCGCTGCGGAATCGGGTCGAACTTGTGGCTGTGGCAGCGGGCGCACTTCAGACTCAAGCCCATCACCGCCGAGCCAAGCACGTCGATCTCGTCGGCAATCACCTCCAGCCGGTCGGAGACGTAGCCCGTAATGTTGGCCCAGGTCGCGTCGGGTGCCATCCGCAAAAAGCCGGTCGCTACGACCTGATCGTACATCTCCGGCGTGATCTCGGACGTGATCTCGCAATTGGCCAGCTCGTCGCCGGCCACCTGTTCGACGAGAAACTGGTCGTACGGCTTGTCGGCGTTCAGCGACCGGATGACGTAGTCGCGGTAGCGCCAGGCGTGCGGCCGCGGAAGATCCTGCTCGCGTTTCCCTTCCGAGTCGGCATAACCGGCCAGATCAAGCCAGTAACGGCCCCACCGCTCGCCGTAGCGCGGCGAAGCGAGCAGCCGATCGACCAGCGCCTCGTAGGCGGTCGGCGAGCGATCGCCCAGAAACGCCTCTACTTCGTCTGGCTCCGGGGGCATGCCGGTGAGATCGAACGAGGCGCGGCGCAGCAGAGTGAGCCGATCGGCTTCGGCCGACAGGGAGAGACCTTTCTCTTCCAGTTTCTGCAAGACGAACGCGTCGATCGAGTTGCGAACCCGATCCGCGTTTCGCACGTCCGGCGGAGACGTGGGTTGCGGCGGACGGAAGGCCCAGAAATCGCGGTCCTTGTCGCTGACGAGTAAATCGCCCGCCTCGCTGGCGACGTCCGGCTCGATTTCGACTTCCGGGGCACCGGCGGCGATCCAGCGGGCGACGACGTCCATTTCCGACGGATCGACCGGCTTGACGCTGGCTTCGACGAGCCGATCTGGCGGCGGCATTTTGCCCGACCGCATTTTCTCCAGAAGCAGGCTTTCTTGCGGCTTACCTAGGACCACGGCCGGCCCCGACTTGCCGCCGCGGAGCATTCCGGCTTTGTTGCGCAGGTCGAGGTTCCCCTCCTGCCTGCGTAGGCCGTGACAGGAGGTGCAGCGGCGGAGCATGATCGGAATCACGTCGTGCTGCGTCGGACCGGCAGAAGGCCTTTCGTCATCGCCACCCGCCCCTTCGGCGATCCAGCGGCGGATCGTTTCGATTTCGTCGTCGGCCAGCGGCGGCTTGTCGTCGGGGGGCATTTCATGGTCGCGGACCTTGAGGTAAAGCGGACTGTCTTCCGGTTTCCCTGGCGTGACAACCGCCCCCGATTCGCCCCCCTTCAGCAACGTCGAAGGCGACGTGAGGTCGAGCTCGGCCTTGTGAATCGCGTCGCCATGACAGCCCGAGCAGTGGGCACGAAAGATCGGCCGAACGTCGTCATCGAACGAAACCTTGGGGGCGTCGGCAAAAGAGGAGCCAGCTCCGATCAGCAAGAGCGTAACGATCACACAGGTACGGAACATCGTCGCCTCGACCGCATCCGCCAAGGTTTCTTATCCTGATACCGGCATGGGGGAGTTCTTGCAGGCTGCGCGGAAACCCAAACGAGCGCAGCCCTTCCAGGCGGGGCCTACCGAATGGTCATTGTAATGCACCCGTCGACCAAGGTCACCAGATGGGCGCCGGGGTATGGGCTTCCATGACGAAGCAATTACCTGATGGGGCGCCCCGGCGACTTTGCCCCGCCTGCGCGGCAGCGATATACTTTCGGTTGCTCGACAAGCGATGAAATCAGGGCTCGCGCTACGTCGAACAAAGGATGGTGGCCGTGCTTAAGTCTTTAAGTGGCCGAGACGCGCGCCGTGCGGCGGCGGGTCTCGTGGCGCTCGCGTGGACCGGCTTTGCCAGCTCGGTGCTCGGGCAACCCATAGTCGGCCGCACGCTCTATGCCGGTCCGCGCGGAACGACCGTCGTCGCCCCGCCTCCCGGCCCCGGTCCGCTTGATCCGATTTCGGTCGCAGCGTACTGGGGATTTTGGCCGAGCCCGGTCCTGGCCCGCCAGCCGATCGGCCATCAGACGATCGCCACGTCTGCCAACGGATATGTCTACCGGCCCGTTTATCCGGGCGACCCCAGCATCGCGCTGCCCAACGCCGTGGAAGCGAACGCTACGAGCCCTTCCTTCTTGGCAAGGTATACGGCCGGACCCGCATCGGCGGAGGCGCTCTTCGACGCGGCGCTGGTGCTTTTCAAAGCCGGACGCTACGAGGCGGCCATCGACCGGCTCAACGGCGTGCTCGATCAGACGCCCGATCACGGCGACGCATGGCTGCTTCTGGTGCAGGCCCATTTCGGACTCGCGAACTACGAAGCGGCGGCAGACGCCCTGTCGGGCGTGCTGGCCAGCGCGCCGGAATACAACTGGGACAAGTTCGCCCGCGACTACGGCAAGTATTTCGCGTCTTCCCTGCGGTTCGCCGTCCACCTGCGCACCCTGGAGCGGTTCGTCGAGTTTCACCCCGAGCGGCGCGAGGGTCACCTCTTGCTGGGTTACCAGTACGGCAGCCTGGGCAAGACCGACGTGGCGCTAGCGGAGTTGGCCTTGGCGCAGCCAGACGCGAATGCGGACAAGCTCAGCAGCCATTTCGGCATGGCAGTCGAAGAACCCGCGCCCGCCCCGGATGACGATCTCGACGGCGCCGATCCGCGTCCTGCCAATCCTCCGCCCGCCAGGCCGCCCGCTGCGAAGCGTCGAGGACGGCAGTTCTAACCGTCGCTAACTGGCCTATGCGGAGAAGTTCTTGTTCGCCAGCTCGGCGATCGTGCGGCCGATGCTCAGCGAGGCGGTGGCCGCGGGGGAGGGCGCGTTGAGCACGTGGATCATCCGCTCGGCCGGCACGATGTGAAAATCGTCGACCAGGTTCCCCGCCGGAGCGAGAGCCTGCGCGCGCACCCCCGCGCCGGCCGGCACGATATCCTCGGCCGTCAACTCCGGCATCAGTTTCTGTAGCGCGCGGACGAACGCCGCCTTGCTCCAGGAGCGGTGGAACTCCCCCAGGCCCGTCTTCCAGTAGCGGCCGGCCATTCGCCAGAGGCCGAGGTAGGTGGCCATGTCGAGCGTGTCTCGCAGCGAAAAACTGGCGCGCGTGTAGCCGTAGCGTTTGAAGGCCAGCACTGCGTTAGGGCCGGCTTCGATTCCGCCGCGGACCATCCGCGTGAAATGGACCCCCAGAAACGGAAACCGGGGATCGGGCACCGGGTAAATCAGGTTCCGCACCAGGTGCTCGCGGCCGGGGGCGAGATGGTAGTATTCGCCGCGAAAGGGCACGATCCGCAGGCCCGGATCGACGCCGCAGAGCCGGGCCACGCGGTCGGCCTGCAAGCCGCCGCAGTTGATCAGGTGGGCGGCGTGCAGCGGGCCGTGGTTTGTCTCAAGCACCAGTCCGTCGGCGCGGCGCTGGCAACCGGTGAACGTCCAGTGGGTGCGCACCTGCGCGCCGTGCTCGGCGGCCAGCCGTGCGTAGGTTTCGGTGACTTGCACATAGTCGGCGATTCCTGTTTCGGGGACAAACAGGCCCGCGACGCCCGCCACGTGCGGCTCGTGCTCCTTCAACTGCTCGGCCGTGAGTCGCTCGAGGCCGATCAGGCCGTTGGCCCGGCCACGGCGTTCAATCTCGTCCAGCGCGGGTATCTCCGCTGCATCGGCCGCCACGACAATCTTGCCGCAGCGCTCGCACGCCACTCCATTCTCGGCGCAAAAACGATACAACTCTTCGCGCCCCTGGACGCAGTTCTTGGCCTTCAGCGAGCCGGGCTTGTAGTACAGGCCCGAATGGACGACGCCGCTGTTGTTGCCCGTCTGATGGGCCGCCAGCCGGTCTTCGGCTTCCAGCACCACGAGCGAGTCTCCCCAGACGGGCGCGAGGTGATAGGCGGTCGCCGAGCCTACGATGCCGCCGCCGACAATGGCGATTTTGAATTGGTCCGAGTTCGCTTGCGTCACAAGACCGCCAACCCTATCAGAAGCCGGGCCGCCGTGCTATCCCGGAGGAGCGGCCGCTGAAGGCGCTTGGGGTGGCCCAGACGTCCAGGCCGCATGTTCCGCCGCGGCGTGCTTCCGTGCAGTCAACGCGATAGCGTCTTGGCCCCGACTTGACGCTCATAAGCATATTGCCTATAAATAGGCACACTGCTTATGAAGGAAAGGATTGGTCGTGGTTAAGAAACCTCATGCGGTCACGGGCGCCGAACTGGCCGTGCTAAAGGCGCTGTGGGCGGCCGGGCCGTTGACAGCCAAGGCGATCACCGAAGCCATCTACCCGGATGGGGCCGAGTCGGAGTTCGCCGCGGTGCACTCGTTCCTGCAGCGGTTGGAGCGCAAAGGGCTCGTGGCCCGCGACCGCAGTGCGTTCGCCCACGTCTTCTCCGCCACCTCCTCGCAAGCCGACGTGCTTGGTCAAGAACTAGAAACGCTCGTGGCGCGCCTGGGGGGCGACTCGATCGCGCCCTTGATCATGAAGCTCATCGATCAAAAACGGCTCAGCATTAAGGAAGCCGCAGAGATCCGTAAGTTGCTTAATAAGTACACGAAATGATGGCCGCCACATGATGAACGATCTGCTTACGATCGTCGGGCACAACGTGGTTGCCGCGCTCGTGCTATCGGTATTGGTCTACGCACTGACGCGCGTCTGGCGTAACCCACCGGTCGCGCACGTTCTCTGGCTGGTGGTGCTTCTGAGGCTTGTTGCGCCGCCCGTGGTGCGGCTCAACTGGCATGATACCGGAACGCCCGATTCGGCAGGCGCGGGCGGCGAGGTCCTCGCGGAGATTCCTCAGTTCGGCGAGCCGAAGCCCGAGCAAGGCCCTCGGTTCATCGACCGGCCGGCGGCTCAAGCGAACCCGCAGGTATCGGCGGCCAGTTCGACGAAGCATCAGGTGGCGAGCGCCATGCGCGTGTCCTGGAAAGACGGTCGACCGGTCCTCTGCTGGTTGTGGCTGGGAGGTTCTGCGCTGTGCGCTGGGATCGCCGTGACGCGAATTGTACGTTTCGAGCGCAGGTTACGAGACACGTTGCCGGGGTCGGAGCGATTGCGGCGGCTGGCTCGGACCGTCGGCGGCCGGCTCGGCGTCCGCGGCGTGCCCGACGTGCGGTACGTCGAGAGCGTCGACGTACCCTTCGTGTGGTGGCCCTTCGTGTCGTGGACTGGCCGTCGTCCGACGATCGTTTTGCCGATGCGGCTGGCGGCCCAGCTTGACGACACGTCCCTGTTGCTGATTCTGGCTCACGAGTTGGCCCATTTGCGGCGACGCGACCATTGGGTCCGCGCGGTCGAGCTGATTGTTTCGACGATCTACTGGTGGAATCCGCTGGTCTAGTTTCTTCGTCGGCAGATTCACGAGGCGGAAGACCTATGCTGCGACGCTTGGGTCCGTTGGTCCTTCCCCGATCGCATGAAGTGCTATGCCGAAGTCCTGTTGAAAGCGGCCGAGTCACTCGGCGAGTCTGGCGTCGGCGCGCGGCTGCTGCCCGCCAGTCCTCTTCTGCGTTCTCTTTCACTGAAAGCGAGGATTCAAATGATTCTTGAAGACCGGTTCGCGCCGTCCGTCTCCGCCCGATCGATGTTCGTTCTCGCCCTGCTTGCGCTGGTCGTCTTGCCGGCGTTCGTCCAGAGCGCAAAGACCGAGGCCCGCGCAGCCTCAAACGAGGAAGCGCCCGCGACGCCGGCCCAGGAGCCCGATGCTTCCGAGTTTCCCCACGTGGTCAAGTTCGAGCAGGGGGCGACCCGTTTCCTGGACGGCGACAACATTTCGATCCTGGAAATCCGCGGCACCGCCGAGACGTTTACGCCCGGTAATCGCTACTGGATCCGGGGAGAATACACGCTCAAGTCGCACGACGGGGCCATGGTAGCCGCCTATACCACTGCCATGGACGCCGAGAACGGGAGAAGCGCGTCGCTCAGAATCCAGTCGACCGTCGTCGACAAGGGGAGCGGCACCTTCACCCTCATCTTGCCGATGGGATACCGCGGCTGGCCGCACGTGAGTTTCTATCCGGCCGGGGGCGGAGACGGCTTCGGCGGCAACTATTTTGGCACGGGCGACAGCGTGCTGAAGCGGTGGTGGGGGTCGAAAGACGATCAAGCCGCGTCGGCCGCCTGTGACACGAGCTTCCTGGCCAAACGTTTCAAGTACCGAATTGAGTTCGAGACTGGCCGCACGCAAACGCAAAACGGCGGGCATCTGGAAATTCGAGAAGTCTGGGGGACGCGTCCCAAAATCGAGGTGGGCGGCCAGTACCTGGTCCGCGGCAAGTACGTGATGCCGTCGAAGAAACCCGGCAAGCTCTATTTCTACGCCACGGCGAGTGGTGCCTGGGGGAATACGGCCTCGCTAGATCTGCAATCCACGCCGGTGGACCCGGGCGAAGGAGAATTCGAGCTCATTCACGGCATGGCCGGGCCAGGGTACTTCCACCTCATTCTTACGGACGCCGACGACTACTCGCAGTGGTTTGCCAACGTCTATTTCGGCACGGGGGACAACGTTTATCGGTAAGACGCCGGTCTGCCCAATGCCGACTTCGCTCCCGCGAGAGGGCGTTCGGCGAAAGGCGACCGGGCGACGATTTTGAAGGGGTCTCGCAAACCCGGTATGCTGGTAGGGATGCGAGATTTGTCCTACCGCCCGTCGCGTGCCGCACGGCCTTGGCGTCTGATTGCGCTTTGCCTAACTCTATTGTCTTCGCCCGCCTCAGCCGACGAAGTCTTCGACCGGCAGGTCCACCCCATCCTGGCCGGCAAGTGCTTTAGGTGCCACGGGGGCGAGCGGGTGTCGGGGTCGCTACGAGTCGATTCGCGAGACGGGCTTGTTAAGGGAGGCGATTCGGGTCCGGCGATCGTGCCGGGCAAAGCCGACGAAAGCCTGCTCATGCGGGCCGTGCGTCGCGTCGACGACGTTTCTGCCATGCCCCCCGATAAGCCCCTGCGGCCGGACGAGATCGCCTCGCTGGCCGCCTGGGTCGAGGCGGGAGCGCTCTGGCCCGAGCGCGCCGCGGCTTTTAAGGTAACCAGGCACTGGGCGTTTGAGCCGCTCGGCCATGTGGCCGTTCCGGCGGTAAAAGCCGAGGAGTGGCCTCGAAATTCGATCGACCGATTCATTCTGGGGGCGGAGGAGTCGGCGGGCGTTCATCCCTCGCCCGAAGCCTCGCGGCGGACCCTGCTCCGTCGGGCCAGCTACGATCTGACGGGCTTGCCGCCGACGCCAGACGAAGTCGAGGCATTCGAGGCGGACGGCTCTCCCGATGCGTGGGAGGGAGCCGTTGACCGGCTGCTATCCTCGCCGCGCTACGGCGAGCATTGGGGACGCCACTGGCTCGACGTGGTTCGCTACGCCGACACGGCCGGAGAAAACAGCGACCACCCGCTGCCGCACGCCTGGCGGTACCGCAACTGGGTCATTCAGGCCTTCAACGAAGACAAGCCCTACGATGAGTTCGTCCGCGAGCAGATCGCGGGCGACCTGCTGGCCGCCGACGGACCGACCGACCAATACGCCGGCCGGATCGTGGCGACCGGATACCTGGCGATCGCCCGGCGATTTGGTCACGACATCGACCAGGACATGCACCTCACCTACGAGGACACGATCGACACTTTTGGCAAGTCGCTCCTCGGTCTGTCGCTGGGCTGCTGCCGCTGCCACGACCACAAGTACGACCCCCTTTCGACGCGCGACTACTACGGGCTTTACGGGGTTTTCGACAGCACGCGTTTCCCCTTCCCCGGCTGCGAGCCGAAACAACAGCCGGGCCAGATGTCCCCGTTGCTGACGCCAGAGGAGATCGAAAGGCAAGTCAAGCCTTGGCAGCAGCAGCTCGCGGCGGCGGACGCCGAAATCGAGGCGGCCATCCGGCGGCAAGCGGATTTGTCGCGGCAAACTCGCGAAGCGGCCGCGAAGTCGGCTCGCGTTCTTGCGGCAGGCGAAATCGACGACGGAAAGGCCGCGGCCCTGCCGGCACAGGTCGGCCTGGAAGGCATCGCCGTGAAACAAGGCGACGTGATTCAGCTCTCGGTCCTGCCTCGCGGCAATCACGGCGCCGACAGCACGCTGGTCGAGCTTGAGATCAACGAGATCGTCGCGACCACGGCGGAAGCACCCGGCCGGCGGTGGAAGACCAACGATTTGGTCGACGATCTTACCACCGAGAACCCGCACCCCGACCGATACGGCAACGCAGCCACCTGGTGTTTTCTGGACGGACTCGACGGGCCCAGCTTTCTGGCCGAGACCCTCTCGGCGATCGACGGCAAGGCCGAACTGAAATGCTGGCGAAACGGCGACACGCCGTCGGTTTTTGTCAACACGTCGGGACAACCGGTGAAGGTCTGGACCGAACTGCCGCCCCGGGCGTTTTTTGTGCATCCCGGCCCGCAGGGGCCGGTAGGGCTCGCCTGGATTAGCCCGGTCGACGGCCTGGTGGCCGTGTCGGGCCGGCTTGCCGACGCCCATCCGGGAGGAAGCGACGGCGTCGCCTGGACGCTGGAACACGTCTCGTCGGCCGATGCCGGCACATCCTTGAGATTGCTTGGCGAGGTCGGGAAAGAGCGCCGCCTGCTCAAGCAACGTCGCGATGAGCTCGCCGCCCGGCAGCCGGCCGTCCCAGTCGCCTACGCGGTGACCGAAGCCGCCCCGCACGACGCGCGCATTCAACGTCGAGGAGAGCCAAACGATCTGGGCGACGAGGTGCCGCGCAAGTTTATCGACATCTTGGGCGGGCAGCATGTTCTGGCGACGGGTGGAAGCGGCCGCCGGGAACTGGCCGAATGGGTAACGAGCGCCAAGAACCCGCTCGCCGCGCGAGTCATGGTAAATCGCATCTGGCAGTGGCATTTCGGCCGCGGACTGGTGGCCACGCCCAACGATTTTGGCATCCGCGGAAGCGCCCCCACCCATCCGGAACTGCTCGATCATCTCGCGAGCGTGTTCATCGACGGCGGCTATCGCATCAAGGCGATGCACCGCCTGATTATGCACAGCGCCACGTACCGTCAGGCGTCGAGCGACGGCGAAACCGGCCCGTGGTACGCCTCGTTTCCGAGGCGACGGCTCGCGGCCGAGGAACTGCGAGACACGCTGCTGGCCGTCAGCGACGACCTCGATCCGGCCCCCGGCGCGGGCCATCCGTTTCCTCCCGAGGCGACCTGGAATTTCACGCAGCACGCCCCCTTCGCCGCCGAATATCAAACGGCGAAGCGGAGCGTCTACCTGATGCAGAAGCGCAACCGCCGCAGCCGCTTCTTCGCCCTTTTTGACGGCGCCGATCCCAACGCCAGCACGCCGGTGCGCGATGTAACGACCGTGCCCACCCAGGCGCTCTTTTTTCTCAACGATCCGTTCCTGCACCGCTGCTCCGAGCGCCTCGCCGAGCGCCTCATGGCTTCGTCACCCGACGACGGCCAGCGGATTGACTTCGCCTGCCGCCTGTTGTTTGGCCGCCCCGGTGCCGAGGCCGACCGGCTCGACGCCCTTGAATTCTTGTCGGCCTACCAGTCAAGCACAGCGCTGCCGCCGGGCTCGAACCGCCACGCTGCGGCCTGGGCCGCGTATGCCCGAGTCCTCCTCAGCAGCAACGAGATGCTTCATGTCGACTAAACACCCTACCGATCCGACCTGCGGTTGCTCGCGCCGCCGGGCCATACAATCGTTCGTATCGGGGACGATGCTCCTGCCGGGCATCGTACACGAATTGCTGGCCGCCGACGTACGAGGCGACTCCGGGCCCGCCCGCGATCCGGAGGCGGATCCTTTGGCTCCCAGGCCGCCCCATTTTCCGGGTAAAGCCAAACGTGTGATCTTTCTCTTCATGACGGGGGGCGTTTCGCACGTCGATTCGTTCGATCACAAACCGCGGCTCTTTGCCGACGTTGGCAAGGAGGTCAAGCTCGATCACCCCGAGATTCGTAACCGGCCCGGTTACGAACGCATCTTCCTGAAGCGGCCGCAGTGGTCGTTCCGTCCGCGCGGCGAGTGCGGCACGGAAGTCAGCGACCTGTTTCCTCACATGGCCCAGTGCGTCGACGACATCGCGCTCATCCGATCGATGCACACCAGCCACTCGAACCACTACAACGCGACGCTGGGAATGCACACCGGCTCGTTTGCCTTCGCCCGTCCCAGCCTGGGCGCCTGGGTGAGCTACGGCTTGGGGAGCGACAACGCGAACATGCCGTCGTTCATCGCCATTGCTCCGGCACAGACCTACGCGGGGTCGCAGGTCTACGCCAGCGACTTCCTGCCGGGAGCCCACCAGGGGACGCTGGTGGTGCCCGGAAGCGAGCCGGTGGCGAACATCACGCCGCGCGAGCCGCGGCCCCTGCAGCAACTTGAGCTGGGCGCGCTTGCCCGGCTGAACCAGCGCCACCGAAGCGAGCGGCCTGGCGATTCCCTGCTGGCCGCCCGCGTTCGCTCGTTCGAGACGGCCTTCGGCATGCAGATGGCCGTTCCCGACGCCTTCGATTTCTCTCGCGAAACCGACTCCACCTTGCAACTCTACGGCCTTGAACGCGGCGGCACGAAAGGGTTTGGATGGCAGTGCCTGGCGGCGCGGCGACTGATCGAACGGGGCGTGCGTTTCGTCGAGCTGATCGACACCGGTTCGTCGGGCAATTGGGACTCGCACGGCGACATGATGGACCACGGCCGCCTGGCGGCGAACGTCGACCGGCCCATCGCGGGGCTGCTGAGGGACCTCAAACAGCGCGGCCTGCTCGACGAAACACTGGTCGTCTGGACGACCGAGTTCGGCCGGACGCCGTTCAACAATTCGGCCGACGCCAAAGGGCGCGAGCACCATAACTGGGCCTTCAGCTCGTGGCTGGCCGGCGCCGGCGTGAAGGGTGGCATTGTCCACGGCGAGACCGACGAACACGGCGTGCGCGTGGCGCGCGACCCGGTTCACGTGCACGATTTCCACGCCACGATCCTGCACCTGATGGGACTCGACCACACAAGGCTGACGTATCGCCACAGCGGTCGCGATTACCGGCTGACCGACGTCGCCGGCCGGGTCGTGAGCGAGATTCTTGCGTAGGCGCAGTTAAGTGGCTCCGACGCCCCGCGGCGAAGGCCGCCCATGCGGGGTCAGCGCCTGTTCTCTTTTAGCGAAGCGGCGGCAAGGTAATTTTCGTGGGGCCGTCGGCCGTGATCTGGATCGGATGCCGGAATTCAGCGTCGGTCCATCGATCATCCGCCTTGGTCCAATACGCGACACTCCCCTTTCCGCGTGGCAGTTTCACCACGACCGGCCGGTCGCCGCGGCCAACCCAGCCCATTGACATTCCGGGAAACTTCTCATGGGCTCCTTCCGGACGCATCCAGATTTCGACCTGCTCATGCTCCTTGAGATTTCCCGAATCGATCGTCACCTTCGTCCAGGGCAAAAGCTCATAGGTCGCATCGGAGGCGGCCAATTGACCGTTGATGATGCGATACCCGTATTCGTGAAGGATCAGAGTCAGGTACTTTCCGTCGCCATAGAGCAGCACCGGGTCGAAGGGAAGCGAGGCCGGATCGGCCTGAAACATCCCCTCGGCGTTCGTTTCGTACCAGATCTCGTCCTCCGGCTCGCGAAGCTTCCCGTCTCGCAGATGGAGATCACACGGTTCGCCGAGAGGGAGGATCACCACCTGGGCTCCTTTGGCGGGAGCCACGCGTCCCATCTCGTCAGACAAGACAACACGCCCCTTCAGGCTCCGCGCCTCGCTAATTTTCAGATCGTCCTCGGTGCGGATTCGATCCACTGCTCCGCTGCCGCGCCGCGAGAGAAAGCTCATCAGGCTGAACTGGTTGTTTGCAATGAATTCCGCAGTCTCACCAATCGTCTTGTTGAGACCTTCGTTGGCTTCCTGTTCCGAGGCCGCCTTTTGGATGTCTTTGAAGGCAAATCCCATCGAATGATAGACGTACGGTCGTACAGGCTGCTTGGCCCGTAGTTTTGCAAGCCGCTCCCTCAGTTCTTCCCAGGTGAGGATCTCGTTCCCCTCCCAAAGAATCGCGTGCTGGGCGAAGATGATCTTCGGCTTCAGCATTTCGGCCTGCCCGATCTTGACGACCTCGACGTCTTTCTGCTTCACAACGAGCGGTGCCGCAGCTTGATCGGTCGTCTGCTGATCGGTCGTCTGCTGATCGGCCGCCGGCTGATCCGTCGCTTGCTGCTTGGGCGCCGCGGCGGTGCTCTGATCGGTGCTGGTAGCCAACACCGATGCGGAATCCGGTTCTGCAGCCGGTTCATTCGGTGCCTGGCCCGCGTCGGTCAGGCCGATGACTCCTGCCAGAAGGGTCAGCAGCCAACCGGCAATCAGGCCGGTCCGCGTCGGGGGACGGAAACGTTTCATGGCAACAATCCTCCTTTCCAGGATAGCGTAGGATGAGACGATACTGGCCGTGAGCTCAAACGCGGTGCTTCGCGACGAATTGGTGGCAATCGCCACCAGCGTTTCAAGATAGGAACGCTTCTGGTCCTGTCCGATCTGCCGCAGCACCCATTCATCGCACGACAGTTCTCGTTCTTCGTGCCACTTGCGACTGGCGTACCACAACAGCGGATTGCACCAGAACGTTGCGCATAGAACCCGGGGGAGCCACGTCAGCAGCGTATCGGCGGCTCGAATGTGACGAAACTCGTGGAGCAATACCGCACGTAGCTGAGACGGTTGGAGAACCGGCGAGTGACTCGGCAGGATCAGAACGGGAGACGGCCAACCACAGACCGCCGGACTGCACTGCGACGAGCCCCAGAGCAACCGCGGCACGCGAGTCAATCCGGCGGTGGATGCCACGGATTCGGCAAGTCGGATCAGCTCCCCTTGATGAACAACATCGAGGCTGGAGAGGTAACGTGATAACTGAAACCTGAGCCAGCCAAGTCTTCCGAGAAGAAACGCCGCGACGATCAACCAGACCGAGATGCACGCGTTGCGCGCCGACCATCTTGAAGGAGCTTCCGCCATTTCCGTTCCGATGCGAGCCGGCGCGGTTTCGATACCCGGAACAGAGAGCTGCGGCTCGCTTTCAACCGGAATCTGTGGCCCGACCGGTCCTGTTTCCTGGTTGGGGAGCGTGGCCTCAACCGTATGCACGTCGGCCGGGCGGGCGGTGAACGATGCGCCGACGAGGTTCCCCAGGCTGAATGTCGAAGATGGGCCGAACGGAGTAACCAGCCGCACGAACACAAGCATCCACAAGATGCTGCGCCATCCCGGCGTCAGCCATCGTCGACCGCCAAGACAGACGACCGCGACCAGCACGGCCAGCAATGCGGCTTGCAGATTCAGCTTCCAGACATGATCGACGACGTGCGACCACGAGGCGAAGGCGCGGATCATGACCGGCTTCCCCCGTCGGAGTCGCCCGACCCCTCATCGAGCAGTTTGCGTAGCTGAGCCAGTTTCGCCGGCGGCAACTTCGCTTCCCTGGCGAAGTGCAGGAGCAACGAAGTCGTGTCCCCCTGAAACATGCGTCTGAGAAAACTCCGTCCCTCGGATCGCACTCGTGCTCGGCGCGGAACCAAAGCGCGATAGACCGAACCGGTACCTTGGCCTTGTTTTTCGAGGACCCCCTTTTCCATCAGCCTCCTGAGCAGAGTCCGAATGGTGCGATGGTTCCAGGTGGTGGATTTCGCCAGTTCCTCGATGATCGCCGCGGCGGGCGCCCCGCCAAGCGACCACACCACCTCCATCACCTGCCACTCGGCATCGGAAATATTTGCATCCATTGTCATGCCTACGCTTCCGAATGAGCACAGTTGTAGTAATCAATATTATTACAACTGTGATAACATCGTCAACTAGGGCTTGAAAAAATTCTTTGCCGATTCGGGATTCCCGGCGGAGGAGGTCGGCTTCAGGAGAGCGAGGGCGGAGTAGACCGCGACTTCGCTCTCTCATATCGCCAGGTCTGCGTGCGCCTTGAGGCTGCCCCCAAGTACCCCGTCACCGAGTGCCGGGGCTAACTTTGCGAGCCGGCAAACCAGCTCGCGCGGCGGTAGCCGTGCAGACGAGCGCCCTTCCACAGCGAGCTCACGTCGCCGATGTGCTGCACAAGGCTGGGCGTGGGATAGTAAACGGGCACGTCGGACCGCCAGGCCCATTGGCCGATCCGCCAGTCGATGTCGGCCAGCGGATTCCGTCGACGGCTCCAGCGGTGTTCGACCACTTCCAGGTCGGCCAGGAACCTCTGCGCGGCCTGGCGGGAAAAGACGAAGGCCAGAGCACACCACAGCCACGGGCGGTCGAACTCGTACCAGCCTGCCCGCGGCTGGGTGTAGGCCCGCGAACAGAAAAGCGAGGCGATTCCGGGCCGCTTGCCCGGCCAGAGGATGCGCTCCAGATACCCCCGCAAGTCGCCGTCTTCGCAGAAGAGCGAATCGTCCTGAACGAGTAAGTAGGCGTCCGCCCCCGGGCTTCGCATCAACAGCTCGGCCAGGGCGAGGTAGTAGTTTGGCCAGGCCCCGATGCGGGGCTGGCGCACGGTTCGCGGCAGGTGGGCAAACGTATCGGGAATATCCACCTCGCCGTCCACGAACAAGCGGGCCGGCGGCCAGCCGGCCCGGATCAGGCTTTCCAGGCAACGGTCGAGCGTAGCCACACCGCGCGGCGCGGTGGTCACGCCCACAGCCCAGTTGCGAACAGGCGGACCGCTGCGATCGCGAGGCGCGGGCATCACTTGGGCAATGCGTAGGGGCCCGTCGACGCCGCCCGGGGAGACGTCCGAGCAGTCCTCCTCGGAGGGAATGTCTTCGTGAGCCCGGAGCAGGAGTTCTTCCGCACGCCTCAGATCGCAGCCGGGCACCCCGCCCCGCCGCAGGATCCGGGTCGACCGCTCGTAGACCATCGAAGCCAACACCGGATTCATCTCCTCGGCCGCGGGAGGGAAACTGCGGCAGCAAGCCTGACAGGCGTCGCGCCCGACGCGGCACAAGGTCTCCTCCTCGACGCCGAGAATATTCGCGAGCAGATCACACCGCGCCTGCGCCGTCTCACCCGGCAGGGGACGACGGAAAGGACACTCTTCGATCTGGCGTTCGCCGTTCGTCATGCCCGTGGATAGGCCACCAATTTGGAGTCGACGGTCTGGCGAAAGTTCGTCCAGGAGTGCTCGCGCTCGATGAACTCACGCGCTTTGAGGCTGGCCTGACCGATATCGGCTTGATGCCATCTTCGCAGCACGTCGACCAGGTCGCCGACGCTCATCATCTGCGCCGCGAGCGGCTGGTCACCCCAAAGTTCCACGATGTCCCAGCCCCGCACGGGAATCACGTCGAGCGGCTGGTATTCGTTCATGGGCGGGGCGTCGCTGGTGATAAGCGGCATACCCGCCGCCTGGCACTCGAGCAACTGCAATCCGATCCCTTCATAGTGGCTCGGCTGCACGCAAACGTCCCCGTCGTGGTACAGCCGCCGGTGGTCGGACGGGGGCTTACGCAGCTCGACGTTGGGCGGCAGTCCGTTGAGCTCGACCTGCGAGTGGACGATGAAAGATAAATCGGGGGCCGCCCGCGCCGCCTCGGCGATCAACTCGCCTCCCTTGCGGCCGTAGGGGGCGGGCGAGCCGTCGAGCCGCCGGGGGCGGCCCCCTCCCCAACCGTTGATGAACACGTAGCGGCGGCACCGGGTCCGCTGGCGAAAACGAAACGCCCCGGTATCCATCGGGCAGGGGACGTAAATCACGTCCCACCCGAAACAGTAGCGATGTTTCCAGTCGCAAGCGTGACGGTATGTATGCAGGGAGGGGCAAATCATCAAGTCGACGCAAGCCAGCCAGGCAAGCTTGGGGTTCAAGCACTCCCAGTTTGGTATGCAGGCAATGTTGACTCCAAAAACCCGGGCGGCGCGGGCCAGCCGCGGGCAGTAAGGCTGCTCGGCGAAGAGCACCCAGTCGAGGCCGTTGAGCCAGCGCCGCAGGCTGTCGGTGTCGGCGTGGATCGAGGTGTACTCGATCGGGCAGGTTGGTTTTCCGGCTCGGATGGCGGGCTTGTCCGGGTGAACCGGCACCAGCCAACGGTCGACGTCCAGATGCTTCGCCAGGTAGTGGTTCAGGTAGCCCAGGCCGCTGGCCGTCTGCCAACCGATCAGGCCCACCTTACCGCGATGGGTCGGCGGTGCGCGCCACGTCGGTATTTGTGCGACGTTCTCGACGGCGTCGGCGAAGTTTCGCGGGTCTGGACCTTCGGGGAACAAGGAGGACACAACGCCGGTATGGCGAACCAGCGAGGGCGTATGGTAGGCGATCGACAGCCGCTGCCGTGCGGTCCAGCCACCCACGATCGCATCGTCATGACTTCGGCTGGTGTGCAACGACCGCACAACGAGCGGATCGGCCAGGAACGAACGGAGGACATCCCGCCGGAAGACTATCGCCTGGGCGCCGCAGATTCGATTGGCCCCCGGGAGAAGCAAGTGCCAACCTGTTTGCGGCCGCGCGTGGGGCCGCGGTGTAAAGAGCGAAACCAGCCCCCCACCCCCTGGCCAGAACTCCGCTTCGCACCACGCCCGCGTCCCTTCGGCAACACGCACGTCGTCCTGGAAAATCGCAAAGGCGTCGGCGTCCGGCGCTTGCTCGAGCAGCGTGGCGAGAGCGTTGTAGAAATTCGTCAGGTTCCCCAGCCTTCGCTCGTGAATCGCCACCCGCAGGTCGCCTGCCGTCTGCGGGATCCATGAACCGGGCTCCGCGAAAACGTGGACTGGCGTGAATCCTGCCGCGTGTAAACTCGACAGCGTCTGATGAATCGTCGGAGCGTCTCGTGGCGCGGTGAGCAGCCCGACCTGCCAGCGTAGACGGGTGCCTGGCTGCTTTTGCTCGACAGACGCATTATGCGCAACGCCGTTCCGGTGCGCCTCCTGGGGCGGAAAGCAGCGGTCCGGCAGCCTGGCGGGAACGAGCGCCAGATGATTGGCGGCGCCTTGCCGCGCGAGACGCGCTTGCCGGACCGTGCAGCCGGGGACCCCGCCCGCGCGCTCGACCTGCCCGGCGACCTCAAAAACCAGGGAGGCCACCACCGGGTTGACGGCCTCGGCTGGAGCCAGCGATCGGCAACAGGCTTCGCAAGCATCCCGCCTTACTGCGCAGATTCCTTTGTCCTGAACGCCGAGGATGCGGGCCGCCAGGGCACACACCATAGCCGCCTCCGCTGCCCCCTGATCGATGATAGTGCGAAAGCAGCATTCCTCCGGCGTGCGCCCTGTCCGGGCCGTCGCCTCAAGCATGGCAAGCGTGGCCTTTCAACACGGATGGCTTCTTGATGGCCTGGCCTTCGTAGCTTCCTTGAATGCCGGGCAGCGAGGGCTCAAAACCCGGTTTGCTGAAATCGGTCTCCAAGTGCCACTGGCCGTTGCGGTAGACGAAGATCGCGTGCCCGGATGGCAGTTCGCCGGATCCTCCATGAGCAGTGTCACTCGCTACCATGCCTCCATCCACATTGACGCGGACACCCCGGCGAAGCTCGGTGCGAATTCGTCCCAATTGAACGCCGACTAGCGCCAGCATGGCTGTCGAGCCGACGAGGCCGAACGCCGTGACCATTTGGACTGCCGTTTCCATCTTCGTTCTTCCCTATAGCTAAAGACTGACTGATCACGTTAAGCAGTTCCGACCCTCCGCGGCGGAGAGGACGGTCGGGTGCGGCCCCCGTCCCCCGTCACTGAGTGCCGGGGCTACTTTGACGGACATGCTCGTCGGTCGCGTTTTGCCGGCTTGGCTGCGAACTGAGGCACCTGACCAGACGAAATCCCTCAGTGCTATATCCTGAATGCGCTACGCCTGTTTTCAGCATCGACGACCGCTGGGATCTCACCGTCTCGTTGTAACTGCCGCCCCGGCGTGGACAGTTGGCGCCAACAACCTTCTCGACGTTGCACCATTCCACCACATTCCCATAAATATCAAATAGACCGACCGGATTCGGCCGCAGCGAGCCGACCGGCCAAGTCCGGTCGCCAGCGTTCGACCCGTACCAGGCGTAATCCGCCAGGCGGGCCGGCGAAGTGCCGAAGAAATAGGCGGAGTGCGAGCCCGCCCGCGCGACACACTCCCACTCGCGTTCCGTAGGAAGCCGATAGCCGTTGCGGCGCAAATGATCGTTGGCGAGTTCCATTCCCGGGCCGATCCGGTTCCCGGGTGGGTAACACTGTTCTTGTTCCGAAATCCTCTCCTGCTCACTCAGCCAGCGACAGTATCCGACAGCGTCAAACCAGCTCACAAAATTGACAGGACATCGCTCTTCAGGAGTAACTCTAGGGTTGATTTCCATCTCGTGGCTTGCCGGAAATTTGCGGAACTCGCGGCGCGTTACCTCGTGCGCGCTGACCGCAAAACGGTAATCAATGGTCGCCACATCAAACGGCTCCTCGCTTCCCCGACCGTTCTCCCACTTCAACGAGCCGTACTGGAAACTGCCTGGCGGCTCGATCACCAGCATGGTTTGGAATTGACTGTTGATGTACCACCCGTGGCCGTCCGGAAATTGTCCGGCCAACCGCGCCTTGATCGCGTCCACCTCTTTGACAAAGCCCCACTTGACAAGCAGCCACTCGGCACCGGAATGGACCGGTGCATCAGGAGCAGATTCGAAAAGCGGCAGCAACCGCTCGGCAACTTGCTTGATCTCGTCGGCCGACAATTCCTCGTGATAGCGATCCAGCCCCAAGAGCAGCGCCTGACTAACTACGGGATCTCGCTGGCGCCCTACTTGATCAACGACGTCGTGCCAGTCCGGCATGGCGGGCTGAATCCGCTCGATAAGTTCCGTCCGCAGCCGCGGATCGGGCGAGGATTTCAAGAGTGGCAAGAAACGGTCTACCTGGCCGTATCGTAATAGTGTTTCAGCGGCGTTGGCCTGCCGTTTCACTAGCGAGTCGTTGTCTGGACGGAGAGGGACAGGCTCTTGCAGGACCTGCTCCATCGGCCCAGCAAGCTGCTCTTGCCGCTCCTCGATGAGCGGCAAGAGCAATCGGTATTGCGCCGTGTTGGCGCTGAGCACCAGGTCGACGAACTCCTTTTGCGTAAGGAAATTGGCGTCGGACGTCGCGTATTGGACGAGGATACTGGCGGCCATCTGCCTGTGCTCTTCGGCCGCCCTCAAGTCGGCAAAAACCAGTCGCAGGGGGTCTCTGAGGCAAGCTCTCACAGGCTCCAGCGCTTCGATCCACGGTCCGATGCGCAGTGGGTCGTCGTCCACGAGCGCCTGCGTCAAGCGGTCTACCACGCTTGACCAGCGCGGGCTCGACGGGTCGTACAGCGCGAGCGCCGCGGCGGCGCGAACCAGACGTTCTGCGGGCAGTCGCGGATCCAGCGCGATTCCCCACAGCGCCCCAGCCACGGGCTCTCGCCAACGTCGTAACTCCTCTCGCGCGAGCGCGTGCTCGGAATCGCTTGCCGACAGCAGCCTGTCTTGCAGGTACTCCAAGCAGCTATCGTCATACCGGGCTAACGCCAGGTTCGCGCGCAATCTGTGTCCGGGGCCGCTGGTCAAGTCTTTTGCGGCCATCTTCACGGAATCCTTCCACAAGTCGCGGCAAAGATCGAGTTGGTCGAAAAGCGCCGGCAGGTGCTCCAGGTCGGTCGTCCAAAGCTGGTTCACGAGATTGTTCGCCTCGGACCGCCGCGCGCGATCCTCGCGATATTGGTGCGCAACAAGGCCGGCGAAACCGGCCACGGTAAGCAAGCAAAGGAGCATCGCGGCGCGGCAGAAATACAAAACCGTGGCCGCCCGCATCATGCGCCGCTCTGAATCGCTCCAGTCCCGCCGGCGCGTCAGCAGCCGAATGTTGAGCCACTCGACCAGCGACGGCAACTGTTTCTGCTCCGTCTTGTGCGTCCACAGCGCGGCCCGCTCGGCCAGTCGCAACTCCGCGCGGCCCCGCAGCGTTTCAGACTGTTTACGCGTCAGCCACGCACGCAGGGCTGGCACCAGAAAGTCATGGGTTAACTGATAATACCTGGCCCTGGAAGAATCGGCCGAGCCGTTCGGCGGGTCGCCTGGCTCGCCGCTTTCTGGCTCGGTGGGGGCAATCAAGGGCACATCCTTCACCAGCCCGTCGAGCAAGGAATGAAACGCATCGGGCCGGGCCGCATAACCGGAAACCTCGAGTAACTTCTCGTAGGGCTGCATTTGCCCCTTGATGTCAGTTCCCGACTGCGGCAGAAGGGCCCGCAAAACGGCCCGTGCCGCGCGCTCGTGAACGCGGCGCGTCGGCGGCGCCGTCTTGGCGCCAAAGCATTCCTCCAGGAAAGTCACTCCGATGCCATGCGAGCCTCCGACCTGGCGCAGGCTCTCAGGGTTCCAGGTTTTGGACTTCATCATCTCGGCAAACAGGGCCAGCCGCACGCTGATGACCTTGCCGCCTTCCGCCAGACCCTCGACGGCCTTCTCCAGGAACGCCCTCTGCGGCGGCGTCAAATCGCGGTCGCGGGTGAGCCTGCCGTAAGCCCGTCCGAAGGCGGCGAGAACTTTACGGGCGTGCTCCAGGTCGAACAGGTCGACGAGCGCGTAGTTGTGACCTTCCGCGATAGGAACTTCCAACTGTTGAAAGAAGCGGTTCACGGCCACGTAGAAATCGTCTCGCACCAGCACCAGGCACTGCACGTGGGCGCCGTCGCACTGGCGAAGGGCCGGCACGAGCTCGCTGGTGTCGTTGTCGGCGTGCAGCCACTGCTCAAACTGGTCGAGGACCAGTACAACCTTTTGACCGATCGGCAGACACTGGCCGCGGCGCAAAACGGTCATGGCCAACTGCAGACTCGCGCAGCTCGACAGGATGGGAAACCGTCTCTGCAGCGCGGCCAGCAAACGCGCTTCGGTCTCGTTCGGCGCCGCCTCGATGTAGAGGGGCACAACGTCGGCGGACAGTCTTGGCAAGAGCCCCGCCTTCACAAGCGACGACTTGCCGCAGCCCGACGGTCCATAGATGAGGCCGACGGTGAGGGGGTTGTCGGCATTCACATTTTCGATTCGGTCCTTCCAGAAACGAATGCTATCGGGCAATCCGCTGCGGTCGCGAGGGCCCGGCAGCAGGCTGAGGAAGAAATCGGCGTCGTGCGAATCGAAAGAGCGCAAGCCCTTGGGCACGACCCGCATCGGTTGGCTGGCTGAGCGACCGGCCGACCCCGCGGCCCGCGCTTTGGTGGAGGTCTCGTCGAGCACGGTAACCGCGATTGATGGCAGCTCGGCCCGCGTGTACGCAAGGGCGCCTCGCGGAGTGCGGAGCAGAAAGTGCCACAGGTCGTCCGCCATCTCCTTGGCCGTGGGATAGCGGTCGGTGACGCGCTTGGCCAGGGCTCGCAGGCAGATCCTCTCCAGTTCGCGGGGCGCGTCGGCATCGATCTCGCGAGGCGGTTCCGGATCGACGGACGTAATTTGCTTGCGCAGCGATTGGCTCTTGTCCGAATGGAACGGTCGTCGGCCTGTGAGCAGTTCGTAAAACACGACCCCCAAGCTGAAGATGTCGCTACGGCAGTCGACGCGATGTGCCTCACCGCGGGCCTGCTCGGGGCTCATGTAGCCCGGTGTCCCCACGTAGGCGTCGCCGAACTCGAAGTCCTCCTCGCGCAACGCCAGGCCGAAGTCGGCGATAAAAGGTGTTTCCTGTCTGTCGATCAGAATGTTGCCCGGCTTGATATCGCGGTGAATGAGCCCCTGCCGGTGCGCATGATGCAGGGCCTCGGCCAGCGTGGCGGTCAGCTCGGCGGCCTGGGCATACGTGTATCGATGATGATGGCGCAGACGCCTGGAGAGCGTCGTCCCGTCGACGTATTTTGAGACCGCGAAACAGGGAAACTCGTCGCTGCTGCCGACATCGTAGACGGGCACGATATGCGGATGGTCGAGCCCGGCGACAAGCCGCGCCTCGCGAAGATAGGGGGCCGCGTCGTCCGGTCCGGTGAGCCGTTTCGGACGCGGCACTTTGATGGCCACTTGTCGGCCGAGTCGATCGTCGTGCGCCAGGTAGACCAGGCCGAAGCCCCCTTCACCCAACAGCCGCTCAACCCGGTATCGCCCGATCAGCCGGGGCAGTTCTGTCCGTGCCGTCGCGTCGGACGAACGCCCCGTGCGCGGGGGGCCCCCGCTCATATCCTCCGTTGCCGCGTACTGGTCCGAAGCAGACACCGGACGTGCTCCCCTAGCACATAGCGACTTACTAACAGGGCGCTCAATGCGCCGGCGTGATTATAGTCGAGTGCTGACCGTAATGCACGGGCTGAACCACCGCATGACCGGCGCTTGGGACGGCCAACCGTTTTCGTCGCCCGCCTGCCTGAGGCGGCCGAGAGCAATCGGCCATGCATGACCCACCAGGCCGTGAACCGGGAGCTTCACGTTTGCCAACTCGCCACTCTGGGCGCTCGTCGCTGACTCGACGCTCATCAGCCGCCCAAGTCCGCGTTCAAAATTGCGCTTGGCGAGCATCAGAACCACGATGAGCGGAACCGCGATCAGGCCCCATCTCAAAAAGAAAGTCGCCCAAGGTCTTCGATTTTTCACTGCAGGATGCTCGGCGGCCCAGCAGGCGAGCGGCGCGAGCAATACGGTAAGCCCTTGGCCGGTCGGTACCGCGCCGAAAAACCGTCCCAAGAAAAGCAGGCCGAACAGGGCGAGCAAGCCGATACCGATCGTTCCCGGCGCCGCAGAGCGTCCGATGCCGGCCGAAGCCAGCGCGGCGCCCGCCAGCGCCGCCGCCGGGGGTAAGGTCGCCTCGCCTCCGGCGAGGTAGCCCGCCAGCATGATCGCCGCCCCGCCGCATACCAGAGATGCGGCAAGGGCCAACGGAAGGGAAACCCCTGGGGCGCGGCGGTTGAGACGGAGCAACAGCCCCCATTCGGCCGCCAGCACAGTTCCGCCCAGCGCGAGCAGTAGGGGCACGCGCCACGTCGGCTCGTCCCCTGCGCCCCTTAAATAGACGGAGTCGTGCAGCAGAATCCTGGCCGTCGATATGGCCAGGCCGGCCCGTAATAGCAGCGTCAGCGCTTGAGGCAACCGGAGGACCACCGCCAGCAGCTCGACGCCAATGACCGCCGGCAAAACGATCGTCAAAAACCGCTCCAGCCCCGTGGCCGGGGGCCACTCTGGCTGGATTTGCAAGACGCCGTAACCCGCCGCCAGTCCAGCCCCGACTCCCGCGATTGTGGCCGCGTTGATGCGGGCGGCGCTAGCCGGCCTGCCCGGCCCGCCAAGGACGAGCACAACGATCGCGCTTGTCCCGGCCGCGGCCAGCACCGCCAGCAGGCAGGTGATCGGATCCGGCATCCGCTATTTCCGCATTCCCTCGCAGTCGATGAAGATGAGCGCCTCGTCGCCGATCAGGCCGATTTGCGTCTTGTCGAACCCAAAATCGCTCCGCTTCACCGACAGTTCGGCCGAAAAACCTACTCGCTTCGTCCCCATAAACTCGGCCTCTTTGCCACCGACCATCTTGAAGGTGATTTTCTTGGTCTTGCCGTGCATCGTGAAGTCGCCCGTCACCTCGTAGCCGTCCTTGATCGGCTTCACGCTCGTGCTCTTGAAGTCGATGGTGGGAAACTGCTTGGTGTCGAAATAGTCGGGCTGCCGCAGGTGCTCGTCGCGGGCCTTGTTGGCCGTGTCGACGCTGTCGGCCTTGATCGACAATTGAAATGTCGATTTGGCCGGATCTTTTTTGTCGATGGAGAACGTGCCCTCGGCCTCGTTGAAGCGGCCATGAATCCAGCTAATGTCGAGATGCCGTGTCTTGAAGCTGATCGACGAATGGACCATATCAAATGCGTAGTCGTCAGCGGCGATGGCCGGTCGGCCCGCGGCCCAAACACACAAACCCAGCGCCACGGTGATCACCCAGGTTGAAAAAAGTCGCTGCACGAGATGCTCCTTAGGGAAACCAGGTTCAGGAATCGTAGGTAAACCACGCAAGCTGGCATGGTATTCCCGACCCGACCGGCAGTAAAGCGCTGCCGGCTAGGATGGTTCGTCCCCTACCGCCACAACGATCGCAAGCCTTCCTTCATGCGATCGTAGAACCCGGTCTTGACCGGGGCGGGCGCCGCGCGCCGGGGGCGGGGGTGGTTGGCGATCGGCTCATGCGTCAGGGGGACGAACGCCCGTAGATAGCGCGGCCAGTAGCCGTCGAGGAGCTGCCAGCAGTCGGCGTATTCTTTCTTCTCCAGCTTGGTTCCCGCCCGCTCGATTGCCAGCCAGACAAGCGTCACCAGGTCGTTGCTTTCCAGCCTTTCCAGATCGAACATCCGCACGTCGTCGACCCAGGCGTCGCCGTTGCCTTCGCAGGTGAACCGCAGCCTCAGCGGAGACATGCCCAACGTCGGCAGGTTATCGAACAGAAACGTGTATTCTCTCCAATGGTCGGTTAGGCGGAATCGTTTCTCGGAGTCGGGGATGGCGTATCCCCGGCGGTACGGCTTGCCCGCGAGCGTTCCTTCGAGTGCCAGCGTGATCTTAGGCGCACGCGTCGCCTCAGCCGCGCGCATCCAGACGGAAACCGACAGCCAGCCGGTCGCAGGAGCTGGGAATGGCGAGCTTGCAAGTGTCGCTTTGCCGCCGCTGGCCGACAGCCTGATGCTCCGCTGACCGTTGTGTGGCTGCCCATTGTCGATCGCCGCTTCGGCGCCTGGCGCGGGTGTCCCCCAGGCGGCCGGCGCCGGCGAAAGCTCCCATCCGGCGATGCCGCCGCGCGAGGTAACTCCTTCGAAATCGCCGTTGGGCAGCGTCTCCAAAGGGGGCGGTTCCTTCAGCACGCGGGCCCGTTCGGTGAGGTCCTGGATGCGAGCGTCAAGTTGAGTGGCCACCGACCCGTCGAGTGAGACCTCGGGTTGAGAGACTTTGACGTTCTCCGCCGAGAAGGCGACGGAGAGCAGATCGTACGGTTCCAACGACACCGACCACGTCTGCTTGCTGAGATTTTCGCCCGAAGGGGCCAGGATGCGTCGACCGGGATAGAGACTCCGCACGGTGCAGTCGGCCGGCTTTTCGACGTTCAAGCTGACTTTGACCTGCCAGGGGGAGTCGTTGGCCAGATAGACGTAAGTCCGTCCGGCGTGCGACAGCGAGCGAATCGTAACCGGTTGGCTCGGGCCTTCGACCGTTTCAAACGGGGCGTCGGGCAGGCCCCGGAAGGCAGCCACGAGCGGCCCCATCTCGTGCTCCTGGCCCAGGGGCAACAGTCGCCCGCCGTCGAACATGGCCCGCGCGTCGAGCGTGGCAACGGCATGCACAAAGCGCCGCCGGTTGTGCTGGCCTCCGGGCAACGGCTGCGCGACGAGTCGAGACGGCGTCCCCTTGAACGGGTTTTTGGCGTCGAACGTCTCCAGCCGCCCCTCTTGCGGCTCATGATAGAAAAGGGCCGCCGGCGTCGGCTGTTCAGCGAATAACCGATCAAATTGCTGGTCGAGGTTTACCTCCAGGTTGACGGCCTGGGCCGCGAGCGACCGCAGCGGAGCGATGCGTTGCGGGCGCAGCAGCACGATCTCGTCATCTTCGACGAAGGCTTTTGGATCGATTCCGACGGCGAGTAAGGCCTCTTCATTTTTAGTGCTGGCACGGGCCAAAACGGGACGAAGCTCACGGGCCAACTCGGGCCGGTCGAACAATCCCGAGCCGGCCAGATAAAGCTTGAGACCGGGTTTCTCGACCGCCATTTCGATCTGCATCCGGCGGTAGAACGCGCCCAGCGTCTCCGCCCGCCACTTCAGCCACTTCGCCCTTTCTTTTCCCAGCAGCAGATCGGCTCGGCTGGCCTGCGAGCTCTCACCCTCAGGCAAGCGTACTTTCGTCGCTTCCTGAAACCTGGCCAGCGTTTGCTCGTCGAAACCGGCGTCGCTGCCGGGCAACTGGGCGTAGCCGTCGGCCGTGAGCTGCAACGCCACACCTCCGAAGGACGGATGATTGCGGTAGCGGTGCACCAACTCGCGCACCACGGCGATCATCGCGTCTTGCACGCGCTGGTCGAGCGGATTGTAGCAGGCGGCAGAGGGTTGCCGCCCGCGCCAAGGCTGGCCAAGGCGATCAACCAACTCCAGCCCCGAGTCGGGTGCTTCGCGCCGCGCCGCCTCGAGCGCCGGCAGGGGGGCGGTGAAGTCCAGCGAGGGGATCAGCGTCAGGCCTTCCCGATCGAACAGGCGAAAGAGAAGTTCGACCACGTCCTTGCGCTGCGCGTCCTGACCGGAACTGAAATAGACGCCCGTGTCGTAGCGGGGCGTCGGCTCCACGAGCTGGCTGGGATACAGAGCGCTCCCGTCCGCCAGCACGGTGAGCATCAGGCCGTTGTGCCCCATGTAGTTAAGGTACTCGACCAACCGCGTCCCACCCTCGTAGAAGGTGCGCCAATCGGTCAGGGCGAACTTTCGCACCGGATCGACCGACTGCGTCGCCCCGAAGTTGTTGGTGAAAAACGGGCGGTCGTAATAGCCGGCCAGCAGGCGTCCGCTCCGCTGACCGTCGGCCGGAAAGCGACGCGGCAGCATGCTGTGAGTTTGCCAATCGTCACGCTGAATGACGGCGGCCACGCTGGCGTGCCGCGGCCCAAGCACGCGGATTTTGCCGTAGACCACCTTGGAGCCGTCTAGCCGCAAGAGCGGGGTCTTGGTACGAGGCCAGAACACCAGGCGGTGTACGGCCATTTTGCCCGCCCCGCCGCTTGTCTCTTCAGGCAGATAGACGCCCGAGTCGAGACCCAGGGGGGTCACGATCCCGGCCTCGTTCGGCTCGATGATGCTGATGCCCAGCAATTGAGGCACGTCGGTTGGATATTGAATCTCCACGATGTGTGGTTCGCCCGGCTTGTGGATCGGCAAGGGGTAGGCTTCCCATCCCCCCTCGATCTTTGAGGCGCCAAGCTGCACCAGGTCGCCCAACGAGTGCTTCCAGACGGCTGCGTCCCCACTGCCTAGCGGCTTGCGCAGCGCGGGCAACATGGGAATACTCGGCAAACGTTGCCACCAGGTCGGATTCGCCGGATTGATCTCCACCAGCGTTTCGATCGGCAGTTCGGTGCTGCTGTCGGGTAGACGCGGATCGGTGCTGAGCACAACGAGTTGCACTCGCCGCCCGCCGTTCACGGGCGACGAAAGGCCAAGTCGATGGCGGGTTGGCAACAACTCGAGATCGTAGACGCCTTCCTTCTGCGGCGCGACCAGCGAGTATTCGAGCGGCGGCGAACTCCCCATCTCATCAAGCTGGCATTCTTGCTCTTCCGTGGCGGCTTCTGTTTTATCGAGCGCATTGACCAGCCTGGCCTCCAGTCGGATGCGGGTGTTGGCCACTTCGGCAAGTTGCGCCGGCGTGACCGAGATCTGGATCGCTTCTCCCGGCTGGTAGATCAGCGATTCTCGGCCCGTATCAACGCGAAGCCTGTCCCCTGGAACCCGCTGCACCTGCAAGACATTCTTGCGATCGTCGAGGGACGTCTTGAGTTTGCGATTGAGCAGTTGAGCCAGCGGAATCTGCTCCGGAGTGCGGCTCTGGGGATCATCGTCCGCCGAAAGTGCGATCATCAGGGATGCATCGAGGGGAGCCTCGACGTCGACGTCGACGCCGTCGTAGAGCCGCGCCGTCGACTCGTCGACCGAGAGGCGGCCTTCTTCAACCCAAATCGATCCGGGCTCGTCGGGCTCGATCCCCAAGGCGACCGGTCTCGCCAGCACGCCGTCGCTCACGGCAATCGTGCCTTGCCACCGTCGCGCTTCGCCGCTCCCCCATTCGATCCGCAGGCGGAGGGTCGGCTGCGCCGGCGTCTCGGTTTCGGCTTCCTGAGCCCAGACCGCGCCCCGGGCAACCAACAGCGCAAGGAGCAACTGTCCCGTTTGACGGATGGCGCGAGCCGGCGTTTGCCGCGATGTATTCGGACGGCTTGGTCCGACCATCTCGGTGGTCCAGATACAAGAGGAAGCGGTAAGTGGCAGGGTCTGCCGGAAAGGGGTCGGGATTATAGTGGCGGGAGAAAAACGGAACTATGCCAGCTTGGCGGATAACTGGGGCAGAGAGGGGGGAATGGGTGGGCGGGAAACGATCGGCGGGCGACGCTTTTCCAAGGCGGCTTGGCTTCGCGCGCTGTAGCCCGGCGAATGCCAGCATCCGGTCGTTGTTGGCGTTGTCGGGCGAAGTTACGATTGAAGACGATGCCCATCACCTTCAACTGTCCTCAAGGCCACCGGCTCACCTGCCCCGACGAACTGGCGGGAAAGCCGGGCAAATGCCCCAAGTGCGGGGCGGTGCTGCGCGTGCCGCAGGCCAGCCAAGTGGTGGCCACCGCCACCGGGCCGAGAGAGCCAGCCGCCGATGACGAACCCGCCAGCCAACTCGAATCGGCGGGCGACGGGATGACCGCCGGCGACCTGGCGGGCGACCAGATCATTTTTTTGTGTCCCAACGGTCATCGGCTGCACGGATCGGCCGCTCTCGCCGGGCGGCCCGGCCAATGTCCGCATTGCGGCGTGAAATTCCTCGTTCCCAGTCCCGAAGAGGAGGAGGAAGAAGAGCCCTTTCTCCAAGAGGAAGCGACCGAGGAGCCTTTCGACGACGTCGTGATCCAGATCGACACGTCGGGCAAAATCGGCTCGTCGAAAAGCGGCAAAGCGGCCGGCTCGAATTCGGCCATGTACGCGTCTCCCCTCGCCACGCTGCTTTCCAAGCTGTGGCGATACAAAGCGCAAGGCGCCTCGGTCGAAATTCACCTGGGCGACGGCAAACTGCTGGAACCCGACGAGATTTCGCTCAAAGACGCGAATCACGCGCTGTTTGCGACGCGCGAGGCGAGTGGCGCGCACACCCTCACCGCCGTCGCCTGGTCTTCGATCGAACGGATCGTGGTTCGCGGGCTTGACCAACTGCCCAAAGAGTGGTTTTGAAAAACACGCGGAGATCACCTTGGGCTGGAAAGCACAAACTCTCCTTTAGCCCTGGCTAGACAGGGGCAAGGCGATCTCTTCCAGCGATCTCCGCTCCGCGTCGACTCCCCAGATCCACTCCACCAGGGCCGCCGCCAACATCAATCCGGCGGCTAACAGATAGCCGCACAGCAAATTCGTGGCGGAGCCGCTGGCGACGAGCCGGCCAAATAGCCAGGGGGCCAGCACGCCTCCGACGGCCGTGCCAACGGAAAAGAACAGGGCGATGGCCAGGCCGCGTGTCTCGAGTGGAAAGATCTCGCTGACCGTCAGGTATGCGGCGCTGGCCGCCGCGGATGCAAAGAAGAAGATAGCCGTCCACAAGAGCGTCTGGCTGGTGGCGGTCAGCCGTCCTTGCTGGAAGAGCACGCCCGTCGCAACAAGCATCAACGCCGAGATCGCATAGGTGGCGCTGATCATTCGGCGGCGGCCCAGCGAATCGAAAAGGTGTCCCAAAGAGACGGCGCCCAGGAAGCTGCCCAATGCGAAGGGGAACAGGTAGAGTCCGTTGCGCGCGGCGGGCACATGGTAGAAGTCGTCGAGCACCAGCGAGTAGGTGAAAAAGATCGCGTTGAAGAGAAACGACTGCGCCACCATCAGCGCCAGGCCGAGAAGTGACCGTCTGCGATAATCGGTGATCATCATCCGCGCGACGGTCAAGAGGTTGATTGGGCCTCGCGGACTGACGGTCAATGGCGCGTTCACCGCGGGTAGTTCCCGTTGTGTCTCGCGTTGGCTTTCTTTTTCGATTTGCCGCACCAGCCGATCCGCCTCGCGGTGATGACCGTGCAGCACCAGCCAACGTGGACTTTCGGGCACGTGGTGACGCAGCAGCAGGATGAACAGCCCGACGACCGCGCCCGCGATGAACGCGAACCGCCAGCCGTGATCGACGGCGAACCAACGGGGATCGAGAATGACGAGCGTGGAGAGCGAGCCGAGCGCCGCGCCCAACCAGTAGCTGCCGTTCACCGTCAGGTCGACCCAGCCGCGTCGCCGGGCCGGAATCAACTCGTCGATGGCCGAATTGACGGCCGCGTATTCACCTCCGATGCCCGTGCCCGTGATGAACCGAAATATCGCAAAGCTCCAGACGTTCCAGGAAAAAGCCGTCAGGAGCGTCCCACCCAGATAGATCGTCAGCGTGATGAAGAAGAGCAGTCGCCGCCCCCAACGATCAGTAAAGTAGCCAAATACCAGGGAGCCGCCGACCATCCCCGCGACATAGAACGATCCGATCAGGCCGATCTGCTCGCTGGTGAAACTCAACGTGTCGGCCTGTTTGAGCACCCCGCTAAGGGCGCCCATCAAGGTGACTTCGAGGCCGTCGAGGATCCAGGTGATACCCAACGCGAATACGATCAGCCAGTGAAACCGGCTCCAGGGAAGCCGGTCCAGGCGGGCGGGGATGTCGGTTTGAACGGCGCGGGGAACGGGCGCCTGGGTGTTTATATGGGACACGAGAGGGCGTCCTGCTTGGGCGTGCTGTGGGACGCCAATGACCGCGTGCAGTACGCGTGCCAAACGGGCCGAGAAAACCGTCTCCTCGCCAGTAGCGAGCGTTACGCCTGTAGCGGGCGGCGCAGCGCAATGCCCCGATCATTTTTGGCATGACCGGGGCAGGCGCGCCTTCTCTGGCAAGCCGCCGGAGCGAAGAGTGGTTTGCCGCGGGCGACTGCCCGAACCGCGTGTATCGACCCGTGATCGATGAGCTATCTACGTGCCGGGAGGGTGTCCGGCTTGGACGGTACGTTGTCGGGGCTCGAATTCAAGTTGTTCTTTTGGGCGTCGCCCGGGACGGTAATCGCCGGGTAGCTTTCATGAAGCAGTTCGATGAAGGCGCCCATCTTCATCTGATCTTCTTGAGAGGCGATCACCGTAAGCGTTTCCCCCGCGACTCGGACCTCGACGTCGCTCTTGACGTGCTCCTTAACGAACGACGCCAGCGCATTCGCTGTCGCCTCCGAGAGCTTATACCTGGCGCGCGTCAGCGTTTCCACGTCGTAGCTGGGGCGCCCATCCCGAGACCAACCTTGTTTCGCGAACACGTCCTGCGCCAAATATTTAATATACGTGGGACCGGCCGATGGTTTGTTGGAGCTGAACACCCGTGTTTCCAGAGGTTTTTGCGGCTCGGCCGGATTTTGCGCCTGAATGACGGGCCGAGCCTCACGAAGCGCCTGCACTGCGTTCTGAAGCTGCGTCAGTTGCGCCTCAAGCTGTCGAATGCGTTCATCGGGATCAGCGATTGTGCCGCCCAGGGGCGCGTTTGTCGTCCCGACCGGTAGGGCGTAAACATCTTCTCCTCCGACGGCGACAGCAGGTGTGCTCTGCTGATCGACCTTCGGAACGATTGGGAAAGCAACATCGGCGGCGGTCGGCGGCAAGGCGCTCGAATCGTCGCCCCGTTCAGGAAGGCTCTTCGCCCCCTTCTCTCCAGCCGGGTTGTCCAGCGGAGGCAGGCTGTCTTGGCCGCCGCTCCAGCCTGGTAAGACGGCCAACAACGACAGTCCGATCAGCGCCGTCCCCACTAAGGGAACGCGGTACGAAATACGCTCTCGCATAATCATGGTCAATCTCCTTTCTAAGGTGCGTCGGGCGACGTTGCCCATCGCCACGGCGGGCATAGCCGCCGGGGCAAGAGAAACAAACTCGGTCACTTCGATCAAAGCCTGGGCGTAGGCGCGGCGACCCGCAGGCAGGAGCCCCACAACCCAGGCATCGCACGCCAGTTCGGCGTTCTCGCGCAGTTGGTACCGCACGTACCAGTAGAGCGGGTTGAACCACCAGACGACTCCGGCGGCCAGTTCCAGCCAGGCAACCCAATGATCGCGGCGCCGCAGGTGCGCCAGCTCGTGCATCAACACGGCCTTGCGAGAGTCGTGCGGCAGTTGGTCGCCCAGCGCCTCGGGCCAGAGCAATCGCGGTCGGCCCAGGGCGCAAACCAGCGGGGAGCAAAGGGCCGGGATAACCACGACTCGCGGCGGCCGGACGTTCAATTGGGCGGCAACCTGCTGAACCATGCCTTCAAGCCATGCCGGCACAGGTGTGGGCGCCGCCAGAAGCCGGCGCAGACGAACGATTCTCATCGACTGGACGACCGCCAGCGGAACGGCTCCCAACAGCCATACGGTCGCCAAAACCCAGATGACCTCAGTATGAGGTTGAAGGGACGCAACCAGATCACCCAGATCGTCGCTGGACTCCGTCAATTCTGCCTCGGTGGCGGGAGCCTCAACAGAATCGACGGCCCACACCGCCCCTGGCGCGGCTTCGCCTGAGTCGGCGCGTGACGAGAGATCTACGCGGAGTTCTCCGTCCATCTGAGATCGGTCGGCCGAACCGAGATCCTCTGCGGAAAGGGCGCGGTCAATCGGACTGGCAGCCGCCGCCGGTTCAGCAACCTGCGGCGACCGACGCTCGCCGCGCATGAGAGATGTGGCCCACCCGGCCATCGCTTTCTCGGCCGCGGCCGGGAGGGGGTAGAAGGCCAGCGGGGGCGTCATCAACTTCACGAGCACGAGCAGCCACATGGCATGTTTGACCGCGGGGGACAAACGGCCGGCACGCCCGACAATCCCGACGATCGCCGCCAACAGGGCACAACTGCACGCCGTTTGTGCAATCCACCAGATCATGAGGTCACGCCTTGGGAGGCTTGCGACGCGATTTTTTGGAAGAAGATTCAGTCTTAGGTTCGAGCTCGTCGAGCAACCGCCTGAAACCCTCGATCTCTTCGGGCGAGAAGCGGTGGTCCTGAACCAGGGCGTGTAGCAGCGGCGTGGTGGTTCCCTCGCAGAGGTCCTCGGCCAGGTGGCTCAACCGCCGCCGCAGCAGGTTGTCGCGAGACACGATAGGCCGGAAGACATGGGCCAGCTCGCTCTTGTCGCTGGCGACGTAGCCCTTGGCCTCAAGGCGCGTCAGGAGCGTGAGCACGGTGGTGTAGGCCCAACGCCGCTTGCGCTGCTGTAGCCGCTCGTTGACCTCGCGAACCGTCCCCGCACCAAGTTCCCAGAGGACTTTGAGCACGTCGAGCTCGGTTTCGCTGAGTGGAGGATTTTTGGGAGGCATGTTCTTGCAACCCTACTACAAACTGTCGTAGACGAATCCTACTACAAGTTGTCGTATGTGTAAAGAGGGCCGAGCGGCGGTGGGAGTTTCGCTGTGCCGCGGCGAGGGCAAGAGCGCAAGACGAGCAGCGGCAGCGACGACATGGCGGGCTGGCTGATTCCCGGTGTCCTTGCGACCCCGCCCCCCTGCCTGACGGAACTGTCACGGGACTTGTGAGTCGGCAAAACGGCCTTAGAATGATGCACTAAATAAGTTGTCGGTTTTCGTCAGCCACTTAAGGAAGAGGAGTCGCGCACGCGATGTCTGGACCAATCGTTCGTTCGGGCCCAAGCCCCGAGTTTTCTCGCAACTGGGAGAACGTCTTCGGCAAGAAGTCGGGCTCCACGCCGGCCGCCAAGAAGCCCGCCAAGAAGACCGCCGCGGTCAAGTCGGCTAAGAAGGCAGCGGGAAAGAAGTCCAAGAAGAGCGGTAAGTAAATGCGGCTGGCCAACAAGACGGCCATCGTGACCGGGGCGGGCTCGGGCATCGGCCGGGCGATCGCCGAGCTGTTTGCCCGCGAAGGGGGCAAGGTGCTTGTCGCCGAAATCGAAGAGGCCGCCGGCCAGGAGACGGTAGCCACGATTACGGCCGCGGGCGGAACGGCCCGCTTCGTCCGCACGGACGTATCCAGTGAAGACGACTGTCGAGAGATGGCCGAGGCGGCGGAGCGCCATTTCGGCCCGGTGCAGGTGCTCGTGAACAACGCGGCGGCATTCGTCTTCGGCAAAGTCGACGCGGCCACGCGAGCCGACTGGGAGCGCGTGCTGGGAGTGAACGTCCTGGGGCCAGCCCAATGTGCCAGGTACGTCCTCCCCTCCATGCGCCGCGCCGGCAGCGGATCGATCGTCAACATCGCCTCAGTGAGCGGCTTCATCGCTCAGCCCGGCTTCGTCCCCTACAACAGCTCGAAGGGGGCCTTGCTACAGATGACGCGCTGCATGGCGCTCGATCTGGCGAGCGAGCAGATCCGCGTGAACGCCATCTGCCCGGGTGAGATCCACACGCGGGCCACCGACTATCACATCCAGAAGCTGGGGATTGACCGGGAGGTGGCGCTGGCCAAACTGGCGGCCGTCTCTCCCATGCAGCGGATGGGCCGGCCGATGGAGGTGGCCTACGCCGCCTTGTACCTGGCGTCGGACGAAGCGTCGTTCGTCACCGGCGCCGAGCTGGTCGTCGACGGCGGGGCGACGTTGGATTAGGCATCGGCGGATTGAGTTGGGGCGAGGTTTAATAACTTCCCCGTGGGGCATCGTCCATTTGGGAAGCTATTCCCTCAAAAGCACACGACAGGGAGAACATATGTCGACCGAAACGATCAGCATCGAGCAGCTCTCCATCAACACGATTCGCACGCTGGCGATGGACGCCGTGCAGGCCGCCAACAGCGGCCATCCGGGCACCCCCATGGCTCTGGCTCCGGTCGTCTATTCGCTCTGGAACCGCGTGCTGCGGTACGACCCCGATCAGCCCCTCTGGGCCAACCGCGATCGGTTCGTCCTCTCCTGCGGCCACGCGTCGATGCTCCTGTATTCGGTGCTCCACCTGGCCCAGGTCAAGCAAGCAGGAAACGACGGCCGCCCGACCGGCTCCGAGGCCGTCTCTCTCAACGATATTCGCCGGTTCCGCCAGCTTCACAGCCGCTGCGCCGGCCATCCGGAGTATGGCGAGGCGAGCGGCATCGAGACCACCACCGGACCGCTGGGACAGGGAATAAGCAATAGCGTCGGTATGGCCATTGCCGAGCGGTGGCTGGCCGCCCATTTCAACCGGCCCGGATTCGAGCTGTTCGATTACAACGTCTACGCCCTATGCAGCGACGGCGACATGATGGAGGGCGTCGGGGCGGAGGCGGCTTCGCTGGCTGGGCACCTGAAGCTCGCGAACCTTTGCTGGATCTACGACGACAACTCGATCACGATCGAGGGCGAAACTTCGCTCGCCTTCACCGAAAACGTCGGCCGCCGGTTCGAGGGTTACGGCTGGCACGTAGTCCACGTGGCCGACGCCAACGACCTGGACGCCCTCGGTGACGCCTACCGCGAGTTCCAGGCCACCGATGACCGGCCGACTCTGATCATCGTCAAGAGCCACATCGGCTACGGCTCGCCGCACAAACAGGATTCGCATAACGCGCACGGATCGCCCTTGGGCGAGGATGAAGTCCGCCTCACCAAGAAGGTCTATGGTTGGCCGGAGGACCAAAAGTTCCTCGTGCCGCCGGACGTCGTGGCCGATTTCGCTCAGGGGGTGGGTCAGCGCGGCAAAAAGCTGTATGCCGAATGGGAGTCGAAGCTGACCAAGTACGCCTCCCAGCACCCGGATCTCTTCGCCGAGTTGCAATTGATCGGTGGCCGTGAGCTGCCGGCAGGTTGGCAAGAGGCCATCCCCGCCTTTCCGGCCGACGCCAAAGGGCTCGCCACCAGAGTCTCGTCGGGCAAGGTACTCAACGCCGTCGCCCCCAAAATACCCTGGTTGATCGGCGGGGCGGGCGACCTGGCCCCCTCGACGATGACTCTGCTCGACGGCGCCGACGGCTTCGAGGCGGGAACTTACGGCGGCCGGAATCTGCACTTCGGCATCCGCGAACACGCGATGGCCGCGGCCGTCAACGGGATGTCGCTCAGCCATTTGCGGGCCTTTGGGGCGACTTTCTTCGTCTTCGCCGACTACCTGCGCCCCTCCCTGCGACTTTCGGCAATCATGAAGATCCCTTCGATTTTCATCTTCACCCACGATTCGATCGGCGTGGGGGAGGACGGACCCACGCACCAGCCGGTCGAACATCTGGCGGCCCTGAGAGCGATCCCCTGGCTGGTGACGCTCCGGCCGGGCGACGCCAACGAGGTTGCCGAGGCCTACCGCACGATTCTGCCGTGGAAAGACCGCCCCGTCGCCCTCGTTCTCACGCGTCAGAACCTGCCGACCTTGGACCGGTCCAAATACGCTCCGGCGGCCGGCGTGGCGCGAGGCGCCTATGTCCTGGTCGACGCCGCCAACGGCAAGCCGGACGTGATCCTGATTGGCACGGGGAGCGAACTATCGCTCTGTGTGGCGGGCCGTGAGCAACTCGCCAAGGAGGGCGTGCAGGCGCGGGTCGTGAGCATGCCGAGTTGGGAACTGTTTGACGAGCAGGACGCGGTCTACCGCGAACAGGTTTTGCCGGCCGCCGTTACGGCTCGTGTGGCGGTGGAAGCTGGCGTGGTGCAGGGCTGGGAGAAATACCTCGGCCCCAAAGGAAAGTTCCTGGGGATGAAGAGTTTTGGAGCCTCGGCCCCGCTGTCAGAGCTGGCGAAGTATTTTGGCTTCACCGTCGAGAACGTCGTCCGCCTCGCCAAGGAGGCGGCAGGCGCCGCAAAACAGTAAAGCCGCACCGCGAGTATCGCCCGCGTCTGCGAGCGGTCCTGCCCCGCAGGCTAATGCGCTCGGGGCTCTACGAGCACGCATTGTCGCAGTCCTGTGGTTGGATGGCGTGCTTCGAGCCACCTCACGACCAGGATCGTGCCTGCCGACAGGTAGGTTGTCGCCTCGCCTTTCGTGATGCTGTCCAGGTCGCCGACGGTTTCCAGGATACGTGCGCAGCCGCATCCATCGGGCAGGCCCTCTACCTCCATTCGCTCAGCGCTAAATGGGGTTTCGCCGATGATGACGTGAACCCGCTCTGCTTCGGCCATCGTCCGTTTCTCCGAGAACCCTGGCTAACAAAAGACGGCAGCGGCCACCCAAGCTGACCAAGGCAAACCGAAACCGTCTGATCCTGCGCGTAGCATACCCTGTTCCGTACGTCCAGCGCATCGGCAAGCGTGGCCAGTACAACCACGCACAGGCGACGGAGAAGAACCGTTTGCAGGTTCTGTTGCACGATCTTTGCGGCAACCTGCCTGCCCCCGAGCGCGAGACGAAAGCGCGTGGCCCGAAGAAGTGGGTGCGCTCGGAAGTGACGCTATTGCCCCACAATATAGCGGCGGCCCGGAGGGACCAGAGACTTCAGGGTCTCCTGGTGGCCAGAGTCAGCCGTATCATGAATGCTTGTGTTTGGGTATGGGATCGGGATGGGCGGAGAAGGAACTAGGGGGGCTGTTACCGTTGGTGTTGTCGCGCTAACTCCGAGAAGGGAGTTCACCCAGCCCGGAAGATTCGAGTCGCCGCGATGATAAACCGTTCCCGCGTGCCCACCTTCGAAATGAGTTACGGCGTCGACGACAGCGTCGAGCTGGGCCGCACTGAGCGCGTTCATCATGGCGTCTGGGGCGAGCCCAGTGCGTTGCTGAATGTATCGCCCGTAGGCAGCGGTATCGTTTTCGCTAGGCGGTGCGAAGCGGGCGATAGCGTTGCCGATGGATAGCTGTTGATATGCTTGGGTCTGCAAGAGAGCCCGCAGTGCTCCGCGGCCGGTGTCCCAATCAGGAAAGATAGCAAACCGACCATCGCCGCCGATCGCCCCATGCTGTCGCGCAAATTCCCCGTACTCCATGTTGCCAGGGTTGTTGTTCCGCCAATTCCGATCACCCCCAACCTGAACGCTATCTAAATAGACGACATATCTCAGTCGGCCGTGGACACCCGCCGTGCCCGGCGGAGTGCGCGCTAGGCCGTTCGCAACTGATTGCGCGTAGTCGTTCCTGCCAGTCGTGCCGGGACTATCACCGACGCCCGCCGAGGGTGTCGACGAACTCGGCTCGGCAAGATCATTCCGGCCGAGGGGACCAGGAGCGCGGTACGACGCCTGTCGCGTTCTGGGTACTCGACTTCCCATCATCAAAGCTCAATGAGGACTTACTTGCTAAGACAAAGTAGCCTTCGGCGAACCGCGGTGCAACCGTCCGGCCGTCTGAGACAATCTATTGGCCGCTCATCGATCTGCCGGAACCGTTTGACTCGGTATTCGAGCGGTACGTTGAACTCTGGTGTCCATAGTGCCAGGCTGGCGCCATGGCATTGCGACTTCACCGATGAAGCGGCATCGTGAGCCATCGCCGTTGGCGCAAACAAAAAGGATGCGGTCCACACTTCGTGAACCGCATCCTGAGAACGAGACCGTCTTTTGTTACGCCGGCGTCAGTTCGTGACCAGCGTCGTATCGGGCTCAAACCGGGCCTCATAGGCCACGCTATTCAAGAACCGGTTGCCGACAATGAATTCGTCGGGCGTGATCACGTCCAGCAAGCTGCGAAGGAGGTCATGCATGTCGTCGGTCACGCGCCGCACCTCCCGGTAGTTCTGGGTGCCCAAGCCGGTGCTGTAGGGGCGTGTCGCCCTTTCCGCGAATAGATACTCCAGGGCGGCGCGCTCGGGCGCGAACTCGTCACGCAACAGGATCTGCGGCCACTTGATTTGACCGCTCTCGGCCTCAAGCTGATCGGTGCTCAAACGGTCGGGCAAGCGGGACTTGCTGAAAGCCACGAGCTGCTCGGGCGTCGCCGGAGTTCCGTGCGTCTCGGCGCGGTAGCTCGCGTTCATCCGCCGCATGTCGAAGTAGGTCGCTTCACGCAGCTTCTGGTTCTCGATCCAATGCTCGTACGCGTCCTGGTAATTCTTGGCCGCCATCGAATCCATCAGCTCGAATTCGCCGGCTGCCTGCGTCAGGGCGGCGCCGCCTAACAGCGCACCGCCGGCAGCCGTCGAGCCGGCTCCCAAGTAGCCCCAGCCGCCCCCCCAACCGCCGAACATCGGTCCGCCAACCGGGCCCCCGAAAAACTGCGCCTGCGCGGTGCTCGACCACACAAGCAGACTCAAAGTTCCCAACGCTAACACAACAGGTCTCGTTCTCATGGCTTCACTCCTTCTGCGGGCGGCGCGACAGTTGGAGTTGCTCTTGTGCCAACTCGTCCCAGCCACCCTACGCTATATTGTCGTTCAACTCCTCTTTTTGTTCACTCTTCTCTTGATAATTCGTGCCTCGAACGGGCGTCTTACACAAGCAAGTTGCATGCCGTACAACGCAGGTTCCGGGAGATCCGCCGCAACTCGTTTGTGCCTAGCCTTTTACCTAGGTTCAGCCTTGATGGCGGCCCATTAAGCCGTTGATGGAAACACGGCCCTTTCGCACACGCCGTTCCCCTTTTCCGCCAAACTCGCCCGTTTTCTCCCGCGGCAACCGCTGCCGCGCTAGCCGAGTGTCCAAATTGAGACGCCTGAGACGTGCCGAAAGTTCGCGCCGTCCCCGACGGCCAGGCATCGGTCGCGCCGCCCCTCTCTAGGCCAGTGCGGTCCGCGCCGGCGGCGGTTACCTTTGGTGCAGCCGCAAAACTCCCGGTCTGCCGGAATCGCCAAACGTCGCCAGGTCGGTCCTCGAATGGGCTCCTTTTCGGGGCAAACCGCCATAAAAAAGTGGAGGAAACCTGGGACAAAGGTTCGCGGCGGGCGTTAGTTAATCGAGGGGCAGGAAGGTCAACGGCGACCGGGAATGTCTGAGGTTGGACCGGAACTTCTGGGACGATTGCTCGACGAGCATGGCGCCGCGCTGGTGCTGTATGCCCGCCAGTGGTGCTCGTCCGCCGAAGACGTCGTTCAGGAGGCATTGATCCGCCTGGCGCGGCAGCCGCGCGTTCCAGACAAACTGATGCCCTGGCTTTACCGCGTGGTGCGCAACGGCGCCATCAGCGCTGCTCGCGGTGCCCGACGCCGACACGCACATGAGACGGCCGCGGCGCAGCAGGCCGACGCTTGGTTTGAGGGGGGCGAAGAGGTTCGGATCGACGCCGACCTCGCCGCCCGCTGCTTGGAGTCGCTGCCGATGGAACAGCGCGAGGTGATCGTCGCCAGGCTGTGGGGAGGTCTGTCGTTTCAGGAAATTGGTGAGCTCACGGAAACGTCCTCCAGCAGCGCGCATCGCTGGTACGAGGCGGGACTGCGAGCACTGCGAGAGAGGTTAGAACCGTCATGTCACGGCAAGACGAACCTGATGAGTTGAACGAGACCGGCCAGAATGGGGCTGATGGGCTGGCCGAGGAGTCGATGCGGCGCGTCGAGGCCGAGTTGGCCAGCCTCTCGCCGCGAAGCGTCCATCTCGATCGCGACCGCCTGATGTTTCTCGCCGGGCAGGCGTCGGCGTCGGGGCAGGCGGCTTCAGCACACCGGGGATGGGCCTGGCCTGCGGCCTTTTCGGCCATGTCGGCGCTGGCCGCCGGCCTATTGTTGACGCTCGTGCTGCGCTCGCCGCGTGAGGTCGTGAGAATTGTCCAGGTGCCGGTTGGCAACGTTCAAGTGGTCGATGATGCACGTGCAGGTAGTCAGCAGGGGCGAGTGTCGCCCTCGACCGAGGTGTCGGCCACGGAGCGCGGATCGTCCGCGCCGGAGATCGCCGCATCCGCTCGCATGATTGCACGCGGGCGCCCGTACGTCGAGTTACGTGACCGGGTGTTGGCGATGGATCTGTCGGCGAACGGGCTCGATCGTTGGCCGGAGGAGGTTGCCCGGGGCGAGGCATCCTCTCCTCCATCGCCCGCCGCCTACCACGATTTGTTGGAAAGCCTGCTGCACGGGGGCTGATCGTCCCACCGTGGCCACGCCCCGCTTAAGACCGGGCTTCGATTTTCTCCAGGAGAGCGAAATGCACACGCGGATACCACGATATTCGTCGATATCGATCGGTTTGCTCATCGCGGCCGGCATCGTCTCGAGCGCGCTGGCCGCCGATCAAGCATCCCCGGACGACAGGTCACCGCCTTCGGATGACCAGGCGCCGACCAGGCGGCTTGCACTGTATCCGGCGGCCGAGCCCAAGCCGGCCCTGCGATATCGTTTGCTGCCATCGTTGATCGACTTGCGTCCGGGAAACGCCGCCGTGTTTTACAACAAGGCGGCGTTGATGTTCTCGCAGGGAGCGAAAACCGACGAGCTGAAGAAGGTCGACGAATGGTTGGAGATGCCCATCCAACAACTTCCGCAGGCGGAGGTCGCTGCCTTTGTCGACCGTTGGCAAAACGTGATTCGCGAACTGACGTACGCCAGCCTGCGAGAAGACTGCGATTGGCAAACGCCGATTCGGGAACAGATGCCGTACACGATTCTCCTCCCGGAAGTGCAAGAGATGCGCGCCCTGGCGAGGCTCATTGGTCTCAAGGCGCGGCTGGAGATCGCCCAAGGAAAGTTTGACGATGCCGTGCGGTCATTTGGGATCGGCTACGCGATGGCCGTTCATGTGGCACGCGGCCCGACGCTGATCCAAGCTCTGGTTGGCATGGCGATCGCAAATATGGTGACCAGCGCGGCCATGGACCTTTGCCAACAACCGGATAGCCCCAACCTTCACTGGGCCTTCACCGCGCTCCCCAACCCTTTGGTCGGGCTCCAGAGGGCGAACCAGTTCGAGTTCGACATGTTCTACTTCTGGCATCCTGAATGGCGCCATCGTGCCGGGAATACGTACAGCGCCGCCGAATGGCAACGAGGGTGGGAGGCGCTCGCCGATAGCATGGCGGAATTCGATCCCTCCTGGGCGGGCAATGGCGGGCCGCTGCGCGTTCTTGGTCGAGCCGTTCGGTTGTATCCCCAAGCAAAGCGCTGGATGATGGAGCACGGACGTGCGGAAGACGAGGTCGAGCGCATGCCGGTGGCGCAGGTGCTCTTGGTCTACACGCTTGACACCTACGATCAATTGCGTGACGAACGCTTCAAATGGGCGGGGCTCCCCTATCGCGAAATGCATCGCCGCCTGCACGAGGAGAACGAATCGTTGCGTCGCGAGAGCGAGGAACGTGAGATCGTGCCGCTCGCCGGAACGCTCTTGCCGGCCATCTTCAACGTCGCGCTAGCCCAGGCGAGGTCCGATCGCAATTTCTGCCTGGCTCGGATCATCGAGGCGTTGCGGCTTCACGCGGCCAGTCACCAAGGCCGGCTGCCGGAGCGGTTGTCTGACATCGAAGAAGTTCCGATCCCGCACGACCCGTTGACCGGAGGCGACTTTGTCTATCGGCTGTCGGGCGAGACAGCCGTGCTGGAGACGCCACTGCCCGAAGGGATGTCGCCTCGCCAACACGGCCTGCGTTACGAAATCAGCGTTGCCCATTAAAGACAGGACCGCCAACCATTTTTTCTCCGATCAAGGTGAAAAACCTACGATGAGGATGATTATGTTCATGGCCCGTTACAAGAGAACATTTGCCGCGATACTGTTCGTAGCCGGATTGGCAGGGGGCGATGAGGCCGCCGCATCACCATCGTCCTCGCGGGGCCGGGCCGAGAGCCGCGCGAAGCTCTTGGCGCCGTTTATCGACGACCAGACGATCGGGGTGATGCGCGTCGACATGTCGCAGCTCGACCTCGACAAGCTGTATGAGTTTGGCAGGGAGTTGGGGTTCGCCACTTATCCACTGCTCAAGCCGCAAGAGGCCGCCCGCAAGTTCGCCGAAGCGTTCAAACAGGCCGGAGGTCGCGAGCTGTATGTCGTCGCCAGCCTCGCCGACTTTCCGGAGCGACCGCCGTTCCTCGTCGTGCCGTTGGAGAAGGGATCGAACGAGGAGAAGTTGAAGGCTGCTCTGGCGTCAACCGAGATGCAGGAGCGAATCGGAGACGTCTTGTTCGCGGGGAGCCGAACGGCGCGGCAGCGGATCGTGGAATCTCCACCGAAGAGTCGGCCCGAGTTGCAGCGTGCGTTGGAAGCCGCCGGTGAGAGCCAATTGCAGGTCGTGTTCATGCCGAGCGCGTCCGCGCGTCGAGTGGTGGAGGAATTGATGCCGACTTTGCCGGCGAGTGTCGGCGGCGGGCCAACCCGGACCGTCAGTCGCGGCGCGATGTGGACCGCGATCACATTGAACGGTCCTCCGGAGATCCAAGCCCGTCTCGTCATCCAGGGTCAAGACGCTCCCACGGCTACCATGCTGCGCGGTTTGTGGCGGGAAATGCTCGCTCGCGCCTGGCCCGAAGGAGCCAAGATTAGTGACGCCATCACGCCCGATCTGTACGACGACCGGCTGGTCTTGCAATTGAAACGCGAAACACTCGAATCCATCGCAAACCTTGTGCGTCCCCAGCTGGGCGCAGTGACCGATTTCACTCGGCGCCAGCAATCGTCCGAACACCTCAAGCAGATCGGCTTGGCGATGCACAGTTATCTCGACGTGCACAAACACTTCTCGCCCGCTGCGTTGACGGCTGCTGACGGAAAGCCCCTCTTGAGCTGGCGAGTTGCCATCTTGCCCTACCTGGAACAAGAAGCGCTCTACGAAGAGTTCCATCTCGACGAACCGTGGGACAGCCCGCACAACCGCAAGCTCATCGACCGCATGCCCGATGTCTATAAATCGTTGGGCGTGGCCGCGACGGAGAATCGCACGCCCTACGTCGTGCCCGTGGGCAAGGGTTCGGCATTCGAGGGAACGAAGGGCACCGCGATCGGCGAGATCACCGACGGCACCAGCAATACCATCATGATCATGGAGGTCGCCGACGAGCAGGCCGTCATCTGGACCAAGCCCGATGACTATTCTTACGATCCGAAGCAGCCTGCGATGGGTTTGACCAGTCCCTATTCAGACGGACGGCTACTTTCGTTCTGCGACGGCTCCGTGCGCTTCATTACCCAGAACTTGGACGACGAGCTCTTGCGACGGCTCCTGACGCGAAACGACGGCCAGGTGGTGCCAGAACTGCGATGAAGGCTTACACGTTTGTAAGCCTGAGCCAACAACCCGGAAGAATTTGGCCAGTTTATAACACCATTTGGTCGCGAAACGACCACTTTCGCTCCGCAAAGATAAAAACTTTGCAGTGGCTCTTGCCTAATTGCGGGGACTACTTTACCCTTCGCGCATTCTTCCAGCGGCGCGGCGATGTCTTCCGTGCTGGCGGGTGGCAACGGCTGCCGACCCGGCTTCCCCGTGGTTGTTAGGAGTGGAGTAGGACTATGCCTACGGGCACCATTAAGAAAATTGTTCAGGACAAGGGCTTCGGGTTCATTGCGGCGGATGGTGGCGACGTGTTTTTCCACCATTCCTCGGTTGCGGACCAGCAATTCGACAACCTTGCGCCGGGTCAAAAGGTAGAATACACGCTCGATTCGCAAAGCGGGCAGAAGGGCAAGGGGCCGCGCGCAGCCAGCGTCACGCCGCAGTAGAGGCGGGCGGTTCGTTGTCGCGCGGCGGAAGTGAGAATTCTTCGCGGCACAAATGGCGGCGTGATAGCACGCCTACGCTGTCTGCCGTCGCTTTGGCCGCCTCCTCGGCGGCGGGGCCCGGCGGGGCCTTCCTCCCTTGACGGCTGAAAGGTCGCCGGCCGGATGTCGGCGCGGCCCGTTGCGGTCGAGATCGGGAGCGAAGATCGTAGGCCCACCTTTTCGACGGTCGTCCTCTCTTGTGGACGCCTCTCTAGTCGGGTCTGCAAACCGGCCGGCGTGTTTTTTTTGCTCACGGCCGGTTACGATGACCAGATCATCTCGCCACCCGCGTTTTTTTTGAGGTCTTGTCATGCACCAAAACGCCACCATCGAACGTCTGGTCGATCTCAGTGCCCCGGAAGCCAACGTCATTTTCAACATGTCGCTAGAAGAAGCGATCGAGCGAGTCGGTTCCGGCGATCCTGAACAGATTCGGGGAATCGACGGCCAGTTTGCCTTGGTCCATCGCCAGGGAAAGACCGTACGCATGGCCCGCTCCATCGGCCGGCCGCTGCGCTACTTCATCGCCAAACGAGCGGAAGGCCCGTGCCTGATCGTGGCCGAGCGCATCGACGCCATCCACGAGTTTCTTGTCGAGGAAGGGCTCGATGGGCAGTTTCATCCTTCTTACACGCGGATGGTGCCGGCCCATCACCTGGTGGAGATCGCCCTGGTCGGCTGTCCGGATCCCAACCCGAACCACCGCCGCTACTTTACGCCGCAGCGCAACCGGCTGCCGGCCGACCTGGACGTGATCGGCTTGGCCTATATCGGCGCCGTGGCCGAAGAATGCCGAAGGTGGCTGGCTCAGATCGAACCGCGTGCACCGATCGGCGTGCTGTTCTCCGGTGGCGTCGATTCCGGCGCCGTCTTTCTGGTGCTGTACCATTTGTTGCTCGCCGGCGGCCAATCGCCGGCGCGGCTGAAGGCGTTCACGTTGTCCGTTGACGGCAACGGCGACGACGCCCGCCAGGCCAGGGAGTTTTTGGAATCTCTCGGTCTGGGGCTGTTTTTGGAGCCGATAGACGTGCCGGCTTCGGCCGTGGATCGCCGCGAGGCGGTGCGCGTGATCGAAGACTACAAGCCGCTCGACGTACAGTCTGCCGCGTTTGCGCTGGCGCTCTGTCGCGGCATCCGGCAGCGCTATCCCGACTGGAAGTATCTGGTTGACGGCGACGGGGGGGACGAGAACCTCAAGGACTACCCGATCGAGGCCAATCCCGAGTTGACGATCCGCAGCGTGCTCAACAACCTGATGCTCTATCAGGAGGGTTGGGGGGTCGACGCGATCAAGCATTCTCTCACGTATAGCGGCGGCCAGAGCCGCGGGCACGTGCGTTCTTACGCGCCGGCGCGGCTGCTGGGTTTCAAAGGCTTGAGCCCGTATGCCCTGGCGAACGTCATCGAGGTGGCGGAGGGGATTCCCTTCATCGATCTGACCGACTGGCAGCACGACAAGCTTTATGCCCTGAAAGGTGAGATCGTGCGTCGGGGCGTGCAGGCGGTCACCGGTCTGACGATGCCTGTGTTCGAGAAGCGGCGCTTCCAGCACGGCGCCGGCCCTCGCGACCTGCTGGCCGACCGATTGCCCGACGACCCGGCGGTTTATCGTCGCGAGTTCGCCGCGATGTACGGCTAAGGGCGGGCGCAGGCGGTGTCGGCGAAAGTCGCGGCCTCGTCATAAAAGCGGCCTCGGGTGGCGCAGGCCGCCCTCACCCCAAGCCCTTTCCCAGCAAGAAGGAGAGGGAGCCGGAGAAGGCAACCCTACAATTTGCGATTCCGGCGCGTAGAATTGGCGCAGAATGAAAGGAGGCGCCATGTCAGCAGGGCCGTTGCCGCTCAAGGCCATTCATCACGTCGAACTGCTGGTGGGCAATGCCAAACAGGCGGCCTACTACTATCGCCATGCATTCGGCTTCTCGCAGTTGGCCTTCGCTGGACCAGAAACGGGGGTCCGCGAACAGGCGTCCTACGTGCTCTATCAGGGGCACATTCGTCTGGTGGTGAGTACGCCGCTGCACCCCGACGATCCCATGACGGAGCACCTGCGGCGGCACGGCGACGGCGTGCTCGACATCGCCTTTCTGGTCGACGACGTAGACGCAGTCTTCAACGAAGCCGTCTCGCGGGGAGCCCACGTCGCCCTGGAACCGTATGACCGCACCGATGAATACGGCCGCATTCGCCGCGCAAAGATTCGCGCCTACGGCGACACGCTGCACTCCTTCATCTCGACGGCGGACTACAACGGCCCGTTCTTGCCCGGCTATCGCGTCCGCCGGCAGCCGGCCCCCGGCGCCGGACTGGACCGGATCGATCATATCGTCGGCAATGTCGAAGGCGGACGGATGAACGACTGGGGAACGTACTACAACAAGGTGCTCGGCTTCCACCAGTTCATGACGTTCGACGACAAGGACATCTCCACCGAGTTCTCGGCGCTGCGCAGCAAGGTGATGGCCGACCCGAACAACCTGATCAAATTCCCCATCAACGAACCGGCCCCCGGCAAGCGAAAAAGCCAGATCCAGGAGTATCTGGACTACAACGTCGGCGCGGGGGTGCAGCACATCGCGCTTTCGACCCGCGACATTATCCACACGGTCTCGGTCTTGCAGCAAAACGGCGTCGAGTTCTTGAGCGTGCCCGACACGTATTACGATCTCATCTGGGAGCGAGTGGGCGACGTGCGGGAAGACCGCGAGTCGCTACGCCGGTTGAAGATTCTGGTCGATCGTGACGAAAAGGGCTACCTGCTGCAGATTTTCACGCGGCCTGTCGAAGACCGCCCGACGTTGTTCTACGAAATCATTCAGCGCGAAGGCTCGGACGCTTTTGGAAAGGGGAATTTCAAGTCGTTGTTCGAGGCCATCGAGCGAGATCAAGCGGCCCGGGGGAACCTGTAATGGCATATCCGAAAACCGACATAATTCTCTGGGCGTAAGATGATGCAACCCGCCCTCGCCTAGCCCTCTCCCGCAGGGAGAGGGGATCCGTGCATCGCTAACCCCAACGTTACCACCGCAAACCGCACCATGATCTATCACCATCTTGGCGATATCCCGGCGAAGCGGCATACCCAGTTCCGGCGGCCGGATGGCGGGCTCTACCCCGAGCATCTGATGGGGAGCGACGGTTTTTCGGGAATTTCGTCCCTGTTGTATCACCTGCGGGCGCCGACAAGTCTGGTGAGCACCAGGCTCCTCAAACGGCTGCACTGGCACGACGACGCGGAGCCAACGTTGCGGATGCGGCACTTCCAACTCGGCCGGGTGCGGCCTTCGTCCGGCTCGACCCTGTCGCGCACACCCATTCTTTACAACCGCGACGTGGCCCTCTCGATGGTCCGGCCCGCCGATGCCGACGACTACTTCTACCGCAACGCCGAAGGGGACGAGTTGATCTACGTTAGCGAGGGCCAGGGCGTACTCGAATCGCAGTTTGGCAACCTCGCGTTCCGTCCCGGGGACTACCTCGTCATCCCCCGCGGCATCCTCTATCGGCTCGTCCCCAATCCGGGCGAAACGCGCCTGCTGGTAATCGAGAGCGGCGGGCAGATCCGCCCGCCGCGGCGTTACACGAACAACCGGGGCCAGTTCCTGGAGCACAGCCCGTATTGCGAGCGAGACATCCGCCGACCCGATTCGTTGCCGGTGCACGACGAAGAGGGGGAATTCAAGCTGATCATCAAGCACGCCAACGCGCTGACGGAAGCGGTGCTCGACCACCATCCTTGCGACGTCGTGGGCTGGGACGGCTACTACTATCCGTGGGCGCTGTCGATTCACGACTTCGAGCCGGTCGTGGGGAGCCTGCACCAGCCGCCGCCGGTACACCAGACGTTCGAAGGGGACGGGTTTGTCGTCTGCTCGTTTGTGCCGCGCTTGTTCGACTTTCATCCGCAGGCTGTGCCGGTGCCGTACAACCACTCCAACGTGATGAGCGACGAAGTCCTCTATTACGCCAACAGCGAGTTCATGAGCCGCAAGGGAATCGAATACGGCTCGCTCACCCTGCACCCCGCCGGGCTGACCCACGGCCCCCAGCCAGGACGCGTGGAAGCGTCCCTGGGCAAGAAGCGGACGGAGGAACTGGCCGTGATGCTCGACGCCTTTCGACCCCTGCACGTCTCGCGTCAAGCGACCGAGCTCGAGGACATGACCTACGGCCGGTCGTGGCTGGCCGAGGGCGAGGCGCACGGATGAGGAAAGTCAAAATGCAGGATTCAAAGTGCGAAACTGGGAAAGGGACGGTTGCAACCATGCCCAATTCCGCGTTTTGCATTTTGCATTTTGACTTTCTCCTGTGCTCTCGGCATAAGATCCACCTCCTCGCCTTCTGGTGCCCATGACGTCTCGCCTGCACAGTTTTGTCGATGTCGCGGCCGATTCGCACTTTCCCATCCAAAACCTTCCCTATGGGATCTTTCGGCCACGAGGCGCGGAGGTGCCCCGCGTGGGCGTGGCCATCGGTGGGTGGATCCTCGACCTCTCGGTGTTGGAACGAGAGGGCCTCCTGCACCTGCCGGCCTGCGGCGGCGAGACGATTTTCGACCGGCTATCGCTGAATGCGTTCATGTGCCTGGGCCGCGAAACGTGGCTTTCGGTCCGGCGGCAACTCACCCATCTGCTCAGCCGCGATGAACCGACGCTGCGAGACGACGCGGCCTTGCGACGCGAGGCCCTCCTGCCGATGGCCGAATGCGAGCTCCTGCTGCCGGTCGAGATCGGCGATTACACCGACTTCTACTCGTCGAAAGAGCACGCGAGCAATGTCGGCGCGATGTTCCGTGGTCCGGAAAACGCGCTGCCCCCGAACTGGCTCTGGCTGCCGATTGCCTACCACGGCCGAGCCAGCTCGGTGGTCGTCAGCGGCACCGACCTGCGCCGCCCGCGCGGCCAGACGAAGCCCGACGACGCCATTCAGCCGTCGTTTGCTCCCAGCCGAGCGGTTGACTTCGAGCTGGAGGTCGGCTGCTTCATCGGACCGGGAAACAGCCTCGGCAAGCCGGTCGCGGTCGACCGCGCTCTGGATCATGCGTTTGGCCTCGTGCTGGTCAACGACTGGAGTGCTCGCGATATTCAGACGTGGGAATACGTTCCGCTTGGCCCCTTTCTGGCCAAGAGCTTCGGAACGTCGATTTCGCCCTGGGTCGTCACGTTCGAGGCGCTCGAGCCGTTTCGGACCGCGGGCCCCTTGCAAGACCCGCCGCCGCTGGACTACTTGCAAACGCTCGGACATCAGGCCTACGATATCGAGCTCGAAATCCGGCTGCAGAGCGACGTGATGGAGGCAGCCGAACGCGTCGCGGCAACCAACTTCAAGCATCTCTATTGGAGCATTTCCCAGCAAATCGCCCACCATACGAGCAACGGCTGCAACCTCCGCACGGGCGACCTGCTCGCCTCGGGCACGATCAGCGGCCCCTCGCCCGATTCACGCGGCAGCATGCTCGAGCTGACCTGGGGCGGAAGGCAACCGCTGACACTGCCCAATGGCGAAGAACGAAGATTCCTGGAGGACGCCGATCGGGTGACCATGACCGGGTGGTGTCAGGGGGACGGTTATCGCGTGGGATTCGGCACGGTGACCGGGCGCCTGCTGCCGGCAGCCGAATAAACGGCCCGGACCATTCTCCCAAAAGCACCCGCTCGCAGGGCAAAAGGCACAACCGGCCCTTTCCGACTCTACGCCCCGATCCTCTGGCGTGCCATAATACAGCAGCATGGCGCGCGTGGCCGACCAATCCGATCTTGAGCTTAAAGAGCTCCCAACACCGTCGGGTCGTGACCAACTCGTCGCGGCGCACACGTCACTTACCCTCATCCGGCCGGAGACCGGCTGGCAGGCGATCGGCTGGCGGGAGCTGTGGCGATACCGCGAACTGCTTTATTTTCTCGCCTGGCGCGACGTGAAGGTGCGCTACAAGCAGACGGCGCTGGGGGCGGCCTGGGCCATCTTGCAGCCGGCCCTGATGATGGTCGTTTTTACGATTTTTTTCGGCCGCCTGGCGCAGGTCGACTCCGGCGGTCTCCCCTACCCGCTCTTCGCTTTTTTGGGCCTGCTGCCCTGGACGTTTTTCGCGACGGCCATCGCCAGCGCCGGGAACAGCGTGGTCGGCTCGGAGCGGCTGATCACGAAGGTCTACTTCCCGCGGCTGCTCATCCCGTTCGCCTCGGTCGGAGCGGCGCTGGTCGATCTGGCGGTCGCCTGCAGTATGCTGGTCGTTCTGCTCGTCTGGTACGGGGTGCCGCCGAGTTGGGGCTGGCTGCTTGCGCCGGGCGTCCTGGCGCTGTTGACGCTCGCGGCCCTCGGCGCCGGGGCGTTGCTCGCCGCGCTGAATGTCGCTTATCGCGACGTCCGCTATGTGATTCCCTTCCTGGTGCAGCTCTGGATGTTCGCCACGCCGACCGTTTACATGCACGTGGGAGGCGGCCCGGAAGAGGCGGCGGCCGGCCACTGGCTGCTGTACGTCAACCCGCTGACGGGATTGATCGCCGCTTTCCGCGCGGCGGTGGTGGGGAGCGACGTTCCGGCGATAGGCCTTTTATGGTCCGGCGGCGCAGCGGTGCTGTTGTTCCTTGCCGGGTGCCTCTATTTTCGCCGCGTGGAAGACTCCTTTGCCGATATTATTTAGTGACGCTGCCGGTGGTACAGCACGCCTCCGCGTGACCGCGAACGCGTGAGCACCGCATCGCATGACCTTGTCCAAAATGCCCGAATTCGCCGTCTCGATTCGCAATCTGGGCAAGCGCTATCGCCTTTCGCATTCGGGCGGGCGCCCCAGCTACCACACGCTGCGTGAGAGCCTGTCTCGCGCGGCGACGGCCGCCCTACGACGTCTGGGCGGCCGGCCCGACGAGACGAGAGAAGAGTTCTGGGCCCTGGCGGACGTGACCTTCGATGTTCGGCCGGGCGAGGTCGTCGGGGTCATCGGCCGAAACGGCGCAGGCAAGAGCACGCTCTTAAAAATCCTCTCGCGGATTACGAAGCCGACCGCGGGCGAGGTGGCGCTCTCGGGCCGCGTCGGCAGCCTGCTTGAAGTCGGCACCGGCTTTCACCCCGAGTTGACCGGCCGGGAGAACATCCTTCTCAACGGAGCCATTCTCGGCATGAGTCGCCGAGAGATTCTGGACCGCTTCGACGCCATCGTCGAATTCGCGGGCACCGAACGATTTCTCGACACGCCCGTGAAACACTATTCCAGCGGCATGTCGATGCGGCTGGCGTTCGCCGTGGCGTCGCAGTTGGAGCCGGAGCTGCTGCTCATCGACGAAGTTCTGGCCGTCGGGGACGGCGATTTTCAAAAGAAATGCCTGGGCCGAATGGGCGACCTGGCGACCGCCGGCCGCACCATCATCTTCGTCAGCCACAACCTGACGGCCGTCCGCACGCTCTGCCAAAGCGCGGTGTGGCTGGAGCGGGGCAAGGTGATGATGCACGGCCCGGTCAACGAAGTTGTCAACGGCTACATCGAGTCGGCCGAATCGCTGGCCAGCGAGCGCATCTGGGACTCGGTTGAGAGTGCGCCCGGAAACAGCCTCCTGCGGATGCACCGCGTTCGCGTGGCCCCAAGCCAAGGATGCGAGGCAAAGAGCATCTCGGTCGACACACCGGTCGACATCGACTTCGAGCTCTGGAACCTGATGGGCGAAGCGAGCCTCAATCTGAGCCTCGTCGTCTACAGCCTGGAAGGGAACTGTATTTTCAACTCGATCGCTCCGGCTGCCACGATCGCGACGGGGTTGTTTCGGGGACGCTGCCACGTGCCGGGGAATTTGTTCAACGACGGCGTCTACACCGTCAGGCTGCTGGTCTCCAGGGACCAGGCGACGGTCATCTTCGACATGCCGGACCTGGCGACGTTTGAGGTCCACGACGTCGAGCGACCGATTCTCTGGTTTGGCAAGCTGATCGGGGCGGTGCGGCCCCGGCTCGATTGGCAGATCGGGTCGCTCGACGACGGCGCGGTGCGCACATGAGTGGGTCGCGGAGGTTGAGATGCACCCGGTAGTCAGGCAGATTCTGCGGCCCCCCTGGCGGGCGTTCAAGGCGAGCCGTTACGCCGTTCGACTTGCCAGGGCGCGCCGGACGCTGAATCGCTTTGAGGCGCCTTACAAGATCAACGCCGGTTGCGGTCCTGCTCCCTTCGCCGGCTGGGTCAACATCGACAACAACCGCGACTTGAAGACCGTCGACCTGTTTTGGGACCTCTCGCAGGGCCTGCCTACCCCGGACGAAAGCTGCCAGGTGATTTTCTCGGAGCACGTGCTTGAACATCTGAACTTGGAGCAGGGGCTGCGATTCTTGAAGGATTGCCGACGATCGCTCGTCCCTGGGGGAGTGCTGCGCACGGCCATGCCTTCGCTCGATGATATGATCGAGAAGTCGGCCACCGGACATTGGAACGACCAGGTCTGGCTGCACGAGCCGCAATGGCAATTCATCGCCTCGCGCGCGGAGATGTTCAACATCATGTTTCGCTGGTGGGGGCACCAATGGATCTACGACCGCGAAGAACTTTATCGCCGCCTGCGGGAAGTCGGCTTCGAGACAATTCGGGACGTGGCCTGGGGGGAAAGCGAAGTGGAATGCCTGCGAAACCGCGAGAATCGGCTGAATTCGCTTCTGATCTGTGAGGCGGTCAAGACCTGACGCCACCAGCCAGGGCCGGCGGCGAGAAGCACCTGGGATTACGAATCGGTTCACTCCTTCATGCCACGCTGTTCGGTGCTGATGCCGGTCTACAACGCCGAGCCCTACCTAGGCGAGGCCGTCGAGAGCATTCTCCGCCAGACTTACGTCGATTTCGAATTCATCATCGTCGATGACGGGTCGACCGATCGCTCGCGCGAAATCCTGGAAAACTACGCGGCCCGCGACGCGCGCATTACGCTAACCAGCCGCCCCAACACGGGCTACCTGCGGGCGCTGAACGAGGGACTCGCGCTCTGCCGGGGAGAGTTTGTGGCCCGGATGGACGCCGACGACGTGGCGCTCGCGGATCGGCTGCGGCGGCAGATCGCTTTTCTTGACTCCCACCCGGAATGCGTCATGGTCGGCAGCGCCTTGCTGCGCATCGACGCCGACGGCGACGTCTTGTGCGAGGAGCGGCTGCCGGAAACTCACGAAGAGATTGAGGCCAGACTCCTGCGGGCTACGGGGGCGATCGGACACCCGGCCGCCCTCATCCGCCGCCGGGCCCTGGTTGACGTCGGCGGCTACCGCGAGCCTTACTACGGAGCGGAAGACCACGACCTGTGGCTGCGCCTCGCCGAGCGAGGAAGGCTGGCGAACCTGCCCGACGCCTTGCTCAAATGCCGCGTGCATCCGGAAAATTTTACGTTTGTCAACGAAGAGCGCGGCCGGGCCGCCGTCCGGGCCGCGCTGACGGACGCCTGCCGTCGACGCGGCCTGCCCTTTCCGGCCGAGTTGGTCAGCGTGCGGCCGCAGTCGGCCCTGGAGAGGATGCGCGCCTGGACGCGCAGCGCGATCTACGCCGGCCACTATGCGACTGGCCGCAAGCATGCCCTGGCCCTCTGGCACCAGGACCCATGGCACGCCGACTCCTGGGTCCTGCTGATCCACGCGCTGCTGGGCCGTTGGGCCGGGCCCTTGCGCGCCGCTTATCGACGGTTGCGAGGTTGCGGGACGCAGCGGTGACTCGGATTAGCATGGCACTTCGTTTGCCACGCCTGTAAGGTTTGTTTCGTGGAGCGAGAGTTCTACTAGAGTTCTACGGTGAGCTTGCTGGGGCGATACAGGGGGTCTTAAAATATCGAGGATGGCAGAAGAAGACTATTACAAAACGCTGGGAATCAGCCGCGGCGCATCGCAGGCCGAGATCGACAAGGCCTACGCCAAGTTGGCGCGCAAATACCACCCCGACGTCAACCCCGACGATAAAACGGCCAAGAAAAAATTCCAGGCGATTCAGTCAGCCTACGATGTGCTGAAAGACCCCAAGAAGCGCGAGATGTACGATCGCTACGGCAGCGCCTTTGAGCAGGCCGCGCAAGGGGGCGGACCGCGGGAGGGAACGACGTGGTCGCACACCGCCGGACCAGAGGGTTTTGACTTCGCCCAGTTCTTCGGCGGGGGCGCCGCGCCAGGCGGCTTTGGCGACATCTTCAGCCAGATGCGCCGCGGCCGAGGAGGAGGAGAACGACGCGCTCGCACGGCCGCCGGACCCGACGTGTCGGCCGAAGTGGAGATTCCCTTCAAGCTGGCGGTCACCGGCGGCGAGACGCAACTTACGCTCCAGCGCGAGGACGGTCAGGCCGAATCGCTCACGGTCCGCATTCCGCCCGGCATCGAAGACGGCAAGAAACTTCGGCTGCGCGGCCGGGGGGAGCCGGGTCTCAACGGCGGCCCGCGAGGCAACCTCCTGGTGACGGTCCGCGTGGCGACGCATCCGTATTTCACCCGCAAGGGCGACAACCTCTACGTCCGTGTTCCCGTTACGCTACGGGAGGCGGCCGAAGGGGCCAAGGTCGACGTGCCGACGCCCAAGGGAACGGTTTCCTTGCGTATCCCGCCGGGCAGTTCCAGCGGCGCCAAGCTGCGGATCAAGGGGCACGGAGTGGCCGCCGGCGACCGGCCGCCGGGCGACCTGATTGCCGAGGTGCAGATCATGATTCCGCACCAACTCGACGAGGCGGCGCTGGCCCAGATCAGAGAAATTGACACGCGTTGGCCGCTTCAACCCCGCGGCGACCTGCGTTGGTAAGTTGTTGGTCAAGAAGGATGCCCGGGATTTGCGACTTTCCTTGCCCCCTTTGGCCGCCGTGTTACCGCCTCCGGTGCGGGCCAAGCTGATTCTGGCGATTCTGGGCATCGTGGCCCTGGGCATCGGCCTGATTGCGATGGTGATCCTGGGCGGAATTGCGGCCAAGCGACGCGCCAGGCATCGTTGCGGCCCGAGTAAACCGCTCGACGACGCCTGGTACAAGCGGCCGCTGGAAAGCGAGGCACCGCATCCAGGCAACGCAGCCGGGGACTCGGGGGAGGTGGCAGACGATGAAGACTGACCACGCCGCGATCGACCAGCGCTTCAGGCCGCAGTACCGTTTGCGCAGCGGCCGCGACTTCCAACGCGTCTATCGGCGGCGCTGCGTGGCCTCCGACGACACGCTGATCGTTCATTCGTGCGAGAACGAGTTGGGCCATCCGCGGTTGGGTCTCTCGGTGTCTCGCAAGGTGGGGGGCGCCGTCGTCCGCAACCGCTGGAAGCGGCTGTTGCGCGAGGCGTTTCGCCTGCGCCGGCCCGAACTGCCCCAGGGGGTCGACCTGGTCGTCGTACCGCGGGCCGGGGTCGCGGTCGACCTCTCGACCGTTATGGAGTCGTTGGTCGGCGTCGCGCGGCGGGCCGCCAGAAAACTCGATCGCAACAGAACATGAGCCGTCTGGGCGAAATCGTGGTCAGTCTTCCCAGCTTGGCGTTAATCGGGCTCGTGCGGCTTTACCAATGGACGCTGAGCCCTTTTATCGGCCGTCAGTGCCGCTTCACTCCGACGTGCAGCAATTATTTCATCGGTGCCGTTCAAAAATACGGCGCGTGGCGAGGCGCGTGGCGAGGCGTGCTCCGCATCTGCCGCTGCCACCCGTTCCACCCGGGTGGCTACGATCCGCCGTAACGTCTTGCCCGTCAGGAGCATCGGACGCCCCTCTCGACCGCCGCCATACGATTAAGCAAGGACTACAGCTTTGATGCGGTCATTCGAACACGGAGAGATTTGCGTGAAACCATCGAGATCAGGTTTGTACCGGCAGCCCCATTGGCTCGCTGGGGGGGGTGGCGGGGCGGGCGACGACGCGTTCGGCAAGCCGCCGACCCGCCCGGCCGAATCGGCCGACGCCGAATTGCTCGACGCTTACTCACGGGCGGTAATCGGCGTGGTCGACTCCATCGGCCCCGCCGTGGTCGCCGTGGCGCGGCGACGCGGCCAGGAGTCGGGGGGCGTCGGTTCGGGAGTGTTGATCACGCCCGACGGGTTTGCTCTGACCAACAGCCACGTCGTGGGCGGCCAGGAGCGAGTGGCCGTCACCACTCACGACGGCGACGTCCTGGAGGCCGATGTTATCGGAGACGACCCCGCGACCGACCTGGCCCTGTTGCGCGTGGCGGCCCGCGATTTGCCCGCGGCGCCGATGGGTGAGTCGGCCGGCCTGCGGGTGGGCCAGCTCGTGATCGCCATGGGGAACCCTTTCGGCTTTCAATCGACGGTGACCACCGGCGTGGTCAGCGCCCAGGGGCGCTCGCTGCGCAGCCAGCAAGGACGGCTGATCGAGAACGTGGTGCAACACACGGCCCCTTTAAATCCCGGCAACTCCGGAGGGCCGCTGCTCGACTCCCGCGGCCGCGTCGTGGGCATCAACACGGCCATCATCGCGATGGCTCAGGGGCTCGGTTTTGCGGTGCCGGCCGACACGGCGCGCTGGGTGGCCGGTGAACTGCTCGCGCACGGCCGCGTGCGCCGGCCGGCGCTCGGCCTTTCGCTCACGATGCGCCCCGTCGGCCGCGAGCTGGCCCGGCGACTCGACCTGCTCGTCGATCTGGCGGTCGAAGTCGTGGGCGTCGAGCGGGGCGGCGCGGCAGACGGCGCCGGCGTTCGGGAGGGAGACCTGATCATGGCCATCAACGGCCGGCTCGTCGCCAGCCTGGACGACATGCACCGGCTGCTATCGCGTGCCGGCGGCGGCCCGGTCATGCTGACCGTCGTGCGCGGCGGTCGGCAGTTTGAGCTGGCCGTCCAGCCGCGCGTGAGCAAGACCTAGTTGGCTCCGCCGCTCCGCGGTGGAGAGGGCGGCCGCTTGGCGACCGCTTCCCCGTCACGGAGTGCCGGGGCTACTTTCGCCGCAGGCAGAACTTGAGGCAGCGCCGCGCCGGCGGCCAACGCACGATCCAGACCGCCAGCCACATCAAGGACTCGGCCAGGCGCAATACCCAAGGATAGGTGATGACCAGGAATAAGGTCACTCCAGCGCCCATCGCCATGACGGCTTGCCACGGTAGCGATTCACGGACGCCTTCCTGGGCCATTTGTCTCTCGACCTGGACGACGACCCAGCGGATGGCGGCCAGATAAACGGCGACAAGCGTCATGAAATAGAAAGCCGAAGCAAGACGGAACTGCTTGCGGGGCGCCTCGGTGTTCATGGCCCACGGGAGGAGCCACATCAGCGCCAGGGCCGACGTGGCCAAAGCGCCGCACACCGTCGCTGCGTACATGACAAGAAAGGAGTTGCGCGACAAACCGGTGAGTATGGCCGCGATGACGGCCAGCCACGCCGCGGCGCCGATCAATTGCAACCCGAGACGCAGGCAACCCGGTTCTTGAAAAGGTTCTTTGTCCTGCATCGCTGATCCGGTTCGTTAAATAGCGGCGCGAGTTACTGGGCAGGGCGTCACGGAGGATGGCCTTCCCAGGCCGTCCACGTCGCTGGTGACGGGCTAGGAAGCTCATCCCCCCAGGACCAGCCCCGTCAGTTTGATTTCTGTCCCGGCTCATGGCAAATTGCGGATAATGTTTGCCGGCGATCAAAATACGTTCCGTCCACATCCGCTACTGCGCGGCGGGCACGCGCAGACGCTCGCTGGCGTCTACCTGCCGGGAGAGCGATTTGCCTATCGGGCGCGGCAGCACGTGCTGACGCTGGCCGACGGCGACCGGATCGTGCTGCACGACGACTGTCCGGCAAGCTGGCAGACGGGGGATCGCGTGGCCCTGCTCATTCACGGGCTGAGCGGCTGCCATCAAAGCGGCTACATGATGCGGATCGCACACAGGCTCGAGCGGCGAGGGGTGCGAGCTTTCCGCATGGATTTGAGGGGCTGCGGCGCGGGTGTTGGGTTGGCACGGCAGCCTTATCACAGCGGTCGCTCGGAAGACGCGGCTGCCGCGTTGGAGAAGATCGCCGAACTCTGTCCGGGTTCGCCGGCGGCGCTCGTCGGTTTTTCGTTGGGGGGAAATATCACGCTGAAGTTGCTCGGCGAGCTGGGCGACGCGCGCTGCGGCCACCTCGACAGGGCCGTGGCCGTTTGTCCGCCGTTTGACCTTCTGCCGGCCGTCGAGCAACTGCACCGCTACTGGAATCGTCCGTATGAATGGTACTTTGTCCGCCGTCTGGTACGACAAGTCTACGAGCGACAACGGGCGATGCCCGATCTGCCGCCAGTCGAAATGCGCCGAATGCCGCAAAGCCTGTTCGAGTTTGACGACGTCTTCACGGCGCCGGTGTGTGGCTTCGGCCGCGCGGTCGACTATTACCGGCTGGCCAGCGCCATCCGTGTCTGCGGCGGGATCCGCAAGCCGGCCCTGGTGATTGCCGCCCAGGACGACCCGCTCGTACCGGCCGCTCCCCTGGAACGGCTGCGAGACTGTCCCAGCGTGGAGCTTGAAATCACGCCGCACGGAGGCCATCTTGGCTTCGTCGGCTGGCGAGAAGGAAACGACCGCTGGCTCGACAGCCGAATTGTCGGCTGGGTTACATCAAAATAGCTTGATCTCGGCCGGACCATGCACCGCCATTCGTGTGCCTTGCCGCTAGCCTGTTTCATCGCCGCCCTGGTTGCCGCTGCGCCGGCGGCCGACGAAAAGCCGGCTTTTCACATCGTGGGTTACTTGCCCGACTATCGCCTTTCGGCGTTCGATCCGGACAAGGCGCGCCCTTGCACCGACCTCATCTATTTCTCGGTTGAGCCGACCGGGCAGGGCGACTTGAAACGCGATGGCCTGCACGGCGACGATCTCGCGAAGCTGCAGGCGATCAAAGCGAAACATCGTTTGACGCTGTCGCTGTGCGTCGGCGGCTGGGAGCGATCGGCCGGCTTTTCGCAAATCGCCGCTTCGGAGAAGACGCGTCAGGCTTTCGTCGCCAACCTCGCCAGGTTCTGCCACGAGAACCAGTTCGACGGCGTCGATCTCGACTGGGAGCACCCGGCCGACGAAGTCCAGCGGGAGAACTACGGCAAGCTGATTGTCGAACTGAAGAAGACGGGGCTTCTCGTAACCGTGGCCATCGCCGACTGGCAAGTGCTGTCCCCCGCGGCCATCGAGGCGGTCGACCGCGTGCACTTGATGGCCTACGATGCGCCAAAGCGGCATTCGACGTATGAGTACGCCGTGTCGGCCGTCGAGCGGCTGATCAAGATGGGCGTGCCGGCCGGGAAGATTTGTTTGGGCGTGCCGTTTTACGGCAGGCAAGTGGACGGTCCCGCGAAGTCGCTGACCTATGGCCAGATTGTGCAAAAGCACGACCCGCCGCCAACGAGCGACGAGGTCGACGGCATCTATTTCAACGGTCCGGAAACGATTCGCCGCAAAACGCGACTGGCCATCGACCAGAAGCTCTGCGGGGTCATGGTTTGGGAATTAGGTCAGGACGCTCCCGACGAACGGTCGCTCTTGCGAGCGATCGAGCGCGCGGCGAGCGATCGCCCGTGAGTCGCCTTCGAGCGAGAGCCTGGGAGAAAATCAAATGTGGATCCGACAGTGTGAACTTGATGCTCGCGATGACACCTCGCCCCCCATTCCGGCGCAGATTGCCTCCAACGAGGAATTCGTTCCGCCTCCTCCTTCAATTCGACAGCGTGAATACCGGGCCCGCCTCGACGCGATCGCCGACCGCGCGGCCAAACGGCAAGGCCTCAGCCGCCGCGAGTTCTTCAGGACGGGCAGCGGCATGGCCGCGGCGCTCGTGGCCCTGAACCAGGTATTCGGCGACTGCTACGACGTCACGGCCGACGAGGTTGACGACCCCCAGGCGTTTGAAGAGCGCTGGCCCAAGAACGAATTCATCTTCGACGTACAGACGCACCACGTCGATGTGAGCCGCAAGTGGTACGAAGACACCCCGCAGGGGCGCCGCACCACCGCTTTCTTTACGCTGCTGCGGCCGGCCAAGACGCTCGACGAGACCATGGAGCAGCTCAACCGGGCTCACTACGTCAAAGAGGTCTTCGGCGACAGCGACACGGTGATGGCCGTCATCAGCGGTGTACCCAGCCGCGAATGGGACAAGAATCCGCTGCCGCCCGACCAGATGGTCGCCACGCGCGAGTTCGTCAACGGTCTGGCGGGTTCGCGCCGGGTTCTGTCACACGGCCTGGTCCGGCCCAACCTCGGCGCCAAGGAATTGGACGAAATGGAGCGGCAGGTCAAAGAGCTCAAAATCGAGGCCTGGAAGATGTACACCGGCGCCGAACTGGGCGAGGGCGCCTGGTTCATGGACGACGAAAAGATCGCCTACCCGTGCTGGGAGAAAACCCGTGCGCTGGGCATCAAAAACTTGTGCGTTCACAAGGGGCTGCCGCTGGGCGCGTTCAACGAAAAAGCCTGCACGCCCCACGATCTGGAAAAGGCGGCCAAGGACTGGCCCGACCTCAACTTCATCGTCTACCACTCGGCCTTTCGCGGCTTCGGCTGGCTGGCGGCCGGCCAAGGCGAGAAGGTGGTCGACCGCAAGACCGACGACCCCCAGGAAATCGCCTGGACCAGCGACGTGCTGCGCATTTTGAAGCGCAACCCCGACATCAAGAACATCTATTTCGAGTTGGGCGGCACGTTCAACATGACCTCGACCTACGCCCCCGAGGTCTGCATGCACATGCTGGCCCAGATGATCCAGGTGGCGGGCGCCGACCACATTCTGTGGGGAACGGACTCGATCTGGAACGGCAGCCCGCAGAGCCAGATCGAGCGCCTCAGGCGGCTGAAGATCAAGGACGAGCTGGTGGAGAAGCACGGTTACCCGGAGCTGACCGACGAGATCAAACGCCAGATTCTGGGGCTGAACGCGGCGAAGCTGTTCGGCGTCGACGTGGCGGCCCAGCGAAGGGCGATCGCGGCCGACAAGCTCAGCCAGGTGCGCGACCACTATCGCCGCCATCCCGAGCCGAGCAACACGCAGTACGGTTGGGTCTGGGTCGAAGACGGCCGGCAACCGACCGTGCCGGTCGGTCAGACTTAGAACTGGCCGTGGGCGACCCGACCAAGCGGCCTCCCCAAACAGCGCGCGGTGAATCCGCGCATGGCGACCTAAACAGGCGGCCCCACATGCGAGCGTCTCTCCTCCGCGGCGCTGGGGCGTAGGTAGTGCGGCACGAGACGCCAGACGTCGTCGCGCTGTCCTGCGGCGTACTTGACGACGGCCAGCCTGGCCACCGCCCCGGCCGAAGGCACCCACATCTCGCGCGATGCAACTCGAACCGTCGCGCGCACCCGCGCGCCGAGCCTTTCCAGCGCCGGACCGCTGACCACCGTTTCTGGGTAGAGTCCCTCGATCCATTTGTCGGCCGGGAGAATGGCGGTCGGCTGCAGACGCTCGAGCACGCCGGGGGCTTGCCGACGGAAGCTGGCGGCGTAGACGTCGCCGCGCTGCGCGTCGATGGCCGTCGAGATCTTCTCACCGGCCGGCGCGTCGACCTGGGTCGCGATCACCTCCAGCGTGTCGAGGGCGAGCACTTCCGCCGATACGGCGTAGGCGAAGGTCTTGGCCGTGGTAACCCCGACGCGCAGGGCGGTAAACGATCCGGGGCCGACCGAGACGGCGACCAACTGAACGTCGCGGGGCTTCCAGGCGGCCTGCCGCAACAACTCGTCCAGGGCGGGGGCCAGTGACTGGGCACCACGTTGGGCGGGGTTCAGCCGCAACTCGGCCAGAGGTTTGCCGTCAGAAAATGCCGCCACGCTGCCGGCGGCACTGCTGGTTTCAATTGCCAGGATGCGCAAGGGTTCTCCGATGGATAACGCTGCGTCGAGCAGCGTATAATAGGTTTGGCGGTTTTGTACACTGTCTTGACCGTCGTCCGACGCTAACTTAGACTGCGCGTTGGATTTGTGGCGATTTTTCCGGTAGCCGCCCGCGGGGGCGCAGGATTGTTTTTAGTTCTACAGGTCGACCGGCGTGAAACGGGCCTTGATCAGTGATATCCACAGCAACCTCGAAGGGCTCGAGGCCGTGTTGGCGGACATCGACAAGCAGGGGATCACCGAAACCTACTGTCTTGGCGACATTATCGGCTACGGACCCAATCCTCGCGAGTGCATCGACCTGGTCATGAGGATGAACGTGTGCATCCTGGGCAACCACGACCAGGGTGCGCTGTTCGATCCAGAGGGTTTCAACTCCGGCGCGGAACGGGCGATTTTCTGGACGCGCGAGCAGCTTGAAAACGGCCCGGGCAATCCCTCCGACAACGCCCGCCGCTGGGATTTTTTGGGCGAACTCCCCCGCAATCGGCGCGAGAACGGCTTCCTCTTCGTGCATGGTTCGCCGCGCAACCCACTCAACGAATACGTTTTTCCTGAGGACATTTACAATCAACGAAAAATGGAAAAACTATTCTCGTTGGTCGAGCAGCATTGCTTCCAGGGGCATACACACGTACCGGGCGTCTTCACGCAGAGTTGCAGCTTCTTCAGCCCGGAGGAGATCGGCTATCAGTACCGTCTGACGCCGGAGAAGACGATGATCAACGTGGGATCGGTGGGGCAGCCGCGCGACGGCGACCCGCGAGCCTGCTATGTCGTCATTGAGGACGACGTCGTAAAATTTCGCCGAGTTGAGTATCCGTTTGAGAAGACCATCCAGAAGATCTACGCCACGCCGGAATTGGACAATTTTTTGGGCGATCGGCTTCGCGAAGGCCGTTGAAGGTTTGCCCGCCATCCAAGATTTTGCTTGTGTCCAACGAAGATCTTCGGCGCGGAGCGGCTGAGCAGGATGCACGGGAACGATGGGGCGGCCGACCGGAGGGCGTGCGGGCCGCCCGTACCACAGATCGGTCCTCTCCTCTTCCTTCTGCCTGCGGGGCAGTGCTGGTTGTGAATCGCTTGTCTTACCTTCAAATGATTTCATAAAGGCGATCCGAGAATCGGCCCGAACGCCCTGGCGGTTCCTTTCGAACGCCAGTTCTTGAGTCGGCCTTAACACAGATAATCCGGGCTAAAGGTTATGCCGCATGGATAGGCGATTTGCTACATTTCTGACGCTCTCCGCCGTCGTCGTGATCGTGAACTTCACGATCATGTGGTGGGTGCAGAAGAACCAACCCCCGGCTCCACGCAAAAAGGCGGCTCAAGTTGCGGCCAAGCGCGACACAAAAGGGGAAAAAGAGCCCGATAAGAAGGTCCCCGATAAAGTAGCCCCCGACAAGAAGGCCGACGCCAATTCAAAGCCCAAGCCCGCAGAGAAGCCCGACGCCGAGAAGGAGGCGCCCGCCGAACCCGCTCCCGACGAGCCGGTCCGAAAAGAACCGGCGCCGGAATGGGTTTCGCTCGGCTCGGCCGATCCGAACGAACCCTACCGCATGTTGGTAACCATGACCAACCGCGGTGCGGCGGTCGAGCGGATCGAGCTCAGCAGCCGCCGCTTTCACGATCTCGATGATCGCAGCGGGTACCTGGGACATCTCGAAGGGACGAAGCCTCGCGACAAGGCCGGTTGCCTGGTGCGCGTCGTCGGACCCGGCACTCCGGCCGCCAAGGCGGGACTTAAGCCAGGCGACCTGGTCACGGCGCTCAACGGAGAGGCCGTTCCGACGCCGGCGACGTTGGACTATCTCCTGGGAGGGCATGAGCCGGGCGATACGGTCGAACTGACTGTCGACCGCCAGGGCAAACAACAAACGCTCACGGCGACGCTCGCCCGCAAACCGCTGCAAGTGATCAGACCGGAGGGGAGCGACCCGCTTTCATTCCTGCTCACGCTGGACCAGATCGACCGTCAGACCATCCCCGGCGACGAGGAGGAACTCCCCGGCGTCCGCCTCCGGAGCTCGAATTGGACGGTCTTGCCGCGCGATCCGGATAAGCCCGACGAGGTCGCTTTCGAGTACGTGCTCGACAAACAGCAACTTCGGGTCGTCAAGACCTACAGCGTCGCTCGCGTAGCCGACGCCGACCAAGAAAGCGACAATAACGCCCCCCACCTTCCGGCGTACCACCTCAATCTACGAATCGAGCTGCAGAATCTGGGCGAAGAGGCCAAAGAAGTGGCCTACCGGCTCGACGGCCCGACCGGTCTGCCGATCGAGGGTTGGTGGTACGCGCTCAATTCCAAGATCGGCCACTCGGGGTCGCCGGGCATGCGCGATATATCGTTGATGGGAGCGGAAGCCGGGCAGCGCCCGAAATACTACCAGATCAACGCCGTGAGACTGGCCGACGACGAATTGCCGCCGCCGTATACCGACATCGATCTGGTCTACGCCGGCGTCGACGCCCAGTACGTGGCCTGCATGCTAATCCCGCAGGTGGAAGGGGAGACTCATCCACGTTTTGCCAAGGTGCTTCCCGTCCGCGCCGGCCCCGTGCCTCAAGACAAAAACAAGAAGAAGCTGGTCGACACATCCTGCCGGTTGATCAGCGACGCCTCGAAGCTCGAACCGGGCAAACTGCTCGTTCGCGACTTCCAGATCTTCGCCGGTCCCAAGCGGCCCGACTTGCTCGCGCAATACGCCAAACCCGCCGGTATGGGCGATCTCGTCTATTACGGCTGGTTCGGCTGGGTGTCCGAGCCGATGCTGCGGATTCTGCACTTCTTCTACGCCATCGTGGGCAACTACGGGCTGGCGATCATCATGCTCACGGTGCTGGTCCGGTCGTGCATGTTCCCGCTGAGCCGCAAACAGGCCCTCAACGCCGCCAAGATGCAGGAGTTGCAGCCGGAGCTCAAAAAACTGACGGACAAGTATAAGAACCCCGAAGAGCGGATGCGGGCCCAGCGAGAGCTTTTTCGCAAAAACAACTACCATCCGCTCAGCGGCTGCCTGCCGGCTCTCGTGCAGTTGCCCATTTTTCTGGGCCTCTATCGCTCGCTAGCGGTCGACATCGAGCTGCGGCAGGCACCCCTGATCAGCGAAAGCCTCCGCTGGTGCTCTAACCTGGGCGCTCCGGATATGTTCTGGTACTGGCGGCCCTACCTGCCGTTCGACTTTCTGACCGACGAGGCCGCCGGCTGGCTGGGGCCGTATCTCAACGTGCTGCCGCTGGTGACGATCGCGCTGTTCATCGTGCAACAGAAGATGTTCCTGCCGCCGCCCACCGACGAGCAGGCGGCCATGCAGCAGAAGATGATGCAGTACATGATGATCTTCATGGGCGTCATGTTCTTTAAGGTCGCCAGCGGACTGTGCCTCTATTTCATCGCGTCGAGCCTGTGGGGCATCGCCGAACGAAAGCTGCTTCCCAAGCCGGCGCCGAAAGGGGCCGCAACGGCCGGGGGCGAAGCCGCGGCCCGTTTGCCTTCCCCACCCGGCCCGAACGGCAGCGGTAAGGGAAACCGCAAGTCGAAGCAGCGCCCTCGGAAGTAAGTGGGGCGTTCACGGAGGATGGCCTTCCTAGGCGGCCTTCCTAGGCCGTCCAGTTAGAAACACGGACGGGCTAGGAAGCCCCTCCTCCCAAACGCATGCTCGATCCGAACGACACCATTGCGGCTCTCGCTTCGGCGCCGGGGGGAGCAGCGCGGGGCATCGTGCGCGTGAGCGGCTTGGGTACTTTGGCCTGCGTCGAGGCGTGCTTTGTGCCTGACGGCGGGCAACCCCTCTCCGCCGTGCGTCGGCCGACCGCCCTGTCGGGCGTCTTCGCGCTGCCGAGCCTGACGGCTTCGCTGCCCGGTGTCCTCTACCTCTGGCCGTCGTCGCGCAGTTACACACGCCAGCCGACGGCCGAGTTGCATACCCTCGGTTCACCTCCGTTGCTGGAAGCCCTCTTGTCGCATCTGTGCCTGCACGGCGCCCGGCCGGCGCAGCCAGGAGAATTTACCCTGCGGGCGTTTCTGGCCGGGCGTATCGACCTGACGCAAGCCGAAGCGGTGCTCGGAGTGATCGACGCCCGCGGCCGCCAAGAGCTCGACGTGGCCCTCGCCCAACTTGCCGGAGGACTGGCGGCGCCCCTGGCCCGCTTGCGAGGCGACTTGCTCGATCTTCTGGCGCACCTGGAAGCGGGACTCGACTTCACCGAGGAAGACATCGAGTTCATCTCCCGCCACGAGTTGCAGAGGCACGTGTCCGCGGCCCTCGCCGCGGCCGAACGCCTCGCCACACAAATGCAGGCTCGCGGCGAGGGGGCCAGCGCGGTCCGGGCCGTGCTGGTCGGCGCCCCCAACGTCGGCAAGAGCTCGCTCTTTAACGCCCTGACCGGCCAAAAAGCGCTGGTGTCGGACCGGGCCGGGACGACGCGAGATTACCTGACGGCGCGGCTCGACCTTGATGGTGTCATCTGCGAATTGGTCGACACGGCCGGACTGGCGGGCGCGACCGCTGACCACATCGAAACGGCCGCCCAGGAGGCTACCCGACAGCAGCAACGACAAGCCGAAATCGAGCTCTTGTGCCTCGACGCGACGCGCGAGCTGACCAGCGAGGAGGAGGCGTCGGTAAGGGAGCCGGCTCGCCGTGAACGAGTCGTGGTGTTCACGAAAGCCGACCGGCCTTGCCGGGCACCCATGATTACCGGCGCGATCGAAACGAGCAGTCGCACCGGCGCGGGGCTCGACCGGTTGCGGGCGCGGCTCCGCGGCCTCGCTCAAGCGAGCAACTCGGAGACGTCGGTGGTCGCCGCAACCGCGCTACGCTGCCGCGAAAGCTTGAGGCAGGCCACCGACGCGTTGTCGCGTGTCCAGCTTCTCGTCGAATCGGCCGGTGGCGAGGAACTCATCGTCGCCGAGCTGCGCGACGTCCTGAGCCACCTGGGCGAGGTCGCCGGCGTCGTCTACACCGACGACATTCTCGACCGCGTCTTCAGCCGCTTTTGCATCGGAAAGTAACCGTTTTTGAATCGCGAAATAACACCGGTACAATGAACTCGGCCAGAAGGGCAGTCACCGAAGCCTTAGGCCAGGCCACCCGGCCGAAAGCAAGTGTTCCTACTACCAGGGCAAGCGTCCGTCTTGTCCACTTCAGGTGTGGAGTTTGACCCGATGGCGATGGCGAACGGAATCTTGGCGCTTGAAGAGTATCTGCCGAATGAGCTGCGCTCGCTTGACGACCATCAGCGTGACATTCCTCGCATCGCGAAGGACAAGAATCTTGTCTCGAGAATTGAGCGCGCCGTCCGGCAGATCCCAACGAGTCACTGCCTCTTCAACCGTGACTCGCGGGTGATGAAGGAACTCACGCCGAGCAGCGTCCATCTCATCGTCACCAGCCCGCCCTACTGGACGCTCAAGGAATACCGGAGAACCGAGGGTCAGCTTGGCTATGTGGCCGACTACGAGACGTTTCTGACAGAGTTGGACAAAGTCTGGCAGCAGTGTTTCGATGCCCTAGTACCCGGTGGGCGCCTCGTCTGCGTCGTCGGCGATGTCTGCCTTTCACGCCGGCAGAACAACGGCAGGCATACCGTCGTGCCACTCCATGCGTCTATTACCGAGCACTGCCGACGGATCGGTTACGACAACTTGGCCCCGATTATCTGGCAGAAGATCACCAACGCGAAGTTCGAGGCCGATGGCAATGGCTCGTCGTTCCTTGGAAAGCCCTACGAGCCGAACGCCGTAATCAAGAACGACATCGAGTTCATCCTCATGCAGCGCAAGCCCGGCGGCTACCGGTCACCGGAGATGGCGACGAAGGTTCTGAGCGTGCTGTCTGACGCGAACCACAAGGCTTGGTTCCAGCAAATGTGGAGAGGCTTGACCGGCGCTTCGACCCGGCAGCACCCGGCACCCTATCCGCTAGAGCTCGCGGAGCGGCTCGTCCGTATGTTCTCGTTTGTCGGCGATACAGTCCTTGACCCGTTCCTCGGCACTGGCACGACGACGCTTGCGGCAGCACTTTGGGGAAGAAACAGCATCGGCTACGAAATCGATGCGGCATACTTCGCCCTTACCCAAAAGCGGCTGAAAAACGAGCTGGCCAGCGTCTTCAACGTCGCTCGGCTCGAGTTTGCCTAGAGATGGGTCGTCGCTCGTCACAGGCCCCGCGACAGCCTGTACTGACGCGGCGTAGGCCATCGCGGTCCGCAGGGCTGGTGTGCCTACGCATCACGCGGCTGCCTGTGCGTCACTTGTCCGCCGAAGCGTGGAGTTCACCCGGGAAGGTGGGACCCGGCGATACTTTGCCGATTGCAAGTCCGGATAAGATAATCTGAGCAACCCATCGTCTGACGGCTGGTTGATCGGGTAAAATGGGGGTGTCTACGCCACCTATCCAGGGCTTTTGCATGTCGGACAACACTGATCACCGGGACATCGAGGAAACCGACGAACTGCTCGAAGCAGAGGAAGCAGCGCCGGTCAAGTTTTGGGAAGAGAAGCAACGTGAGCTTCTGACCAGCGTCGTCGACTACAACCTCAGCACCTTATCGGACCTCGTAAAGGCCAAGACGATCGACCTCCAGCCTAAGTACCAGCGGCGATTCCGTTGGGACGATGACCGGCAGTCGAAGCTGATCGAATCCTTCCTGATGAACGTCCCGGTGCCACCGGTCTTCCTCAACGAGGACAAGTACGGCCAGTATTCCGTGATCGACGGCAAACAACGATTGACGGCCATCCACGACTTCATGATGGGGAGGCTCCGTCTACGAAACCTTGAGGTCTTTGCGGACATCAACAATCGCAGATTCGATGAGTTGCCGCCTGATTTTCAGGCGGTGATCAAGACGCGCCCGACCATCCGCGTCATTATTGTGCTGCGCCAGTCGGACCAGGACATCAAGTTCGAGGTGTTCAAACGGCTCAACACAGGCGGTGTACGGCTCAATGCCCAGGAGATTCGCAACAGCACGTATCCCGGGCCGCTCAACGATATGCTCCTTGATACGTCCGAGCATCCGCTTTTTCACAAGCTGCTCGGGATCAAGAGCAAGGCCGAATCCGCTATCTATCAGGAGATGCGCGATGTCGAGTTCCTGTTGCGGTTCTGCGTATTCAAGGACACCTGGCACTCATTTACCAGCCGCCTTCAGAGCGCCCTCGATGAATACATGGTCGTCAACCAGAGGATGCCGAGCAAGAAGCTCGATCGCCTCAAACAAGACTTCTTGAACACCTTGGCATGCGTCGAAGCTGCCTTTGGAGACCACGCGTTCCAGCGCTGGCAGCCGGCGAAGAAGCAATGGCGACGTCAAGTCCTTGCGTCGCTGTTCGATGCCCAGATGTTCGCATGCTATGGTCTGAAGGACGACAAGCTACGCCGAAAGCAAGACGACATAATCGCAGGCTTTACGCACCTCTTCGAAGACCATGACTTCCAACAGTCGATCACGACCGGGACAAATACCCCCAATCTGTTCCAGTACCGCGTCACGAAGGTCCGCGCTCTGTTGCTTCCGTTTGGAGGTGACAAGTAAATGGCGTCGAAAGCGCTCGACAACTTTATTGCCTCACTTGGAATCGCAGAACAGCTAACCGAACTTGAAAGGGTCTATGATAATCCTCCGCGCAAAGCTGACGAGGCCAAGGTTGCTGGGCTCCGTGGCGCCGCGGCGGTCCTCATGGTCGCCAGTTTCGAAGCCTTCATCAAGGCGGCAATCGTCGAACATCTGTCTGAGTTGACCGTGCAGCCTCCGAAGGTCCCGTTCACCAACCTTCCTGAAAAAATGCGAGTCAACAGCGTCTTCTACTGCCTCGACGCGGCGATCAAAGGACCGCGTCATGTCAAAACCGACAGAGCCGATCGTCTGCCCAACATCAAGATGGCATGCGCCAAGATCGCTGCCGACATCATCGACCCGGAGGCCCTGAGTTCGACGCAGAGCAATCCGAGCTCTAATACGGTAAAGTCCCTTTTTGGCGACCTCGGTGTCTCGGACATCTTTGGTAAGATCCGCACGCCGTTCCATAGGGCATGGCGCAAGCCAGAGGCGGCGACCTTTATCCCAGACAAGCTAGAGGAAATCGTCAATCGGCGCCATCGTGTTGCCCACACGGGCTTGGCACTGAACATCACGCGGGGGCAGTTGAAGGAGGCCCTGAAGTTTCTCCGAATCCTGTCCGGTCTTCTCGACAAAGAGCTTCGCTCCCACATCGACTCGTTGATTCCGCCGTAGGGCAACGTCAGATTCGGCAGGGAGAGCGCGAAGGTGAGGGCGACTGGCATGAGACACCAGCTCACCGGCGCAAGCCGATGGGTTGCACGACGCGCGCAAAGGAAAACTTGGAGCTGGGCACTTTGAAGCTCCCCCATTTAGTGATGCTGTACTCCGGCGCAAGCCGCCCTCACCCTAACCCTTTCCCGAAGGGAGAGGGGAGCCGCGGTCGAACGCCGGGCTATAATTGGGGCAACAATTCGTCTTTTCTTGCAGCCCGCCAGCATGGCATAATCCCCGCTGTCGCTGGCAATGCCGTCGCTGGCGGTTTCGCCGCCTTTCCCCCAGATGAAGCACGCCCGCAACTCAGACGCACGGAGGTCAGACTTGATCGGCGAAACGGAGCTCGCAACCTCCTCGCAAGACTCTTCGGCCAGCACCGCCGAGAAGGGGCAGAACGGATCTGCTAACGGTGCCGCTCACGACTCCAACGGCCACGAACCGCCGGCCGCCTCGAACGGCTCCGCTCGCAAACGCAGGGCCACGGCCGAGTCGATGGCCGCCAGCCAGCGCGATATCTCGGTCAGCGAGTTTTTCGCCAAGAACCGCCACCTGCTTGGCTTCGACAACCCGCGCAAGGCCCTCTTGACCACGATCAAGGAGGCGGTCGACAACTCGCTCGACGCCTGCGAGGAGGGGGGCATTTTGCCCGAAGTCTGGGTTCACGTGGAGCAGACCTCGCCCAACCGCTTCAAGGTGGGCATCCAGGACAACGGGCCGGGTATTTTGAAAGCCCAGATCCCGAACATCTTCGGCAAGCTGCTCTACGGCTCCAAGTTTCACCGCCTGCGGATGAGCCGCGGCCAGCAGGGGATCGGCATTAGCGCCGCCGGCATGTACGGCGTGCTCACGACCGGCAAGCCGGTGAAAATCATCTCCAAAGTGTCTCCCCGCAAGCCGGCCCACTATTACGAGATCCAGATCGACACCAAGAAGAACCGCCCCGAAATCCTCAACGGCAAAGGTGAGGGGGTCGATATTCCGCCCGGCGAGTCGGGGCGCAAAGTCATCGAAAAGCACGAGATCGAATGGATTGAGCTCGATCACGGCACGCGCGTAACGATCGAATTGGAGGCTCGCTACCAGCGCGGCCGCGGCAGCGTCGACGAGTATCTGGAACAGACGGCCATCGCCAATCCGCACGTCACGCTGCACTACGTGGATCCGGAAGGGAACGAGACCCTCTACGAACGGTCGACCACCGACCTGCCGCCGGAGCCGAAAGAGATCAAGCCGCACCCCTACGGCGTCGAACTCGGCCGCCTGATGACGATGCTCAAGGACACGAAGGCCAGCACGCTGTCGCAGTTCTTGACGACGAGCTTCTCGCGCGTCAGCCCGGGCGTCGCTCGCAAGATTTGCGAAACGGCCAAGCTAAGCGTGCGGGCCTCGACGACCAAGATTGGGCGGCATGAGGCCGATTCGCTCTTTCAGGCCATTCAGCAGACGAAGATCGGCTCTCCGGCGACCGACTGCCTGGTGCCAATCGGCGAGGAACTGCTCCTCAAAGGGCTGCACAAGGTTGTGCCGGGCGAGTTCTACGTGGCCGCGACGCGACCACCGGCTGTCTACCGAGGCAATCCGTTCGTTATCGAAGCGGCGCTGGCCTACGGCGGAGTGAGCACGGCCCAAAAGATCTCGCTCGAGGCGCTCACGGAGGTGTTGTCGGAGAGCGATGCCCGCAGTCTGCGGCAGTTCTTGATCAGCACATTCAATGGCATGGGTTCCGAAGGAGCCGAAAAGATTTTGAAGGAGGCCGATCTTGGCCAGCGGATGTCGCCCGGCAAACTGAAGCCGCCTGAGATTGCCAAACTGCATACCGCCATGCGGTCGGTGAGTCTGGAGGACGGGCAGACGATGAACGTCATGCGGTTTGCCAATCGCGTGCCGTTGCAGTTTCAGCCCGGCGCGTGCGCCATCACGCAAACGATCGCCGGCACCAACTGGCGGGCCTACGGCCTGACCCAGTCGCGCGGCGCGCTGCCCAACGGCCCGGTGACCATCATGGTTCACATGGCCAGCGTGTGGGTGCCGTTCACGAGCGAATCGAAGGAAGCAGTGGCCTCCTACCCGGAAATTCAAAAAGAGCTGCGGCTGGCGCTGCAGGCCGTGGGACGCAAGCTGAGCATGTATCTGCGACGGCGCTTGCGGGTGAAGCAAGAAGGAGAAAGACGAAACGTGTTCCTTCGCTACCTGGGCGAGGTCGCCACGGCTGTTAGCTCCATCAACCAATCGGATCGCGATAAGCTCTACGAACGGCTGGTCAACGTCGCGAAACGCAAAACTGCTGAAGCCGACGTTAAACTAGACAAGAGTGGAAACAAAATCCTCGAAGACGAAGAAGAAGACTTTGGCGACAACGTGCTGATCGTGAAGCAACCGGATCTGGACGCCGGATTGCCCAGCCCAAGCTGAATGCCCAAGGGAACGCATGGCAAAGAAACGAACGACTGGTAATGCAGAGAAAGGCGAGAAAAAGTCCACGCCCGTCAGCGCACGCGATAAGCAGACGCTGACGAGGCTTCACGATCTTGCAGACACCGTCGTGACGACCGCGGAACGAAGTCGCGATCCGTTTGTGGACATTCCAGCGCGCGCTTTATCGAATGTGCGGTTCAACAAGTCAAAACGGTTCATCGAGATGGGCGGAAACACGAACCGGCGCCAACTATTCAACCTGTCTCAGGCCAAGGCCTACATGCAGACGATGTTGGTCGCCAGTGGCTGCAAGACCCTCATCGACCAGCAGAAGAGCACCAGCATCCGAGGTTTGTTTTATCTGCTCAAGCACACGATCGAGGGAGCCAAAGAAGAAACATTCGCAACTCAGGACGAATGCGATCCGATCATCGAAGACGTGGAGGTCATGCTCAACAGTCTCCGCGAGGAGCTGCACCTATACGCGAAGAAAGCGGGCGATATGGTGGGTCCGATCGTGCTCGTTGACCGGGGTGACGAGATCGACTGCTCGCGCATGGGTTCCGGCGGCTACGGAGTGCCGTCGATCGTGGAGCCGGACGTGATTCAGTTCAAGAAGTGCGACGCCAAGTTCATCCTGCACGTCGAAAAAGACACGGTCTGGCAGCGATTCAACGAAGACCGATTCTGGCGAAAACACAACTGCATTCTGACCCACGGCAGCGGTCAGCCCCCTCGAGGAGTACGGCGAATGCTGTACCGGCTGCACAACGAGTTGAAGCTGCCCGTCTACTGTTTGTTGGACAACGACCCCTGGGGGTACTACATCTACAGCGTGGTCAAGCAGGGCTCGATCAATCTGGCCTTCGAATCCAAACGAATGGCCATACCGGACGCCAAGTACCTCGGTTTGCGATCAAAGGATTTTGAGCGATGCCAGTTGTCGAACAGCGTGAAGATTCAGCTTAACGATACCGATGCCAAGCGGGCCAAACAGATAGCCGACTACCCTTGGTTTGCCGACAAGAAGGCTTGGCAGAAAGAGATCGAGCTGATGCTCTCCAACGGCTTCAAGCTGGAAGTCGAGTCGCTGATCAGCAAAGACATCAGCTACGTCACGGAAGAATACGTGCCGGCCCGATTGAGAGACCAGGACTGGCTTGATTGAGACCGCCGTCCGCCAGCGCAACCATTCGTCACGTCGAACGGTCACCGTTTCTGAAGAGCCTGGTCCGGCCCCGAAGCCGCCAAATGTTCCAAGTGTGAGCGAGCCGCTTCGAGCAGTTGCTCATCTTCCACGTCCCAGACGTCCTGGTCGGCCCACCCGGCAATATTCGCCACCAGTTGACCGAATCGCCGGTCGGGATATCGTTCGCACAAATCGGCAACCGCCTCGACTAGCTGCGCCCGCCCTGTATTACCCCGCCTTGATCCGCAGATCGCGGGTGTCGACCTCGTCAGGAATCTTGAGCGTCGTGGCGGGCGGGATGCGGCGCTCGGCCACGATGCCCCGCGTTGTGCCGGCGAAAAACGTGGCAAAATGGCTGGCCGGTCCGGTCGGATAGTCACTCTTCAGGCGGTCCAAGATCTGCTGCCAACGCAGGCCGCTGCGGTAGATCAGCCGGTAGGCCCCCTTGAGCTGGCCGATTTCCTCGTTGCTGAAGCCGTTTCGCCGCAAGCCCACCGTGTTCAGCCCAACGACAAAGCCGCTGTTGCCGTCGATCGTCACGTAGGGGGGGACGTCCTTGACGACGCGCGCCAGACCGCCCACCATCGCGTAGCCGCCCACGCGGCAGAACTGGTGCACCGCCACGCTGCCGGATATATAGGCCCGATCTTCCACCACCACGTGGCCGGCCAACATCGAGTTGTTGGCGAAGATCGTGTTGTTTCCCACCCGGCAGTCGTGTGCGACGTGTGAGCCGGCCATAAGCAGGTTGTTCGAGCCGACGACCGTTGCGTCGTGCTCATGCAGCGCGCGGTGGACGGTGCAGTGCTCGCGGATCGTGTTCTCGGAACCGATGACCAGCTTCCCCACCCGCGGCGGCATCCGCAGATGCTGCGGCAGCCCGCCCAGAATTGCCCCCTCGCAAACGTGGTTGTTCGGCGCAAGCGTCGTGCCTTGCTTGACGACCACATGGCTTTCCAGCACGCACCCCTCGCCGATCACGGTGCCGCGTTCGATAACGCAGAACGGGCCAATCACCACGTCGCGGCCGATTTCGGCCCCCGGATCGACTACGGCCAGCGGATGGATTTGCACTGGAAAATGCCTCCAGCAATGTATTCGCCCCAGACTAGTCTATCGGTTGGGCGGCATAATCAATTCAAACCGTCCTCGCCAGATTCAACGGTTCTTCCCCCGCTGATGCTGGCGATTCGGGCAATTTGAGGTGACCCTCGTGCTGCGGCCCCGGAGGTTGCTACACTGTCGGAATCAAACTCGATAGATTGTTCAAACTGGATAAAGAGGAGACATGCCGATGCCCACGAATGAAGAGCTTTATAGCGAAGCGGAGCGGCTTAAGGATAGCGGAGATTTGGAGGGAGCGGCGAAGAAACTGGCGGAACTGCTCGTGCAGGATCCCCAGTTTGCCTTGGCCCACTCGGCGCTGGCCGTGATTTACGGCCGTCTGCGCCGGCACGACGACGCGATTGAGCACGCTCTCAAGGTGTGTGAGTTGGAGCCGAAGGACACCTTCAGCTTCACGGCCCTCAGCGTCACCTATCAGCGGGCCGGCCGCATTCCTGAAGCCGAAGAGGCGATGGCCCGCGCCCGGATGATGCAAATGCACCATTAGCCGCATCGACGCCTGGTAGCGGCCCAGAACCGCGCTGCCAGGCGGCGACGCTTCGGGCGGATGTGGTGGAAAGTCGCCAGCCCGAAGGATATGCTGTTGCGAGGGGGGACGAGCGTTACCAAATTGCAAATGTTTCGCCGCACGTGCGCGGCGAAGGCGATGCCGTAGATCAACCATCAGGTCAGGAGAGATCATGTCGAAGAACGTCGCACAACTTGGCCGGCGTCGGTTCCTGAAAACGGCTCTTTCGGCGGGCGCCGCGGTGGCGGCGCCGACCATCATTCCCGGCTCGGCTCTCGGACTCAACGGCGTTGCCGCCCCAAGCGAGCGGATCGTCGTCGGCGGCATCGGCATCGGCAATCGCGGAACCTACGACCTGGGCTGCTTTCTGGAGCAACCCGACGTTCAGTTCGTCGCCGTTTGCGACATCAAGCAGGCGCGACGCGACGCCGTAAAGAAGATGGTCGACGACCGTTACGGCACCCAGAACTGCGAGAGATATCGCGACTTCCGCGAACTGCTGGATCGTGCCGACATCGACGCCGTGCTGATCGCCACGGGCCCGAACTGGCACGCCACGGCGGCCACGTATGCCGCCAAGGCGGGCAAGGACATGTACTGCGAGAAGCCCTGCACCAAGAACATCGCGCAGAGCATCAGTCTGGCCGATACGATCCGCCGGACGGGCCGGGTCTTTCAGGCCGGCACGCAACGGCGCAACCTCCCGCACTTCGCCTTCGCCTGCGAGTTGGCTCGAACGGGCAAGCTCGGCAAGCTCAAACGGGTCTACGCCCACCCGGCCGGGATGCAGGCCATGACGAGCGGCTGGTTGCCTCCTGAAGATCTCCCGGCCAAGGATGTCGTCGACTGGGACATGTACCTCGGTCCGGCCGCCTGGCGGCCGTTCAACGCCAAGCTGCTCGACGGGTTTAACTTCGAGAAAGGGGGCGGCCTGGTCGGGGGCGGCGTGCTGGAATGGGGGTCGCACTGCGTCGACCTCTGCCAATGGGCCGTCGGTGACGTTCCGCCGCCCGTGGAGTACGACCCGCCCAAGGACGGCCAGCTCGTCGCCCGCTACGCCGACGGCGTGGAGCTGATCTTCCGCGAGACCGGCTGGATCCCCCTCGGCTCGTGCCCCGTGCGGTTTGAAGGCGAAACGGGCTGGGTCGAGGCCGGCGACAGCGGCAAGCTGGTGCTCAGTTCGCCAGAGTTGCTGGCGGGCCGGACGGTCGTCGAGATCGGCGGCTACCCGGCCACGTTCCACGTCCGCGACTTCCTCGATTGCGTCAAGTCACGCAGCCAGCCCAAGGGGAACGCCGAGGCGGCCAAGTACGCCCACATCGCCTGCCACGCGGCCAACATCGCCCTCTTCCTTAATCGGACGGTCAAGTATGACCTGAAAACGAACGAGTTCGTCGAAGACGAGCAGGCCAACCGGTTACGCTCCGAGGCGCTGCGCGAACCGTGGCGGCTGTAGGCCGCGAACCGAAGCATGAGGGGTTGAGGGGCACGAAGCGTCGACCTTGATTGACCGATATTCCTTCCTGGATTGCACGAATGTTCTCGACTCTGCACGCCCCGCGTTTTGCCGTTCCTGTTTCGATCCTTGCACTGCTGGCCGCCGCTCGCTTGACCACGGCGGTCCGTGCCGACGATCAAACGACGCCGCAGCAAATCGAACAGGAGCTGTTGGGTGTCCTCCGTTCGGACGCGCCCAAGGCCGACAAAGCACTCGCCTGCAAGAAACTGGCCGTGTACGGCAGCAGCCAGGCCGCGCCCGAGTTGGCCCGCCTGTTGAGTGACGAACAGCTCGCATCGTGGGCCAGGATCGCGCTGGAGGCGATTCCAGGGCGGTCGGCCGACGAAGCTCTGCGTGGTTCGCTCGATTCGCTCGACGGTAAGCTGCTTGTTGGCGTCATCAACTCGGTGGGCGTCCGCCGCGACGCAGGCGCGGTCGAGCGTTTGACCGCACGCTTCAAGGGAGAGGATACCGAGGTCGCCTCGGCCGCGGCCGTCGCCTTGGGCCACATCGCCAACGACAGCGCGACGAGCACGCTACGAAAGGCGCTGCCAACCGCCGCGGCCCCGATCCGTTCGGCGGTCGCCGAGGGACTCCTGCTTTGTGCCGAGCGGCTGCTCGCCGAAGGTCGCGCGGCCGAGGCCATCGAAATCTTTGACGAACTGCGCAAGGCGGACCTTCCCAAGCAGAGAAGGCTCGAGGCGACCCGCGGCGCGATTCTGGCACGCAAAGAGAAAGGGATCCCCCTCTTGATCGAGCAGATCCACTCGCCGGACAAGGCGTTCTTCCAGCTCGCCCTGGGCACCGCCCGTGAGTTGCCGGCCGGCCAGGTCGACGAGGCGCTGGCTGCCGAGCTTAGTCGGACCGCCCCAGAGCGGGCGGCGCTGGTCGTCGAGGCCATAGCCGACCGGCAAGAAGGAATCATTTTGCCCGCCGTGTTGAGGGCGGCCGAGGGGGGCCCCAAAGAGGTGCGACTGGCGGCCATCGCCGCGCTGGGACGCATGGGCAACGCGTCGTGTTTGTCGTCCCTCTTGCAGAGCGCGCTGGAATCGGATCCCGACGTGGGGCAAACGGCAAGAGCGGCCCTGGCCGAGTTGCCGGGTGAGGGGGTCGATCGAGAGATCGTCTCGCGTCTGGGTCAGGCCAGCGGACCCATGTATCCGCTGCTTATCGAGTTGGTCGGGAAGAGGCGGACCGACGCCGTGCCGGCGCTCGTCAAGGCGCTCGATCACGGAGACCAGTGGGTTCGTAGCGCCGCCCTGGCATCTCTGGGCGAGACCGTATCGGCCAAAGATCTCTCCGTGTTGATCGGTCAGGTCGTTGCTTCCAAGCACGCCGAAGACTCGACGGTGGCGCTTGCGGCGCTGAAAGCCGCCAGCGTTCGCATGCCCGACCGTGAGGCCTGCGCCGCGGAGCTGAACCAGGCGCTTCAGGCCGCACCGGCGCCCGCAAAAAAACCGATCCTGGAGATCCTGGGCGCCGTAGGAGGCACCGAGGCGCTCGCGTCGGTCGGCGCGGCGGCCAAGGGCGACAACGCCGAGTTGAAGGACGTGAGCAGCCGGTTGCTGGGCGAGTGGATGACGGCCGACGCGGCGCCGGTTCTTCTGGATCTGGCGAAGACGGGGCCGGCCGACAAGTACCAGGCTCGGGCGCTGCGCGGCTACGTGCGCATCGCCCGGCAGTTCGTTCTGCCCGAAGAAGAACGGATGGAGATGTGCCAGAAGGCGTTCGACGTTTGCCGGACACAAGCCGAGCAGAAACTGGTGCTGGAGGTGCTCAAGCGCTATCCGAGCGAGTCGGCCCTCAAGCTGGCGCTCAAGACGCTGCAAGTTCCCGAACTGAAGGACGACGCCACCCAAACGGCTCTGGCGATTGCCCAGAAATTGCCCGGCAAGGCTGACGTGGTGCGAGACCTGCTTTCCCAGGCCGGGCTGGAGAAGGTGAAGCTGGAGATCGTGAAGGCCCAATACGGCGCGGGCGACACACAGAAGGACGTGACGGAAGCCCTCAAGAAGCAAGCTGGCGACGTGCCCATGATCACGCTGGCATCATCCAACTACAACGAGGCCTTCGGGGGCGACCCGGTGCCGGGGACGGTGAAGCAGCTCAAGATTCAATACAAGATCAACGGCAAGCCGGGCGAAGCGTCGTTCGCCGAGAACGCCCTCATCCTCCTTCCCATGCCGAAATAATCTCGACACGGGTAGGCGTCGGGGCTATGCATGGAAGTAAAACGCGCTAGGCGGGCACGAGCGACCGCTCCGCCAGGCAATTGCCGATCGTGATGAAGTCGCTCTCTGCCGCCAGAAAGGCCTCGACCACGTCGGGGTCGAATTGCCGCCCGCTTTCCTTGACGATCACGAGCCTTGCTTTGGCGTGATCCACGGCTTCCCTGTAGACCCGCTTCGAGGTCATGGCATCGTAGGCGTCGGCCAGGCCCACGATTCGCCCGCAAAGGGGAATCTGCTCCCCGGCCAGCCCCTGCGGATATCCGGTGCCGTCGTAGCGCTCGTGGTGAGTGAGCGCGACATCGCGTGCCATCCGCAGAAAGGCCGCTTCGGGTCGGTGCGTCAGCGCCGCCTCGATTGCCTCGGCGCCCTTGACGGTGTGGGTCTTCATCACGTCGTACTCCTGCGGCGTGAGCTTCCCCTCTTTCAGCAGGATCGACTCCTTGATCGCCACCTTGCCGATGTCGTACAGGGGAGCGGTCAAATAGAGCAGCCGCAGATACTCGCCGTCGATCACGCCGCGGAACTTCGGCTGGGTGGCCAGATGTTCGCCGAGCGCTCTTGCGTAGTGTCGGATGCGGTCGACATGACCCGCCATGTCGGGATCGCGAGATTCGGCGAGCCGAGCCATCTCAAACAGGGTCAGGTCACGGGTTTCGAGCGACAGAATTCGCTCACCCGTGCCGAGGCGGACGCGCAGTTCGCCGGGATTGAACGGCTTTTTGATGAAGTCGTCGGCGCCGGCCGACAGTCCTTCGATTACGTCCTGTCGAGAATGGCGCACCGTCAGCAGGATGATGTAGATGTAGCTGCTGAACTCCCCTTCACGGATGGCCCGGCAGAGGGTCAGGCCGTTGACTTCGGGCATGATCCAGTCGGAAATGACCATCCGGCAATCGTTGCCGGCGAGCGTCTCCAGGGCTTCGCGACCATTGGAGGCCGTCAGCACCTCATATTCAAAGCGCCGCAGCATTTCCGCGAGCGTGTCGCGGCTCACCTGATCATCATCCACGACCAGTATTTTCATCGAGGCGACTCCACTGCCCAGTCAGTTCCTCGCTCCGCCAGGCCACCGGCGACGTTCCGGGGTCGGAGAACCGCATGGGGGTTCTTGGGGCGTTAGCCACATTAACCCTAGGGCGCATTCTCCGAAGCGGGCGAGGCGTCGGGTCAAATCTCACCGTGAATGACCCGCGTCTCCCCTTTGTGAGGAAGAAACGGAATAGACGGGTCGTATCCGCCGTGGTCAGCGGCAACGCGAAGTGGGTTGACCGCATGGAGGAACGTCGTGAGGGATCGGGGCGTGGCCACGGGGTAGGGTCAGAATTCTCACGAATTCTGCTACAACGCCACCGCTTCTGCTACAACGCCACCGCGGCGCCTTCCCCGACGCCCCCCACTGGCCGCGCTACAGCGCCTGTTCGACGTGCATGATCAACTGCACGGCGGAATCTTCCTGCCGGTGCTGCAGTCGACCGGTGCCATCGTTCCAGACGACTCGGCCGTCGCGGCCGACAACGAGCAAAGTCGGATATCGATCGCCGAGATACCGCCTTACCACGTCTTGGGCACCCCAGCCCGTAGGCCAGCCGATATGATGCCGGTCTGCAAATCGCCTGGCGTCGGCCTCGCCCACCGGAGTGAGACTGACGAACACCACTCCGTCTTTTTCAAAGTGTCGTTGGATCCGAACCAGATCCGGTGCCATTGAATGGCAAACCACTCACCAGTCCGTCCAAACGTCCACCACGACGACTTTTCCATGCAGACTGGACCACGACGGGGCGGCTCCGTTTAACCAGCCCTCGGCCTCAAGTGGAAATGGCGTTTCACCTGCACCAATCCTCGGACCCTCGAGACGCCCCAACGGCGGCATGTCAGCCTCCGAGAGCCGGAATACCGCGTAGACCAAGCTTGCGCCCAGGACGAAGCCCATCACCTGAGCGACGCACCAAGGAGGAACCGTCAACTTGCCTCCCGGCGCGCGCCGGATCAACGTCCCATAGGAACTCCGCTCGCTCTCCTGGCTCGCGGAAAAAAGCCGATCAGCCATTCTTCCTTTCCCTCCCGTCGCTTTGGCTGACGTGATGGTCTTCGTAGGGAGGGTCATCGTCTCGGAGTCTTTGCATCGTTTTCCGGTGACCGCGGTGGGGGACCTCATAGAGCCAGTGCAAGCCAGCGAGCCGGACTCCGTTCATATGCATGGCCGTAGCCGCGAAGCTAGCGCCGAGGCCGGCCGCAACCAGGAGGTGAGGAAGCCACCGTGGCAGAAAACGCCGCAGGCAATACGCGACCGCCGCGCAGACCGCACCCCCTGCCGCGGGGACCGCAAACAGAATCGCTTGTATCAGATTTGCCTCCCCCCCAGTCGAACCGACACTATTTGTATACGTCAATCGCGATGATCGCAACACTACCGGAAAGTGCTACGGGTCGATCCACCGGTTACGCGTTTTTTCGCGGCGGCGTGCCATAGGCCCGTTGACGTCGGAAGGCTCGAGGCGGTCGCGAGTCAGAGTTTCTGCCACGACGAAGCGGGCCACTCAGGTGAAAAAGGGCCGTCAGGGGGGACGGCCTCCTGCTGATCTGGCCGAGGCTGATGCGTATAGGCCACTTGACCCCGCAACGAACACCCCGAACGACGCGTACCGTCGCCGACGCCGGCTTGCCGAGAATCCACGGGCAAAACTCGTGGTTTCGAGCGCGAAAAAGAGGTGAGGCTGTCGGGGCTCGAACCCGAGACCTACGGATTAAAAGGGAACCCACGCGCGCCCACGAAAGGCCGAAAAACACCGAGAAAGCACACCCTTTATATCGTCTGGCGCGGTTCGCGTGCAATAACGCCAGTTCGCGTGCTTTTGCGAAAAATTCCAGTATAGAGACAGGCCAAGACCGTGATTACCGTTTTGCGAGAGTGCCGGGCCGCATCAAGGAGGTGGCTGAGAAGGTGTGGGCTCCGACGCTGCCGGCGCGGTCTGCATCTTAGGGTCCGTTTCGCCTTCTGTCCCTTCCCTGAATCCGTTATCCCGAAAAAAACGCAACGGCCAATCATGGTAAAGGGAATAACTCCACCAAGTGTCGAGGACCAACAAAGTGCCCTCGGTCTCAGTCTGGGGGCCGTTGCAGCGCGCTGGGGTGTCTACGAGCGGTCTGCGCGTTCTACCAAGCGATTTGAAGGGAATGGAGCTTTCACGGTTTCTCACCGTCTTTATCTTCATTAAATCTTGTTAACGCCCCTCTAAGCCATGTTTCGCGTCCGGTCTTGATGGCTACAATAGTCGTGTATGCGGCGCTGCACTCACCACTCTCTGGTCTACGCGTCGATCGTCGCGTTCTTGTTTCTCGAGCTTTCGAGTATACAGCAAGGCGACGTGCCCACGCCTGGGCGAACGGCCGCCGAGGTGGGGGCGTCGACTGAAATAGGCATCGGCCCTCTTTTGTTCCGTCCGCGAGTGGCTCAGCCCTCTGCCGCCAGCATCTCCGTACCAGCCGTGAATTCGCCGGGCGCGGTGACGACGAGTCAGGTCGGCCATTTGCCGCTCGCCCCAGGCGAGATTCTCTCTCTGCAAGAAGAGCACATTCGGCTCCAGATCTGAAGGTCTGTCGATCTCTGTCTGCTTGCGCGCCAGCTCTTGCGCGCTCCCTCGGTTACGCTGCGCACCGGTTGAAGCACGCGCTCGCACGCGCCTTTGGCCTCTGATTGCTCCCTTTCCAACCTCTTTCTTTCTGCGCGACATGCAATGAACGTCAACCATTTTGCCAAGATGCTTGGCGACGCCTGTTATATTTTCCTGGCGCTTAACGGCTTGTGGGGGCTTTATTGTTTTATTCTTCTCTGGCGCCGGCTGGGCCAACTCTCCTTTCGTAGCTCTCGCGACGCAGCCGAGTTTGTCGACGAGGTGCAAGATCAACTCCTGGCCGACAGCGACGCGGCGCTGGCGATGTGCGAAGACGACGACCGGGCCCTGCCGCAGCTTGCCCGCGAAGCCATCTTCCATGGCGACTTGGAGCAGGAGAAACTCCGCGGGATGCTCGCCGAGAGCTTTCAGCAGCAAATTCTCTCCGACCTGGAACACCGCATGAGCTGGATCGCCACGGTAATCAAGAGCGGGCCGCTGTTGGGGCTGTTCGGCACCGTGCTGGGGATGATGGCGGCGTTCGGCCGCATCGGCTCGGGCGAAAAGGTCGAGCCGGCCCACATCGCTCACGAAATCAGTATCGCGCTGATCTGCACCGCCATGGGCCTGGTCACGGCGATCCCTTTGAATTTCCTGTTGTCGGCTGGCCGGATTCGCGTACAGAAACTGCAAGAGTCGGTGAGCGCGGGGATGTCTCGCCTCCTCGACACACTCGCCGGCAACTCACCCGAGCAGGCACTTGCGGCCGGTGGAGGCAGGAGATGAGAGGAGGTTTGACATGAGCACTCTCTTCATGGCGGGCGCGGCGAAAATCGACGGCGCGCTGTTGCCGGTGAAAGCGAAGGAGGACGATGCGCATTTCGACATCACGGCCATGATCGACCTGGTGTTCATGATGAACATCTTTTTCATGGTTACGGCATTAACGGCCGCGCTGGCGGAGATCGCCCTGCCGGAGGCCGAACACTGCCTTCCAGCCGACGCCGACGGAGCGGTCGTGGTGACGATGGTCGGCACGGCCGACGGCGACCCGCTGGTCTACCTGGCCGACGGCGAAAGAGGGGCACCGCTCGACGAAACTCAGCAAGCGCGAGATATCCCGGCGGCCATCGAGCAGGCGATCGCCGCCGGCCACAACACGGTGATCATCAAGGCCGAACATAACGTGCGGCACAAGGACGTGGCGCACGTTGCGAGGATCGCTTCGGAGAGTGATCAGGTCAAGTTGCACCTGGCCGTGCGAGAAACGAGTCGCTAGAGGCGGGCCCCGATGGAAATCCACTTGAAGTGTTCTCAATGTGGCAAAAACCTTTCGGCCCCAGCCGAGCGGGCCGGGACGCGGGCCCGCTGTCCGTCGTGCGGCGAGACGCTCTTCATTCCTGCCGCCGAACCGGCAGTCCGGGTATCTGCCGGTCAAAGCGGCCGTCGGACCGTGCAAAAGTCGAAAGCGCACCAGCCGCTCTTTCCACAGCGGATCGAAGGACCGGACCACGAGCTGATCGATATGACGGCCATGGTCGACATCGTCTTTTTCTTATTGATCTTCTTTATGGTCACGTCAATGAGCAGCCTGCAATCGTCGATCACCCTGCCGACGCCGGAGGCGGTGGCCGAACAGGGATCGCGCCGCGCGCCGGAATCTTCGGAGGCAGACCAGGTGGTCGTGAACATCGATGCCGGCGATGCGGTCGCTGTTGACGGCGACGAGGTTCCCAGCAAGCAGGAGTTGATTGCCCGCCTGCGCGCCGCCGAAAGGCAAAGCCTGCTCGTAATGGCCTCGGGCGAAGCGATGCACGGCACCGTGGTGATGGTACTCGACGCGGGGAGCGATGCCGGCATGGAAGATATCCGCCTGGTCAGTGAGGGATTGGAGGACGAGTAGCATGACCGTGGCACGCGTAGAACGACTGGCGTCGATCGCCTGGTTCGTGCTCGGCTGCGCGCTTGTCGGGTGTGACTCGACGCAGCCCGCCACAGTGCGGGCGGCGGCAACCAAGCCGATCGTGAGCCGGCCGTCGGTTCATCCGCGGACCAAGGAACCGGAAAATGAGTTCCTCGAACCCGCTGACACCGAACGCACCGATGACGCGACCGCGGGCGAGACTGAAACCGCGAACGAGAATCTCTTCTCCGGCAGCGAGGCCGGACTGTCGCCCACAGCCCGCGCCGTCGATGAAATCGCCTCGGAGATTTACGAAAGTCTATCGCTGAAGCCAGTCCTTGTGGTTTGGTTGGTCGATGCTACGACCAGTGCTGCCACCTTGCGCCAGGAGGTCACAAAGCGTCTGGAAGGTGACGGTGCTATCCTCGACGAATACGCAAACTCCGGCCAGCGCGCCCGCCACGAGCTGCACTGGTTGGCCGTGGCCTTTGGTCAGAAGACCGAACTGCTGCTGCCCAATCCGACCGCCGACACGCGAGCTTTCGTGAAGGCCATCGCCTCGATCCCCGAAGATACTTCCGGCGTCGAGAACACGTTTGCCGCCATCGAAAAGGCAGCCGACGCGTGGGTGCCCGAGCGGGGTGCGCGCGACCGCTACGTGTTCTTCGTCGTGGTCACAGACGAGGTGGGGGATGATGCCGATCGTGTCGACGCGGTCGCCGCCCTGCTCAAGAAACGGACCGTGCAGACTTATGTGATCGGGCCGGCGGCCTCGTTCGGCTACGAGGGGGCACTCACCCCGGTGGTCGAGGTCGAGAACTGGCGGCTGGTGCGACAAGGCCCCGAATCGCGCGAAGTGGAACTCGTCGACGTGACCGCCAGCGCTCGCTCGCAAGCCGCGGCCTTGATGGATTCCGGTTGCGGCCCCTTCGCCCTCACCTACCTGACGCGCGAGACCGACGGTGAGTTCTTCATCGTTCATCGTGCGCCGCAGGTGTTGCCGACTGGTGTCAACTTTTCGCCCGCCGTGGACGTCGTGCGATTCGATCCCGAGGTCGTCGCACGGTATCTGCCCGAATATGTTTCGGCTGAAGCGTATCGCCGGCTCCAGAACGACAATCGGGCTCGGTTAGCGCTAAACCAGGCGGCGAAGCTGCCGAGCATCGCCCTGGCGGCGGACCTCAAGCGAGAGTTCGCTCAAAAGGACCCGGCCGCCTTAAAAAGGCAACTCGACGAAGCTCAACGAACGGTTGCCCGGCTTGAACCCCGATTACGGCAGTTCTATGAAACGCTTGCGGCGGGCGAAACCGACCGCGCGCGGCTCTCGCCGCGCTGGCAAGCGAACTACGACCTGGCCCTGGGACGCGTTCTGGCGACTCGCGCGCGACTCGAGGGCTACAACGCGATGCTGGCCCGGCTCAAGACGAATGGGACGTTCCAAAATCGGGAAAGCACTCGTTGGGTGCTCACCGAGGCCGCCACGTTCGCCAGCGACAGCACGTTGAATAAACTCGCGCGTTGCGCCCGGGACTATCTCGAGCGGGTCGTTTCCGCCCACTCCGGCACGCCCTGGGCCTGGCTGGCTGAGCGGGAATTGGAAGTGCCGATGGCCTGGAACTGGGTTGAACACTGAAAACCAAGCGGGCGTGAGCCAAACATCTACTTCAGCATTCAGAGAGAGGACACAAACCATGACCACTTGTTTGAGCACGGCCTTTGCGACCAAACGCATCTGGCTGGCCTTGCTGTGCGCTGCGTTTCTCAGCCTGGTGTCTCCGGCCCCAGCTCCTGCCCAACAGGACGACCAGGACGCTGTGGCCGCGCAAGACGCCCCCGATCAACCCGCACACCGCTCCAAAAGCCGGCTCGTGTGGCTCATTCAATCGTCGGGTTGGATCGGAGCGGTGATCGTGCTCCTGTCGGTGTACTTCATCGCCACCGTCACGCGGCTGTTCGTCGAGCTAAGACCGCAGGTGGCTTCGCCACCCGACCTTGTTAAGCAGTCTTACGAGCTGCTCGACAAGCGTGACTTCAAGGGGATCTACACCGTGGTCAGGGATGACGATTCCGACTTCGCCCAAATCGTCACGGCCGGTCTAACCGAGTTGTCCACCGGTTTGCCCGAGGCCCGCGACGCGATGGAACGAGTCTCCGACAACCTGACCGTCGGCATGGAGAAGAAAATCAGCATGCTGGCCGTGCTGGGCACTCTGGGACCGATGATCGGGCTGCTCGGCACGCTGAAGGGGATGATCTCCAGCTTCAGCGTGATTGCCCTTTCCGACACGCAGTTGAAGGCCAGCGAGGTGGCCGGCGGCATTTCGGAGGCCCTGCTGCTCACGTTCGAGGGGGTGGCCCTGTCGGTTCCGGCCATCTACTTCTTTGCCGTCTTCCGTAACCGCGTGTCGACGATCTCCAGCGCGACACTCTTGGAGGCCGATGAGTTAATCCGCCGCTTCTCGGCCACAGCCCGTCAGAAGACGGCCGCCGCGCCGGTCGCTGTGCCCGCGGTCGCCGGCAGATAACGGCGGCGATTCGTGCTGCACACTTAGCAGTCAACGAAGGAACAATCGCAGAGAGCCCATCATGTCCGCCTCGTCACACGGATCGAGCGCCGAGCCGAATCTCACGCCGATTCTCGACATGGTCTTCCAGTTGATCACCTTCTTCATGTTGGTGATCAACTTCAAGAGCGCCGCCATGGACCTGTCGCTCAAGCTCCCGGTGATCGGCTCTGCCCAGCCGGTCGATATGCAAGGCCAAGAGGAGTTGTTGGTCTTGAACATCGACTCCGCGGGCAAATTGAAGGTTTTTGGCGTGGATAAGGATATCGAGCGTTACATCGCCACCGAAGCGCAAGTGAGCCGGCTCGCCGCCCGCCGCAACCACGCGAACGACAACGACGAGAGTCTGCGGACGATTGTCGTGGTGCGCGCCGATCGGACCACGCCGTTTCACCTGCTCAACCGGGTCATCAAGGTTTGTCAGGAACACGGTTTTCGGCGGTTCTCGCTAAAAGCGATGAACCGTAAGGAGGAGACTTAAGATGGCACGGCGTCGCCGCAAGCAAACCGAGGTCGAGCTCAACCTGGCAGCCATGCTCGACATGGCCTTTCAGTTGCTCGCCTTTTTCATCCTTACCTTCAAGCCGTCGCCGGTCGAGGGTCAGATCTCGCTCCATCTGCCGCCACCCAAACCGGTGGCCAACGCGCAAGCCGAGAAGCAAGCCGGCGAGAACACGGCCGACCTCAGCCCGGTCGCCGGCCTGGACACGCTGATCATCAGCCTCTTTTCGACTGCCTCAGGCGACGTTGCTTCCATGGCCGTCGGCGAAGTGAATGTCGGCAGCCAACAAGAGCTCGATAGGCGTCTGCGGACGATTCTGAAAGATCCCGGCAGTCCTTTCGAGCAGGTGATCATCCAGGTCGATTCGGCCTTGCGCTATGAAGGGCTGATGCAGGTCGTCGACATCTGCACCCGGCAGACGCTGGCCAACGGTCAGAGACTTTCCAAGCTGAGTTTTGTGGAGCTGCCGCATGAGGCGAACGCAAAGAAATAACCAGCCGTCCGGCTTCTTCACGGGCCGCGAGTTCAGTCGCCTGTCGGGATCGATCCTGATGCTCGTCGTGCTGGCGATGCTCATCACCAGCGCCAGCCGGCCCAGCACGTGGACTTGGCTCGCCGGCGAAGCGGACGACACGGCGGCCTCGGCGAAACAGGTTGTCGAAGCGAAGAAACCCGCGTGGAAGGAGACGATCGTGCCGGGCCCGACCGGCGCTGAAGACTCCGAAGAGCAAGGATCGCTGCAAGAGGAGCTGCAAGCCGTTTCCGACAAGGCGTCCCTCTCGGCCGAAGAGATGCCCTCCTATTGGCGTTTGCTGCGCTGGGCTCGCTCGCAGTCGTTTTCCGACATGAGGTCGCACGCCCGCCGCGACGTGCTTTATACACAGCTATGGCAGCAGCCCGAAAAATATCGCGGGCAGCTTATTTCGTTGCGGCTGCACCTGGTGCGCAGCCTCGAACACGAGGCGCCCGAGAATCCGGAAGGTTTCAAGCGAGTTTGCGAGGTCTGGGCCTGGACCGACGAATCGCAGTCGTTCCCCTATGTGGCGGTCCTCGTCGAGCGCCCCGGCGGGCTCAAGCTGGGAGGGAAGATCGACCAGGACGGGAACTTCGTCGGCTACTTTTTAAAGACGATGGCCTACACGGACGCCCTGGGCGAGCGTCGTGCTTCCCCCTTGCTGCTAGGACGCCTGCAATTGGACGAGCGCCGGGCCGCCGCGACCTCACAGCCGGCCGACCAGGTTGCCTTCTGGCAGGCGATGGCCGTAGGCGGGGCAATCCTGCTCGCGGCCGGGGCAAGCTGGTACTGGCGACGGCGCACGCGCCGCCCGGCGACCGCCGACGCGGACACGAGCGCCGAAACCGAGAGCTGGCTACGGGCAACGCAAGCCGGCGATGCTCCGCCAGAGCAGGTGAACGGTCGATTCAAGGACCCGTCGTCCTCCCTCTTTGATGTAGGACGTCAGCCGGGTCACGACGAATAACAAATGAACGGCAACTGGTCAGCCTCATTACGCGGTGATCGCCTGCTCGAGCCCACGGCCGCCCACTCGGCTGTCGCCGTGCTCGGCCGGCTCGCGTCACGCGCGGCGACCGCTTGCCGCTGGCTGCTGCGGTGGGCGAAGACTGATGGGCGATGGTGGGGAACGAGCCTGTTCATTCACCTCACGTTTGTCGTCTGCCTGGGATTCGTGTTGGGCATCGTGGCGAGGCCGGTTGTGTTTAACACGACGCCGTCGTTTGAGACCACGGTAGACGGACCGGAGGACGGATCAGCGCCGTTCGATCTGGCAGGCACTGGCGGGCCGCTGGGAAGCGGCAACGACGAGGCCGCGGCGGGAGAACCGCCGCTGGGGGCCGAGTCCGATGTGGTTTGGAGCGCGATCGCCGGAGCTTTGGCCGAGAGCGATCGGGCCGAGCGATCGGGCGTTGCCACACATGCTGTTTTTGCGGACGGTCCGGTCGCCGCGTCTTCGGTCGAAGAAGGAGCCGATATGCGGTTTCTTGGTCTGAGTGGTGCGGGATCGAAGTGGGGCCGTTTCAACGCGGGTGTCATCGGATCGCTCGGCGGGCGGGGGGCTGGCACACGTGGCGGCTGGCTCAAGCGGGGCGGAGGATCGGAGCGGAGTGAGGGTGCCGTCGATCGCGGACTTCGCTGGCTCACCGCCCATCAGTTCGCCGACGGAAGCTGGCGCTTCGATCTCAAACTGCCGCCTTGCGAAGGGCGCTGCCGCGATTCGGGGAGTGAGCCTTCAACGACCGCCGCTACCGCACTGGCTTTGCTGGCCTACCTGGGACACGGCGAGACGACGACCGAGGGAGACTATCAAGATCAAGTGAAGCGAGGCCTCCATTATCTCACGAGCCGGATGAAGGAGGGTGGCGATCTCCGCGAAGGAACCATGTACGCCCAAGGTCTGGCGACTATGGCGTTGGCCGAAGCCTGTGCCATGACGGGTGACCTTTCGCTCGCCGCTTACGCTCAGAAGGCCGTCGATTTCATCATCGCCGCACAAGACAAAAAAGGGGGCGGGTGGCGCTATGAGCCGCAAATGCCAGGCGACACCACCGTCACCGGCTGGCAGTTGCTCGCCCTGAAGAGCGCGCAAACGGCCCGCTTGCGCGTGCCCTACCACACCCTCTACCAGGCGATGCGGTTTCTCGACAGCGTGCAATACGATCACGGGGCGCGCTATACCTACCTGCCGCCGAGCGGACAGTATGCCTCGGCCTCGTCACGAGGAAGCGAGTTGCGTGATCAGACCACCACCGCGGTCGGCTTGTTGTGTCGCATCTATGCCGGATGGCAACGCGATCACACCGCGCTTCGCGACGGTGTCGGCATTCTCGGCCGCTGGGGACCCTCGAAGGACGACCTGTACTACGACTATTACGCCACGCAGGTGATGCACCATTGGGGAGGCGAGCCGTGGCAGAAATGGAACTCCCAGCTTCGCGAGCACCTCATCCGCACGCAAGCCACCGACGGGCACGAGTCTGGGAGCTGGAATCTTCCGGGCGGGCAGTCGGCCCGTGGAGGACGGCTCTACAACACGGCCATGGCAATCATGACCTTGGAGGTCTATTACCGCCACCTGCCGCTCGTGGACGGGGGCGAAAGCTCCCTGGAACAACATCGGATCTGCAGCCAGCCAACGACCAGCGATAAACAATGACTTCCGCGATCATCCGCCCTCCGCAAATGCCCGGCCCTCCGCCGCCCGCTCCCCCGGGTGACACACCTAGGCGCGTCGAAACGCCCGAGTCGACACTCGATCGTCTCGTCGCGGCGGTGGAGCGGCTCCCCTTTCTGCGGCCGGGGACACCCGGCCGCCGCGTCTGGGACTATTTTCTCGACAACGCCCCCTGGTGGGGAACGAGCCTGGTGGCGCACCTGGCCCTGATTCTGATCATGGGACTCGTGCTGGGGACGGTGCAGGTAGCCCGCACGCTCAACAACGCTCCCTCGTTCGAGACCAAAGTCGAAGAGCCACCCCCTTCTCAGATCGACCCGTTCCAAGTGGGCGAAGCACCGCTCGACCCGACCGTGCTCGACACCGAGTCGCTGTTGATGAACGAGCCGCCGGCGGTGGAAGAACAGATCAACGACGACTCGCCCGTATTCGAAGAGGCGGGCGGGGGAACGCAGTCGGCCAGCGTCATGCCCGGTGGCGGGCTGGGAGGTTTTGACTTTGACGCCGTGGGAGATGGCCCAGCGGTGCGCGGACTCGGCGGAGTCGGCGGTGGCGAGGGGACGAGCGACACGGGTGGCAGTGGCGGGGCCGGGAACGGTTTCGGTGGCCGAGGGTCCGGAATGCGAAAAGCGCTCGCGGGTAGCTTCGGTGGCACGCGACAGACGGAGCGGGCCGTGGCGGCGGCACTCAACTGGATCGCGCGACACCAGAACCGCGACGGAAGCTGGAGCCTGGGTCAATTCAGCCGGCAGTGCAAAGACCGCACTTGCACCGGGCCGGGATCCGCGCATGCCGAAGCCGCCGCCACCGCGATGGGACTCTTGCCGTTTCTGGCGGCCGGGCAAACGCATAAGTCGAAAGGTCCGTACAGGGCGACGATCTCCAGCGGCCTGTACTGGTTAGTACAACATCAGGCGATGGACGGAAATCTCTCGGGGGGCGCTCACACCATGTATTCGCATGGTCTGGCCACGATCACCCTCTGCGAAGCCTACGGCCTGACCCGCGATGAGCACATCGGCGAGGCGGCCCAGCGGGCCGTGCGATTCATCGAGCGCGCTCAGCACTCCCGCGGAGGCTGGCGTTATTCGCCCGGCGACGAGGGAGACACGTCGGTCGTGGGCTGGCAGGTGATGGCGCTCAAGAGCGCGCAGATGGCGGGCCTCTCGGTACAGCCCGCAACCTTCGGCGGCGCGAAGGAGTTTTTGAAGAGCTGTTCGTCGGGCAACTACGGCGGGTTGTTCGGTTACGTGCCCGGCAGCGGGCCGACCCCCACGCTGACCGCCGTGGGCCTGCTGTGTAATCAATACCTGGGGGCCAAACGCGACGACAAGTTGATGATCGAAGGGGTGGACTTGCTGATGCATAACCTGCCGACTCTGCAAACGCGCAACGGTTACTACTGGTATTACGCCACGCAGGTGATGCACAACCTGCCGGGGCCCCAATGGGACACCTGGAATCGCCAGATGCGACGGTTGCTGATCGAGAATCAGGCGAAGGAGGGGTGCGCTCAGGGGAGTTGGGACCCGTCGCGCCCCATGCGCGACCCCTGGGACGACGTCGGTGGCCGTTTGATGACCACCAGCCTGAGCTGCCTGACGCTGGAAGTTTATTACCGCTATCTGCCCCTTTACAAGCTCGACAAAGAGGGGGAAGACGCCAAAGGAGGCAAAGAATGAGCGCGGGACAAGGCGCGTGCCGGCGTGGCGCTATCTGGTTCGCAATGCTGATCGGCCAACTTATGTGGTCATCGGGCCATCAGACAGTGGCTACCGAGCCATTTCGGGAGTTTTTGCAAGCCCTGCAAGATCGCGGCTATGGCGACACCGCGGCCGACTATCTGACTGTGATCCGGTCGCGAGATGACCTGCCCGAAGATCTGCACGAAGTGCTCGACTTGGAGATGGCCACCAGCCTGAGGATCGCGGCCGCCAACACGCCCAACGCCGACGAGGCGGCGCGCAGTCTGGGGGCTGCACAGCAATTTCTGGACAAGTTCGTGCGCGAACATCCCGACCATCCGGAGTCGGGCATGGCCTATTCCACTTACGGCGATCTCGCCTCCGCGCGGGCCGAAGCCTGGCTCAAAGCAGGGCTGGCCAGCCGCGACACGATTGAACAAGAGTCCTTGCTGAAAAAGGCAAGGCAGGCGTTCGAGGAAGCCGCGGCGGTTTATGACCGCGGTCGCGACGCCTGCCAGGCAAGATTAGATCGCTTGAAGAAGGAAGCGGGGACGAAGGGAATAGGCCCGGCGCAGGAGAGGCCGGACGATGCGAAATCGGCAGGCGAGTCTGCCAGCGACGCCGAGTCGGTCGAGGGCCGGCTGGTGCAAGTGCGATTCAAGCGGGTCATGGTCGACTACCAGATCGCCAAGACGTATCTCGACACAACGAGCCCGGAACGTAAAGAGGCGATGGGACGAGCAGCCGCCGGCTTCGATGACATCTATCAGCGGTATCGGACTTTCCAGGCCGGTCTCTACTCGCATTTCTGGCACGGCAAGACGCTGGTCGATCTGGGCGATTTGACCACGGCCCTCGACGTCTTCGACGAAGTGCTGGCCAACTCGCCGGAACCGAACGAGCGGAGCGACGATGTGTCGTTTGACGAGTTGTTCGCCCAGGTGGAAGAGATGCGCTTGACGATTCTCTCGCGGCAAGGCCATACGGAGGATGTCATCACGGAGGCCGAGGAATGGCTGCGCCTGAACAAGGCGAATCAGCGCAGCGACCGCTATCAAGGGGTGGCGCTGCAACTGGCTAAAGCTCTGCTCGTGCGAGCCGAGGGGCAGACCGGCGATGCTCGCCGCAAGACGACACAAACCGTCAAGGTGGGGCTCTCCAAAATTGCCGCCAAGGCGAACGCCCATCAGCAGGAAGCCATCCTCATGCAGCGGCAGTTGCGCTCGCAAGGGGACGATACCGGGATCGGTACGTTCGATGAGGCGGTCGCAGTAGCCGATGCAGCCGTCACGGCAGGCGATTGGGAGACGGCCATCGCCAACTACGAGCGGGCGATCCATCTGAGCCGTAACGACAAGAAGGGGTCTTCGCCGACTGACGTGCGGTTGCGGCTGGCCCGGGCGCAATGGTCGGCCGGCAAGGTTGCCGACTGCCTGGAGACGGCCGAGCGCCTTGTGGAGGACGAGTCGGCCGGCGAGCAGGCTTCAGCGGCCGCGGCACTGGCGATTCACGCCGCGCTCAAGCTGGCCGCCGCCTCGCGTGAACCGGCCGCTCAGGAGCGCCTCACCGCCGTCGCAGACGCGATCGTTCGCCGCTGGCCTCAAAGCGTCGAAGCCGACGAGGCGCGGATGGCGCTGGGCAAGATGGCACTCGTCAAAGGGGACGAAGGGCGTGCCCTGGACGTGTTCGAGCGGGTGAACTCGGCCTCGCAAAGACATCCGTCGGCACTGCACTGGTCGGCCGTGGTTCATTGGAGGCGATATTTGCGGGCCAAAACAGAGCCAGACGATAAGCGCGACGAAGCCGCTATGTCGGCCGAGCGCGATCGCGCAATCGGCCAATTGACGGCCAGCATCAAGGCGCAGGCGGCGACGGCCGTATCCGGCGCGCCGCCGCGCGAGCTGATGGAATCGCAGGTGCTGCTGGCCGAAATCGAGCTGGAAGGGGGTAAGCCTGATGAAGCGGCCGATCTCGTCGGGCCGCTGGTGGCGGTCGTGCGAGCCTTGCCACCGAGCGAACAAGACGCTCTCGGCATCCGCGCACTGCTGGCGGCGCTCAGAGCCCAGATTCTGCGCAAAGACGTCCAGCATGGCGACGAAGCCGCGACGGCGCTTATCGAGCGAGGCGGAGACTCGCCGCAGGCGGGTGCGGTTCTATTGGAGTTCGCCCGGCTCTTGCGTCGCGAGATCGCGCAGACGCCGGCCGCTGAACCGTCCAAACCGGCTGAAGCCGCCCAGCCCGTTCCGCCATCGGACGCCGGTCAAGCGCCGGAAACCTTGTCGGCCGAAGCACCCCCCGCGCCCCAAGGCGGGCCGAACCGCGAAGCCCTAGTGCTTACTCTCACCAAGATCTTGGAGTACATCGGGCAGCGTCCGCAGTCATCGGCCGGTTCCATGATCTTCGTCGCCGAGACGCTGGCGGAACTCGGCAAGGATGAACAGGCGCGGTCCCAGTATCAGGCGATTCTCGAGCGAGCCGAGAAAGATCCTCACTGGCTGCAAGTCGACCGTTCGCTGAAGACGCGAGTCCGCGCGAAGCTCTTATCCGTCCTGAGATCCGAGGGGAAATACGAGCAGGCCCTGGCTCAGGCCGATCGCCTGGTGCAGGAAAGCCCCAGGGCGATGGAACCGAGAATGGAGCGTGCCCAGATCTTGCAGAGCTGGGCCGAGAGCGAGCCCGACCGCTATGCTCAAGCCGTCGCCCAATGGACCGAGCTGCGCACGGCGTTGCAAAACGTGCGGCCGCGCCCCAAGGAATACTACGACGTGCTTTACAACGCCGCCTGGTGTCTGGCGGCCCAAAGCGAGCACAGCGGCGACAAGGGGCTTGCCCGTCAGGCGGAGCAGCTTCTGAAGTCGTCGCTCATCTTATCGCCCAGCCTGAACGGACCGGAAACCGTCACCAAGTACAACGCTCTCCTGGAACGCTGTCTCGGTTTGCAAGCCGAGAAATCAAAAGCCAAATCAGGGTCACAATCCAAGACGAAATCCAACTTCAATCCCAAGTCTAAGAAAGGCTGACTCTAGGAGGTCCCATGCTCGATTTCCGCTCTGGTTCCGAACACTACTCGTCCACATCGCCTTATTACAAACATCACATCGACTCCGGCCGGTTGTTGATGCTGGTCGTCAGCAGCGTTTTGCTGATGGGGCTCATCTTTACGCTCGGCAGGCCGCGCAGCCAGCAACCGCCGCCCAGCGCGAGCGGGGAGTCCGTCGGGGTCACTTCCGACCAGCTATCGCCTGGCTCCCGCGTGACACTCATCGGTGGTGCCATACTGGCCGCGGCATTGTGCGTCGTAGCTTGCGTGATGTTCGTCCTCTACCGAATGGCCGGGCCCGGCCGCGTCACGTTCGTCGTGCGCGACGTGGCGGAAGCTGCGCCTGACTTTCGTTCGCTCGAAGCGCAACCGCCCGCCCCTACTCCACGTGAAGCACTGGCGAACCTCGCTGCCAGTGAGGAACGACCAGCGGGCGCAGCGCATGCTCTTTGAAATCGAAGCCGTCCCGGCGCGTTCCCAGCGAATTCCGATGGAAGCGCGCCACGGGCGGTGGTCGACCGCGATGATGAGCTGGCTCGTGTCGCTCGTGCTTCACGCGCTTTTGATGATCGCGCTGGGATATGTCGCCGGGCAACAGATGCTGGGTATGCGCGGCGTTGCGTTTGATAGCCTGATCGGCGACCCGGCCGGCACACTCGTCGCCGGGTTTTCAAACTCTTCCGGCGACATGCGTCGCGGCGACCGGTATTTCGACGACGAGCGGCCGGCTGGGGAAGAGGCGACCGTCGACTCATCAGCCCCTGCCGGCAAGTCTGACGTGCACGACATGGAACATGCGGTTGGCGCCAGCCTGGCCGCCATCGCCAGCGGGGCACCGCCGGTCGACGCCATGTCCGCCTTGCCGAGGGGATTGGTCGCAGCCGAATTCGCGGGCGGTTCCACCGGTTCCCCTTGGGGCACATCAGGCGCTGGCGACTTGCTGAACGGCCCGCACCGGCCCGGCTCCCGCCGAGGCCAATTCGCACGCACACATGTCTACGGCGTGGCCGCCGAAGGGAACACGTTCGTCTATGTGTTCGACCGTTCGTCGAGTATGAGCTCTGGTGGCAACAACCTGTTCGCCTCGGCCAAGCGAGAGCTGCTGGCCAGCCTCGACGACCTGAGCGAGGAAAGCCGTTTCCACATCATCTTCTACAACGAGAAACCGACGAGTATGGATCTCGGCCGCGGGTTTTCGGGCCTGGTGTTCGCCGATGCTAGGGCCAAGGAGCGGGCCCGAGGCTTCGTCGAGGGCATCCTGGCGGCAGGTGGCACGCGACATTTCGCGGCCATGAAGCAGGCTCTTCGGCTGCGGCCGGACGTGATTTTCTTTCTCACCGACGCCGATGAGCCGGAGCTGTCGGACGGTCAAATGTCAGAGATTCGGAGCCTCAATGGCGGACGAACAACGATCAACACGATCGAATTCGGCGACCGCCCGCAGCCTCGAGCCAACAACTTTCTGTCCCGCATCGCGCGCGAAAATGGCGGGCAATATCTCTACGTCGACGTCACGCAGCCGAGCGCCGCTCAATGAGCCTTTTTCGGCGGACACGCTTGGTCGTTTCGGGGGGGCCCAGGCGAACGGGGAGCAGATCGCAAGCGCCGGCGAAACTGAGCGGCGCGGGCAATTCCTGCTCCAACCGGGCAACATCCAAATTGAACTGATAGATGGCCTGCACCAGCGCGACGACCGCCTGTTCCGGTTGCTCGGCGATCGCCCGGACCGCCACTTCGGGAGAATTGCTGACGTCAAAACCGGCCCGCGACGTTGCAGCCGCCTCCACGAGCCGAGGGCCGAGCTTGAGCAGTTCATCGTGCTGTGCCTTGGTCACCCGCAACAGGTCCTTCAGCACGGGCTCCAGCCGCTGCCAGCCTTCGCCGCCCATCTGGGCAGGCGCGGTCAAGCGACTCGTCTCGAAGCGTCCAGCCAGTTCTTCGACCGCCCGGCTGTCCACCGCCGCCATGAAGCGGTAATTCAACCGCTCCACAAACGATTGCAGAAAGACAAGCGCGATCGAGAGCCCCAGACCCAGCGCCGTTCCGTCGAAGGCGATGCCCAGTCCCTCCATCACGCTTGGCAGCCCTTCATCGATTGTCTGGGCATCGACCTGCGCCGTAACCCGCGCGATGCCGATCACCGTGCCCAAGATGCCCAGGATGGGAATGGCCCAGATAATGACCCGCACGGCCGATTGGCTTGCCTGGGCCTGCATCGCGTCCGCTTCGGAGAGGTATTTTAGTTCTTCTCCCAGCCCGTCAGCCGAGCCCTTGAGGACAATCGCCCGCAGTGCGTCGCGCAAGCGACGGGGCAGGTAGCGCCGTTGCTCGCCGGGAGGCAGTGTTTGCAACGACGCCAGGAGCGTGGAGGCCTGCGCCAGGGGTGACATGGCCGCCGTGGGGGTCGCCGCGATTTCTGGGGCGGGCAAGAGACTCTTGCTCAAGCCGGCCGACTGCGTCAGCAACTCGAGCAACTTGATGAGCAAGCTCGCCAGGCCGACGAAAAACAGGCCTACCTCGACGCACTCCAGCCAGTTGGCCCCACAGTACCGTTGGACGAATTCGTCTTTCCAGATCCCCTTGTACAGCGGGATATAGAAGGCGGCCGAGGCGATCAGCCCCCACATCAACGACGACCGCGACACAGCGGCGGTGACTCGATCGATCATGTTCTCACTCTGACCTTAAGTACAGATGGACTGCAACGAAACCACTCACGACGAGGGCCGTTGCCACGAATGACATCAACGCAGCATGCCGCTCAAACGCCTCCTTGATGCGCGGGCCGACGATCGTCACCGTCGCCGCCACCAGAAAGAAACGCGACGAGCGGCCGAGAATAGAGGCCGCCAGTAATGTGTGCAAGGGGACTACGTCCGAGAAGACTCCGGCCGACACGGTGAACAACTTATATGGAAGCGGAGTGAAGGAAGCGGCCAGCAAGGCTACGAACGCATTGTCTCCGTATAGCCGGGCCACCCTGTCGAACGCCTCTGGCGTAAAGCCCGGCACATAGGCAAAAAACCAGTCTCCTACCACGCTCCACAACCCGAAGCCGATATACCACCCCGCCAGGCCGCCGAGCACGGAGGCGACCGCGCTGACGAAGGCGTAATAATACGAGCGGCGCGGATTGGCGACCGCCAAGGCGATCTGCAAAAAATCGGGCGGAACGGGAAATATGGAGCTATCCGCAAACGATACAAGCACCAACGCCCAGGTTCCGTAGGGAGTGTCCGCCCAACTGACGACCCATTTGGTGAGCGACCGCATCATGAACCTATTCCTCGGTGATGATAAAGGAGACGCCAAGGATCGAAATCACGGCCAGAAACGTCAATGCGAGAATCGTCTGGTAAGACATCCGTTCTTTCCCATGGTTTTATAGGGTTCGATGATTGTCACCGTTTGATCCGCCTCGGCGAGGTCATAGTCTTGCCGTTGTCCACTCGGCCAATAGATCGATAACCCCTCGAGTCGAGCGCATGCCGTCACTCCCCAGAACGGCCGCAAATCGGACTGCGAAAGGTAGCTGCCCCCGCCTTTTACCCATCTCGTCTGATCGCCGAGGGAAGTGCGCAGAACTAACCGCGCACCGATGGCGTCGCGGTTTGAACTTGTGCCGATCAGGCGGACGCGCAGCCAACCTCCTGCCGGCGGTGTTTCGTTCGCGATCAGGGCGTTCGGCTCACCGTCGTTGTGAGAGAAAACAAAGTCGAGATCGCCGTCATCGTCCAGGTCGCTCGCGGCCAGACCACGGCCGCGGTGGGGCGAAGAGAAGTAGTCGCCTGGCGCGAACACCCCCTTGGCGAAGCGCTGGTTATTATTAAGGATTGCCAGCGGCTCCTGACGGATCGGCGCGGCCTTGGGAAAATTGATCACATGGCCGTTGGAGACGATCAGGTCTTCGTCGCCGTCGCGATCGATGTCTGCGAAGAGGGTGCCAAACCCGACGTAGAGCTGTCCCAGCGCCGTGATGCCCGTCCCCTGGCTGACGTGGACGAATTGGGCCGCGCCATCGTTGCGGTAGAGTGAAAACGATTCCTGCTCGAACTCGGCAACCCAGAAATCGGGCAGCCCATCGCTGTTGTAGTCGCCGAGGTCGACGCCCATGCTGCCCTGGGCTTTGCCGTTGGCATCCCGAGCCACGCCGTGAAAGAGGCCGACCTCCTCGAACGTTCCATGACCGTCGTTGAGATAGAGAAAATTGTCGACTGTGTCGTTGGCCACATAGATGTCCAGGTCGCCGTCGAGATCGACGTCTCCCAGCACGACTCCCAGACCTTTGCCACATGTGCCCGACTCGGTGCGCAAGCCCGCTTCCTGCGTGGCATCGCGAAAGGTTCCGTCACCGTTACTGTAATAGACGACGTGCGGGAGCGGTTCGAAGCGGCGAGGCGAACAGATCTCGCGTTGGTCGGACGTCGGCCCCGGGCATTGCGGATCGTTCTCGAACGACCAGTTGACGTAGTGGGCAACGTAAACGTCGAGGTGCTGATCGCCGTTGAGATCGCCCCAGGCGGCGCTGGAGCTCCAAAGCGCGTCAACCAATCCAGCGGGGCGGCTCACCTCTTCAAACGTGCCGTCCCCTAGGTTATGGAAGAGCTGCAAGCCGCCGTAACCGGTGAGGAGCAGATCGGCGAACCCGTCGGCATCATAGTCGGCCGAGGCGCAACCGTGGGAGTAGTACGGCGCAGCGGAGGTTCCCGTCGCCGCGGTCATGTCCACGAAATGCCATTCTCCTTCGTTACGAAAGAAAGCGGACGGAAGTCCCTTGATTTCATGATTCGCTTCATATCTTCCCCCGCCCGGACAGAAGAGGTCGCAGCGTCCGTCGCCGTCGTAGTCGAATAGCCCCACGCCGCCACCGAGCGATTCAAGGATGGCGTGGCGGCCGGCGGCTCGGCCGTTGTCATACACAAACGAGACGCCGCTGGCGGACGTCTTGTTGATCGTTTTCAATTTGGGGGCAAACGATTCCCGCGAATCGTCGAGCGGCGTCAGCGGCGGCGTACCGGCTGTACCTTGACGACGGCAGCCTGCCCACACAAGGCAAAACGAAGACAAGGTGAACCAGGCCATGATCCTGGCGACACGGGTGACCCGTGGTGGCATATACGATGTTTCCATCGATGGCTCAGCTCACGTGTCCCAAAGGAAAATCGAGTGCGGGAGGAGCCGGCTCGCCGCCGAGCCGCCAACGCAGTTTCTGCCAGATGGGGAGATCGCGGCTCCAGCGATCGATGGCGGCTTGCACTTCTCTGACGGCCGGATGCTGTCGGTCCTTGATGTTCTTGAGCATCGACAGGCAACCGGAGAGATTGCCGACCGCCAACAGGGCCGTGGCGAAGTTAGCCTGGAAGACGGTTGGCACGTCCTGTCGATAGACGATGCCCCCCGTGCCGAGCACCAGGCCACGAAGCAGGTCAACGGCGTCCTGGTATTGCCCTAGCCGGAGCAGGCACGTCGCCCGAGCATTGATGGCCCAGGGTGAATTGAATTTGGCGCGCGAGACCGCAGCCAGCGCTTGTTCCGGATTCCCGTCGTTCAGTTCCGTTTCCACGCGGCAAAGGATCTTCTCGACGTCGCGAGGCATGCCTCGGTGCGTCTGCCCATTTGTGGGCATGTTTGGTCTCTGGGTCATGAACGGTTCTCCTGCTGCTCGGGGCAGCCGTGATCGGTGTTGGTTTGAGGTGCGTACCGGATGGACAGGTGCGCCGGTGGGTACGGCATTGCAAATTCAAAAGGGTCCGCGCGGCGTAGAACCTCGACGTCGCCTGCGGATCGCGCAAGGTCACACAGGGGCTGCGCCTCACGCAGCAAGGTTCTCGCAAACGCGCGGTTCTCGGGCGAGAAAACTCACGGGCAACGAGCGCGGTTTAGATCTGCATCCGCACGTGGCGCGCACTCAGCGACGAGGCGCAGGTTTCCAGCCAGAGCACCCGCGAACTGCTGGCGCGGCTGGGCACGCGCAATGTCGGCCGCGGCGACTGAGGGACGCGGCCGACGAGTTTCGCGGTGATGGTTGAGGGGTTGGCCCGATCGGAACTCTTAAGCATTTCGTCCACGCCGCATCGTTCGGCGGCGCTGCACATCGAGCCCGGCTGAACCGGAAGACGGGAATCGCCTGCCCAAGCGGATGCGGCCGGCGCCGCGGCGACATGCGGCTTTGGCCGGGCCAACGCGACCTGCGTCACATCAGCAACGGGCGTCGCGGCACAAACGCCGACCAGCACGAGTCTACCGACGAGCGAGCATATCGCGGCCCAACACGGAAACCGATTGATCGACCTCGACCGCTTCATCCCATTGCTCCTGCCGTCGCCCTCTTTCTTTTGTATAACCCGTCATGTCTGCGCCGTCAGCGCCAGGCACGTCGCGTCGAGCAAAGTTTTATGCCCGTCCCGATAAACCTTTATCCTCATCTTTACGCCTTTTTAATGCTGGCTACGTCGGTCGGCCTTTCCTGGATAGCGCTGGTTATGCGATAATGCTTTACAGGCGTGATCCTTTTTAAAAAGCGCCCCCCGTGCGGCACAACCGCACACAGCCTTTATGACTGCAGCCATTGCGAACAGGCAGTGTTCGAGGACGCGTCGGTTGATCACCCTCGTCCTTTGCGCTTCGGTTGTGGTCGGTTCGTCGCCAGCCGACGGCACGGCGGTCGATTTCGGAGGCGAGGAGCGGCCTCTTGCTGACTCTCAGAAAGCAGGCAGGGCGGCCCAAGACAAGGATCATGGCGAGCCCGTCGTTCGCCCGCACGGGGGTGTTCGTTCCGATCTGCAGCGTGAAACCCAGCGACCATCGCCAACCTCCAAGAGTTGCCAGGCCGCTTGCGCTCTGGCGAATCGCCAGCCCGCGGTGCGTGACCAAGAAGGGACTTGCCGTCCTTGCTTGGCTCGTATGGCCGACGCCTCTTTGACCGCGCTGCATGTGCGCATGCAGGTTTGACGGCGCCACCGTCATCGTTCTGAGAGTCTGCTCCGGGTGATGCCGGCCCTCGTCGTCGATTGCCACGCCGACGCGGATCCGCTCGAAAGGGCTGGGCAAGCGCGTCCGGTGGCGACGATTCCGGAAGCACAAGCGCGCTCGGTCTTATCCACATCCATGTTATTAGAGCGTTGCCTATGTCCACCACGCTTATCTGTGGAACCCCGTCTCGTACGGTTCTCGTCATTGATGGCGACAGCCCGGCGCGGCGATTGACGTGCACCAGTCTCATTCAAGAAGGCTATCGACTGATCGAAGCCGCGAGCGGTTCCGAAGCGATCGCCCTCGCCGCGGCCCGCCCGCCCGACCTGGTGCTGGTCGACATCGACCAAGTCGGCTCGACTCAACTGCTCGGCGAGTTTCGCGCCTGCCTCGCTGCTCCCTTAATCGTAATTTCGGCATCGAGTGACGATGCCAGTAAAATTGCTGCTTTCGACGCTGGGGCCGATGACTATCTGACCAAGCCGATCGCCATCGCCGAGTTGCTCGCCCGATTGCGGGTTGCCATCCGCCACGCCCTGCATCGCGCGCCGCCCGACAACCCCCTCGTGACGATCGGCGATCTGCGCGTGAATCGGGCATCACGCCAGGCATTCATCGGCCAACGAGAGATCAAGCTCACGCCGATCGAGGGCAGGCTGCTGGACGTGCTGGCGGCCAACGTTGACAGGCCGCTCACGCACGAGTTTCTGCTCCGCCAAGTCTGGGGCCCCGAATCCATTGAAGACGTGCAGTATCTTCGAGTCTTTGTCGCCGGATTGCGCCGCAAAATTGAGCCCAATCCACATCGGCCTCGGTATATCGTCACCGAGCAAGGAGTAGGCTATCGTCTTTCGTCAAATCATCGTCTCGCTCTTGGCAGCGCCGATGGGCAGTGGTATGCGAGGGTTTAGCGACACGGCTGAGTCGTGAGTCCGCCTACCAAGCGGTTAGATCGTTTCAATGCTGTACAGAAAAATGTACAGAATCGCCGAAAACGGCCGTAAAGGGCGGAATCTATGGAGCGTGCTTTCCCGGAAAAACACGGGGGCCCGCTCTTAGGGAATGGCTTTAAGTCCCCAGTCGCCGGCAGGCCACCCATCGGCTCTGAAAAGCCACGGGGCGTCGACGCGCCTGTGCGAAGGTCGGTGTAGGGAACGAGCGTGGCCCTGACCGTCAACTCGGCGCCGCTGCAAGGAACCGCAGCCAGCATCTATCTGGCTGGCGGCTTTGCCGCAGTGGCCTGCATCCGAAAGAAGGCAAAGAGCCTGTCGGCCGTCTCCATGCGGATGTCGCGTTCGCCGGCCACGAAGCGAGCCACAACCGGCTGACTCACCCCGCTCCCTTTGGCGACGGCGTAGATCGACAGCCCACTATCGAGAATTGCCCGCCGAAGCTGGTCGCTCATTGTCGGTTCCCTGTTCGGACGCTTGCTCACTCTCAAGGTGCTCCTTTAACGCGTCGATGCGGTCTGGGGCCAATCCCCCCAGTAGGCGAGCCAAACGCTCGTACAGAGCCTTTACGCGGCCCGCTTGAGTATTCGCTGGACGGCGGTGTGTGTCCATTGGTCATTGCCTTCCTTGGTGAAGATGCCGCGGCGGGTCAACTCGGCTGCGATGTCCCGATACGATTCGCCAGCCGCCCGAAGCTCACACATCGCAGCAATCGCCGCCTGCTCTGTGGCGTTGGGTAACAGTCTTGAACCATCGTCGGCCAGATCGTAGCCAAACCGCACCTTGCCACACCGCTCGCTCTTCGAGATTTTGAACCGCAAGGCGTCCGGGGTCCGTTCGCCAATCGTCTCCCGCTCCCACTGGGCGACGGACAAGAGCACGTTGAGCCCGAGCCGGCCGGCCGCCGTGCGGGTGTCGATCGAATCGGCCACCGAGAAGAGCTGCTTGCCCGGCCGCTCGCCGAAGTAGCCGTCGATTAGAGCCTGCCAGTCGGCCACTGATCGCGTAAGCCGGTCCAACTTGGCAATCACCACGCTTCAGCATTGCCAACACCTTTTGCAGGCCGGGCCGGTTGAGGGTTTTGGCGGACTCCCCAGCATCCTCAATGACGTCGACAAGTTTCAGGTCGTACAACTCGGCGTAGGCCGCGAGCTTGTTGCGCTGGGCTTGCAAGCTGATTCCGTCAGCCGCCTGATCCTCAGTTGAAACCCGCACGTAACCGATGACCCTCATTGTCGTTCTCCATGGTGGTGAGCGCCCCGAACAACGACCCATTATATGTCATTGGGTTAGCATGCCAAACGGTTATTACGGCAAAACTCCGATGCCATACAGCAGTTTTTCGAGCAAGTTCCGCGCGGTGGTTTCGTGGGAGCCAGCCCGTTCCACCAGACAGCCGGCGACCGCTGGACACAAACGCCCGTCTGTGGCCAGATGGCGGCCCCTGCCGCATAGCGAGCCGCCTCTCCGTCAGGTTGGAGCGCTCCAACCTGACTAGCGCCCCCGACCGAGGCCAAAAACTCGCCACCCCCCACTCTTGGAGCAAGGCGCGCCACCAAGTAGAGTATTTGGGCACGATTTCCCTCTCGATTTTTAATCCGTCTACAAAATGCTCGGCATCTCTCTGCCACCATCTTGCTGCCGCGATCCGTCGGCGAAATGTGGTCTAACTTTCTCAGCTATTTGGGAGACAACTCATGCAGTTCGACTCAGCGGCCGCTGTCCGACTCCGCGCACGCATGCAACCCGCGGCAGGGCCGGGAACCTTCGTACAGCCACCAACGTATGCGGGTGCGCGATCTGAGGTTTTGGTCGCTCACCACAAACGGCGGATAGCCGGCGAGGATGTCCATTGCACGCTCATCGGCTCCGTGGCTGCGATGGCCAATCGCCTTGAAGAGTCGTTGGCCGCGATGCGAGCCGACGGGTTCCCTCTTTCCGTCGCGGAGGTCCATGACGAGGTGGATGGATACCCATTGCACGAGTCCACGCTGACGATGCCTCATCGTGGAGCGGACGCGATCGCGCGTAGCTGTACGGTGGACGGTAAGCCGTATATGCAGACCGAGCCTGGCAAGGCGTTGCTGGGGAACACCTCCAACGTTTTGCCACTTGTTAAGTGGCACCAAGCCATGCTGCTCCTCGGTGGCTGGTACTCGGCTCGATCGCACGGCGGCATTCGTATTCCGCGTGGGTTGCACTGTGAAGTTGTCGCCATCCGCTCGGTCCCTTGCTCGACCGTGGGTGGGCGATTTGACGTGACGCCGGCGAGTAACACCGTGCCTGTCTATCGAGTGAAAGGGGATGGAATCCCGTTTGACATGACGGGTAAAGGCAAGGCAAACAAACCAAGTGAGCTTCCAATCGGCATGATCCCCAGCGGAGTTGAGGAGCGCGGAGTCACGGCCGACTACTACGACCTCTCCGCGGTTCTGTCTCTTGGCACGATTCGCCGGTTGCGGTGTGGCGAAATCGACGCTGCGCCCCTGCACAAAGCGCTCGCTTGGCTGGGTGTCGCCGTGCTCTTGCGCACGGTTGGCGACGGCATCAACCTAAGGTCTCGGTGCCAGTTGATTCCGGAAGTCGCTCCCGCCCTCGAGGTCGTCAAGGCCGACGGCGCCACGGAGCCGCTTCCTGTGTCGCTGGAAGAAGCCCGTAAGCGGGGTATCGAAGCAGTCGAAGAGTGCAATCGGTCGGGTATCCATTGGGGCAATGAAACCGTCACACTGGTGCCGTCGGAGCAGTTGCGGAACCTGATCTCCCGGTCACTGGCGGTGGGGGTGGAGGAATGATCTCGCTACGCCTCGAGTTGTTGGGCGGCGCGTTCCACGCCGCGAATCATTCTCTCCACTCACCCGAGTGGCCGCCACATCCTGACCGCGTTTACCAAGCCCTTACAGCGACGCTGCACGAGCTAGGGAACCAAGCAGCGCATCGCGCGGCGCTGCTTGCAATCGAAGGGGCTTCCTGGAGCATAACGGCGAGTAGTGCAACCGACCGGCCGGGCCTCGTGCATTACGTCCCCAGAAACGAGGATCAAGGGGGAGGCGAGGGTAGCTACAACCCCGCTCTCAGCACGTCCCGCGCCAAGGAGCGCTACCTGCCCGTATGCGAGCCTGATGAATCGGTGGTGTACTTTCACATTGACGTGCAGAGCGACACGCAGGCACTCGACTCGCTGGCGCGCGGCGTGGCACGTCTCGGCCGATCACCGGTCGCTATGGCTGTCGCTTCGGCCGCGCCACCGCCGAACTGGAAGCCGGACGCAGATCCAGGCGCCGAACTGATACTTCGAGTACCTTACGCCGGCCGCCTGGCCGACCTGGAGAGCGCGTTTGAGTCGCGTGTGCGGGCCGGCATTCAATGGTGTCGCTATCGACGCTGTGACGCGCCGTCGACTACTACCGAAGACCGCGGCGAGTTTTCCACGCTGCTCATCTTGGCAGCATCAGGGCGCGGTGTTGATGGTCTCCGCACCGCGCCATTGATGGATGCAGCACGGCGGGCCGTATTGTCGAAATGTCCCGATCCCTTGCCGGACTGGGTCTCTGGCCATAGCTCCGACGGCTCACGCCTTCGTGCGTCGCATCTGGGAATCGTACCGACAGTGTTTTCCGGTGAACACGGCGACGGCCGAATCATGGGTCTCGGTTTGGCGATTCCACGCCACATTGACCAGGCCGAAGCCCGCCGCACGCTTCACGCCCTCCTTGGCGACGGCATACATCTCGCGGGTCAGCACTGGCTGCCAGAAAATATCCGCGGCCGGACGACCGAAGCCGATACATGGACGCGCCCAGCGACGACCTGGACCACTGTGACGCCGATGGAGATACGACGGCGCGACCGAAGACCGGCCGTTGAGATTGCCGAGGAGTGGGCGACCCGCGCAGGACTGCCGAAGCCGGCCGGCGCGAGATTCCGAGCCGAGCCATTTGTTGCCGGCGGTTTCCACGCCGCCAGTTACGCGCCCGGCAAGCGGCCGAGATTCCGCATTCATGCCTTGATGGAGTGGAGCGTCCCGATCAGCGGTCCGGTGGTCTTGGGCATGGGGCGGTATCGTGGGTTCGGACTCCTGAGGCCGCTGTAATGGAGTTCGCGCAGTTCTATCAATCGTTGTACGGCTTTCCGCCATTCCCTTGGCAACGACGGCTTGCCGATCGGTTCGCCAGCGGTTGGCCGCCGCAGGCGATTGCGGCCCCGACCGCGAGCGGCAAGACAGGTGTCATTGACGCCTGGGTCTGGGCTCTTGCCTTTCATCCCAACGAGGTGAGCCGTCGTTTGTGGTATGTCGTTCAGCGCCGAATCCTTGTGGACGACGCCTACGCTCGTGCCCAACAAATCGCGCAGCGTCTGCCCGAAGCGGTACGGGCCGCGCTAATGGGACTTTCCGCTTCTGCGGAGCCGCTCAACGTGCTGCGGCTACGTGGCGGGGTGTTTGAGGACATGGCAACGATCGACCCTTCGACACCCGTCGTCATCTGTAGCACCGCGGACCAACACATGAGCCGGCTTCTCTTTCGCGGCTATGGAGTGTCCGACACGTCTCTTCCCTTGCATGCGGCGCTGGCTGGAACGAGAGCGACCATCGTCATTGACGAGGCCCACATCCTGCCGACCTATGAGGCAAACCTTCGCCGCTGCCTGGGCCTCGGTGCCGACTTGCGCGTCATCAGTATGACGGCTACGCCCGGCGCGGCGCGGGATGAGACGCTCTCACTTGACGAGAGCGACCGCACGAACGAAGTGCTCTGCCGTCGGCTGTCATGCGCCAAGCCCGCGACGCTGCTCAAAGGGGAACAGCCGGCTCTCGTAAAGCAGGCCAAGGCCATGCTCAAGGACGGCTGCCGCGCGGTTGTCGTCTTTTGCAACACAGCAGAGACGGCTGCCGGAGTGGCTCTGTTGATTCCGAGAGCATGGTTGCTGACGGGTCGCATTCGGGAGTACGATCGCCACCGACTACTCGACGCACTCGAGCCGTTGCGATCTGGGGGACCGGGTCCGGCATCCCCAACTGTCGTCGTCGCTACGCAAACACTTGAGGTGGGCGCCGACCTCGACTTTGACGGCTTGGTTACCGAATGCGCCTCGCTCTCTGCACTGCGACAACGGTTCGGCCGCCTTAATCGACTTGGTTTGCGGGAACGGGTACAGGCGGCGATCGTCTGGGACGGAAAGAAACAATCGCCCGTATATGGGAGCACACCAAACAACGTCTTTGCTTGGCTCAGGACGTTGGGGGACGCGCCCGACATGGCGGCGACTTCCATCGACGAGGCTCTGCGCGTCCACCCTCCCAGAGAAGCCCTGGACGTCAGCCCGGAACTCGGTCCGGCCGTGACGAACGATTTGCTTGAGACGTGGAAGCAAACCAGTCCGCGTCCGCTCTGGGACGTACCAGTGGCCAACTACATTGATCCCAGCGACGACACTACCGCCACGCTCGTCTGGCGTGACGAGCCACCGAGCCCGATGCTTGTCGAGGCGTACCCGCCGCACCAGCAGGAAGCCGCCCCCGTTCCGTTGGCGGCCGTGCGACGTTGGGCGGGCGACCGGATCGGCGTGCGGTAGCGCGGCCCGCAGACGGCCACCGCGTGCGCCGCAACCGCGTTACAGCCCGGCGACGTGTGGGTCATCCAAGCCGGCGGCGACGACGGGCGGTTGGACCTTGGTTGTGTCCTTGCCGACTCGCCGGCCGACGTGGCGGATGTAGCCGGCGCGCGCATTCGAGCCAAAGGCGAACTGCTGGAGGCGATCGAAAACGGCGAATCGCTTGGAACCATCGCCGACCTGTCGGGAATCGACGAGCCCACCGTAACACCGCGGGGCAACGGCTATGTAGTTGTTCAGCGCAAACGGGGCCAATCGCTCTTCACGGGTAGCACCCCAATTCTCTTAGAAGAGCACAGCCAGGCGGTTGCCAATCTGGCGGGCTCGATTGGAGAGCGTCTGGGGTTGGATCGGCAATTGCTGTCGGCCGCTGGAGCGTTGCACGACGTAGGCAAGGCCGACCCTCGTATGCAAACGTGGCTGGGCGCGGCTCCCGGCCAGTGGCTTGCTAAGAGCGGCCACTCGGCATCGGCGATGCGGAATCTGCGTCCTGATGACTTGCCTCGCAGCTGGCGCCACGAGCTTCTCTCGGCGCGAATGCTGCCCAGAGAGTCATGTCAGGTTCTGGCCCACCTGATCGCATCGCACCACGGCAGGTGCCGTCCATCACCTCCGGAACACGCCACCGACGGGCAGGCTGCTATTGATTTCGCCGGCTTGCATTTGCAATCCAACTCCGACGACATGCTGGAACTGGAAGCCGAGGCGATTTCCAGGTTCGCGGCACTGACGAAAAACCCGTGGGACGCGGCACTCTTCGAGTCGGTCCTCGTAATGGCCGATCGAATCGCCTCGCGGGACGAATTGACCGCTCGTCTCGTCCCCATTGATTTACCAAGGGCGCACGGCAGCTCCCCGGTTCTCAGTTCTTTCCAAGCGACGGCTTTGAACGGACGGACTCTTTTGGGTTGGATGGCCGCCGTCGGAGCGCTCTGCGTTTTATGCGAAGAGCAGCCGACTTATCTACACTGGGATGCGCTCGACCGCGGCGTCTTCGGCGGATGGGAGTTGGATGAGGCGGTCGCTTATTTGGCTGAGCGGCTTAAGCTCGCACCGCCTGTTTGCCGGCCTAAGACTTTCGAGGAATTCGAGAAAATGGGCGAGTGGGGGCCGGCGGTCGGACGCTGGGAAGGCGGCCCATTCAAGCAATCACCGCTGCTGGGTACAGGCGCGGCCCATACCGGTTTCGACAAGGCTTGGCCCAAGCTGGCAGCGGCCGTCGATCATGCCAAAGTCAGGGAAGCTATTGTTGGGCCGTGGCAATACTACGACAAGTTAGGGCAACGATGGGACGCGGCGGAGCATGCCGAACACGGGAGCCAGTGGGGTGACCCATCAAAAGAAGGCGCCCAAAGCGTTCATGGTGCCAACCGCTTGGCCGTCGAAGCGTTGCGGCTGCTGCCAACGATCGCGACGGGGTACACTATCGGATGGAACAGCGAAGCGCAGGCGATAACCTGGCCGTTGTGGCGTGGCCCGCTGACGATCGAGGGCGTCCGAGCAGCGATCCGGCAACCAATGCGGGAACGATGGATGAGCCGAAAGGTTAGCGTTGGCCAGTTAGCGTCATTCCTGCCGGCCGAGCCGTGCGAGCGGCTAAGTGCCGCGGAATTCCCTGTGGACCGCTCGCAGAACATAAGTTGGTAGACGCCACCGTGATACGCAGTTGTTGGTTTGGAGTCCATCCGGCATCTAGCAAGAAGTGCTTGACCGCTCGCAGAACCGAATCCAAGCCGAAGGGCGATATATAGTTGCGGATCCGCTGCCACCGTGCCCGGATGGGCCCGGCCGAATTGAAGCTGGAAAGTGTCAAGCGTGCCCTGGATACCTGGCACCTGGCCACCGTGCCCGGATGGGCCCGGCCGAATTGAAGCCGCAAGCTGACGACGGCGGCAGGGCTGAAGGGCGGCACGCCACCGTGCCCGGATGGGCCCGGCCGAATTGAAGCGAGGCGCACCGCACACGCAGGGGAACCGTCGAAGCCGGCCACCGTGCCCGGATGGGCGCGGCCGAATTGAAGCCCCCTCCAGCCTCTCCTTGTCGGCTCGCAGGGAGTCGGCCACCGTGCCCGGATGGGCGCGGCCGAATTGAAGCCAGGCACTGAGCCGACGTTTGATGGTGAAGGCAATTGCCACCGTGCCCGGATGGGCGCGGCCGAATTGAAGCGCATAGTACGGATGTGCGAACGGGTCGCCTTGCAGAACCCACCGTGCCCGGATGGGCGCGGCCGAATTGAAGCAGGATCAGCTTGAGCATGCTGCCGCCGGTCAGCTTGCCACCGTGCCCGGATGGGCGCGGCCGAATTGAAGCACCCACGCCTCGACGCGGCTGTTCTCCCGCGCCTCGACGCCACCGTGCCCGGATGGGCGCGGCCGAATTCGATGCCCGTTCGGCCGGGAACGATGTAGCCGTTGTCACCGCGCCTCAACAGGCGTGGCCGAACTATAGCGTCTGCAATCTGCGGGTCGAAGGTGGGTCGGGGGTTATGACGCTGAAGTCACCGCGCCTTGAAGGCGCGGCCGAAGTTGAACGAAGATAATCAAATCGTCGACGAACTGAACCGGTCACCGTGCCCTGATGGGACCCGTGACCAGGCTTCGCGCCAGGGCAGTGGGCATAAGTGTGCTGTACCTCGTCAAATTTCCGATTAGGCCGGCTACATTCGGTGGTTCTCGCTGACGAGGCCGACGAGCCAGGAATACGTTGTTCGGATAGAACGTCGGGTTGGACTGCTTCAAGCTCAAGTTCCGGCGGCGCGGGCGGTGCGCTCTGGTGCTGAGCGCGGGTTTGTCGCTGCGGTCGGAGTGAGAGTTCGCATCTGTTGGCCACTGCGTGCCGTGTGGTCGTTTTACTCACATTTGTCGCGGCTGAAAACGGGGCCTGCACTAGCGCCAAACCGAGCGACGTTCACGGCCGAACCGTCTCTGCGGCAGCCTCTATTGCCGTCGGCGCCACAACCAACTGGGGTGACAGGGAACGTGCGCCCCCCCTTGTCCTACTCGTGGTCGTGCTCTTGGGGTGACGCGTGCGTGGTGCAACAACCCCTATTACATAGGGGTTGTTGTCGCACCATGTCCCCCCACGTGTTTCTGTCGCACGTCTGTCTCACGTTGTCGCACCTTGTCGCGCGTCGCGATTCAGGCGGTAGCCGGGGCATGCGTTCCCCCTCTTTACAATGTCCTGCTGTTCGACTTCGCCACGCTTCATCAGGGTGGTAATCGCTGGCCCAAAATTCCGTGCGCTGAGCCCGGACAACTCGCCGAGCTTCCGAGCGCTCTCGAAGTCGCGGCACGTGTTCAACGCGTCGCGGAGCTTGTGTACATGCTCTGCCTCTGTTTGCTCACGTTGCTTGGCCTTCGCGTTCGCCTTGCGCTTCTCCTTGTCGTCGGCAATCTCGCGATGGTCAAATGCGTCTACCTGCCATTTCGTACGCAGGCCCTCCGAGTTGTGCTCGCCTTCGACGACTTGGATTTGATGCAAGGCGGCATGGCCAACGCTCCCGCCGGATCGTAGCCACAAGCGGTGCGTGCCGGTGGCTTCGTCCCATTCGTCCGCTTGCGCGAGCAACAGCCAGAATCGCATCCACTCGGCCCAACCGCTCATCGAGATTTCGGCAAGGTCCGGAGGGTCAAACCGGCCGACGCCATTCATGCGGCCCTTGGTGTTGTGGTTTATTAGGAGTACGGAGCACCCAGTTCGCTGGATAAGGTCCGTGATTGGCTCCAGGGCCTCACCCATCTTGAACACGTTAGATACTGATTCGCCTAAGGCCGCGAAGGCAAGGTAGGTGGGGTCGATGCCAACACACCTCCAACCGTGCCGCTCGATGTTCCGCTCCATCACATCGAGGTGCCGTGGATCGGTCATCTTGGCCCTGAGTGTCGTCAGGTTCGGGCCGTCGCGGTAGTCAATGCCCTTCGCCGCGCAAATCCTTGCGCAGGTCCCAATGATCGACGCGGCGCCGGCCTCGCTGGTCATCAATGCGCATGGCACGGGTGAGCGAACTCGGAACTCGTCCAGGAATGGCGCACCCGAGGCCATGCTGATGAACAGGTCGAGGGCGATGCTCGTCTTGAGCGTCTTGAAGCGCCCGCTGATGATCCCTCCTTGCGCCTCTGGAACGATGCCATCGACGAGATAGTCCTGCCGGACGTCTTGCGCCATGAAATCCGCGAAACCCATCCATCCGTGGTCGATTCCGCTAGGTCGCCGGCGCTCGCCCGGCTGGCCGCCTGTGTGTGTCGATGCGGACTGCCCGTTTCGATTAGATCTGGCAGTCTCGTCGTAAGACGCGGTGACCATCACCAACCTCCCTTTGCACGCATCGTCCGGAGGCGCGTCTTCGCGATGGCTGCTGCCAGGGCTCGATGAAGATCAGCCGTTCCGCGGATCAAGAGGCCGGGCCACTCCGGCGCCAGCGCAGATTTCTTGCACGGCGCTTGTTGGGCGCCTGAGGAATTGCTATAAAAGGCTTGCACAAGGTCTCCATTTCCGAACGCGAAGCACCGTGGCTGGTTCTTCGCGAGCAAGTCAAACGCGATGAGCACCTCAGTCTTTGCCCGACTGGGGTGTTTGCGTTTTTGGGTTAAGGTTATGTTGCCACCGCAGCCGCTCCGCTCGTGGTCAGTGGTTCACCTGGATCGCTAGGCAAGGTCTGGGTTGCCGCAATGAACTCATCGAGCCACTGCTGGCACGTAATGACCCGCCTGCCGACCCTTATGGTTCTCAAACGAACTCGACCAAGGTATCCCACCGCGACGTAACGCCAGAGCGTTCGTCTCGATTTGCCCAGATAGATCGCTGCCTGGAACGTGTCAATCCGATCGGCCGGCGCCGGGACGTCGAACTCAGTGGTTGATGCGGTCATGCGTGTGGGCTCCCTTCAGTTAGCCGATGGTTCCGAGGCTAACGGCACTTCATGGCACTCGCCAGATCTTCCCCCGCGGTTACACTGAGATGTTGGATGGGCGCGGAAACCTGACTTAAGCGTGGGCGGTTAGGTTGCCCGCCGTACATCGGCCAACGGGTCTATGAAATGGGCATCAAGATTCGCTACTGCCAGAACGGGTCGCTGCTTGTCTACGGCTTAGCCGACGACTTTCAACTCAGCGTTCAGCAACTGCGCATCCTCGCGGAGGTCTACCGCGATGGCGAACAGTCCATTTGCGCTCGCGCTCGACTCCACCGCGCAGCTTTGGACCATCGAACCCTACCGCCGGGGCCTGTGCCGTCGCGTCACCAGCAACGGCTTGGTGCGTCGCTTACGTCGAGTCAACGAGCTGCCTTGTCGCGATCGCTTCGCCGCTTGCACGAGCATGGTCTGATTGAGCCGTTGCGGGCCGGCGCCCTGCCCACGGCCGTTGGCAGGGCCTTTATGGCCCACTTGCAGTCGGACAGCATCTGGAAGAGGTGGTCTCGTGACTGGCTTCAGCTTTCCGGGGGCTGATCGCGAGATACGTTAACCGAGCGATCCCGCTCTAACTCGGTTAGCGCAATCCTCGCCGAGGCTGGAATGTGCCGATAGCGTAGGCGGGTTTTCCGCCTCTCCGGTTGCGGACGTCGCGCAACAGCGCCAGCGGCTCGAAAAACCCCAACCCCAAGCAAATGCTTGCTGGGTCCACGCGCGTGTTCTTGTCGCTACACCTGACATCGCAAAGCGATTGTGTCCTGTAGTTGATTGACACATGTCGTAGCGGAACAAATATCCGGCGCTGGATCGGTGCAGGATGGGCGCCGGATCGTGCAGGATGAACGCTGGATCGGTCCCAGTCTCGTCCCAATCTCAGGTTGGAAGCGTTCCAACCTGGATTCGTCAGAAACTGGCTCCTCACAAGAGCGTCAATACCGACGCAAGGTATTACCAAATAGGGGTTTGCGGAGCACAAAATAGTATTATGCTATAACATCCCAAAAAATCGCATCTATCCGGCGGTGGGTTGCGCGGGTCCTCAAGACGCTTTTCGCGGAATGCGGCCCCCCCTCCCTGAATCAAGGCAGTACGCACTGGATCCACAACGTGGCCGCGGTAGCCGGGCTCGCCTGCCCCTCGAGCTCGTGATCCTCGTGTAGCCTCACCTGGTAGCCGTTCACAGGGCGGTGAAAAACTGGTCTTCGCGCAATCGGCGATTTGGGCGACACCTTGGGTATGTCGCTCGATGGGATTACCGAGGAACTGATCGCCCGGCAGACGCCGGAGGCACAGGTTATCATTCGGCTG